>JAVYJS010000040.1:0-238 GCA_032378655.1 Candidatus Arsenophonus melophagi | reverse complement strand
TAACTTATTATATTAACTTAATGATTACCAAATCCATGTATTTAAATAAAATTACCGATAGTAACTGCATTTGGATGCTATAATTACCACTGCTACACTTTGTTAAAGTGGCGTCCCCTAGGGGATTCGAACCCCTGTTACCGCCGTGAAAGGGCGATGTCCTAGGCCCCTAGACGAAGGGGACTATAGATTCTTTATGCAATCTATACTCACTATTTACTCAACCTTCATCATACAA
>JAVYJS010000039.1:0-297 GCA_032378655.1 Candidatus Arsenophonus melophagi | reverse complement strand
TTAGATTGTTAAAGAGCATAGTTACTTACAGTATATTGTTGTAGTATGGTGGAGCTAAGCGGGATCGAACCGCCGACCTCCTGCGTGCAAAACAGGCGCTCTCCCAGCTGAGCTATAGCCCCTATTTAGATATTGTATCATTATTCCTCCCAGCTCCTTTACAAGGGCAAAGATCGGGCTAGCAACGTGGTAGGCCTGGGTGGACTTGAACCACCGACCTCACCCTTATCAGGGGTGTGCTCTAACCACCTGAGCTACAAGCCTAATAACGACTTTGACTCAACCTTCATCATACAA
>JAVYJS010000038.1:0-373 GCA_032378655.1 Candidatus Arsenophonus melophagi | reverse complement strand
CCTGGTATTAAAGCCATATTTTCTAACCCATAGATACCATTTTGTATAAGTTTTTTTACTAATTGATGCCAATTGTTACCTCCTCCAACATGAATCAACCATTCTTGAGATGATTCAGTTATAGCCATCGAGGTAATGCGATTTAAAATGACTAGGCCATCAAAATCGCTAATAAAAAGCACATTACTTCCCTCTCCTAATAATAAAATAGGCCACTCTTTCAGTTGAGCATCTTTCCATAACTTCAGCAATTCCTCTACTGAAGAAGCTGAGTATATTGCTTTTGCCTTAGCATTCAGGCTAAAACTATTATAAGTTTTTAACTGACTTTGGGTATTAAAATACATATATCTAAACCGAAAAATTCCACTAT
>JAVYJS010000037.1:0-677 GCA_032378655.1 Candidatus Arsenophonus melophagi | reverse complement strand
AATCATGGATTGATTTGTTAATAATTTCCTTTTATATACTAAAAGTTTTATCATACTTTAACAGTATGATTTTAATTTTAAAAAAGCATTTTTCCTATCTATAAATATCAAAAGTCCTAGAATATAATGAGGCATGATTTATAAATAGGGAATTATCCACTAATTACGGAAGATAAAAAATGTCAGAAAGTGTCATCAATGATATTGTGAATTGGTTAGAGAGCCAATTACAACGAAATGAAGGCATTAAGATTGATTGTATTGCTAATAAAAGTGGTTATTCTAAGCTAATAAAAGTGGTTATTCTAAAATGGCATCTGCAAAGGATTTTTAAACAATTAAAAGGTTGCACATTAGGTAAATACGTTCGTAAAACGCCGTTTACTTGAAGCGGCTAGACTTCTAAGGAAAATAAATTTCCTATTTTGGACATAGCGCTACAATACGGATTTAGTTCACAAGCTACATTTACACGTATTTTAAAAACATTTTCATACCACTCCAGCAAAATTTCGTCAAAATGGACAATTACCCGAATTTGATCAAATTATGGATTAAATTGAGAGATTCAATTTAATGTCGCCTTTAATTTTAATAATTCCTTATTAAAATTCCTCATTTGTATAAATGGTTTATAGATCGAAAAATTGTAAGGCTTTACTAGTATATTATCAACA
>JAVYJS010000036.1:0-1263 GCA_032378655.1 Candidatus Arsenophonus melophagi | reverse complement strand
TGTCTAAAGAAAAATTTGAACGTAAAAAACCGCATATTAACGTTGGTACCATTGGCCACGTTGACCACGGAAAAACAACTTTAACCGCTGCAATTACTACTGTATTAGCAAAAAAATACGGTGGAAGTGCCTACGCATTTGATCAAATTGATAATGCACCTGAAGAAAAAGCGCGCGGGATTACCATTTCTACTTCTCACGTAGAATACGATACCCCTACACGCCATTATGCACACGTAGATTGCCCAGGGCATGCGGATTATATAAAAAATATGATCACCGGTGCGGCACAAATGGATAGTGCAATTTTAGTGGTAGCAGCAACTGATGGTCCCATGCCGCAAACACGTGAACATATTCTATTAGGTCGCCAGGTAGGTGTGCCTTATATCATCGTTTTCCTGAATAAATGTGATATGGTTGATGATGAAGAGTTACTGGAACTGGTTGAAATGGAGGTGCGTGAATTACTTTCTCAGTATGATTTTCCTGGAGAAGAGACACCAGTAATTAGAGGTTCAGCGTTGAAAGCTCTTGAAGGTATTCCAGAGTGGGAAGAAAAAATTGCTGAGTTAGCTGATACATTGGATAAGTATATACCAGAGCCAGAGCGTGAGATAAATAAACCATTTTTATTGCCAATTGAAGATGTATTTTCAATATCAGGTCGTGGAACAGTAGTAACAGGCCGTGTAGAACGTGGTATTGTAAGAGTGGGCGAAGAAGTGGAAATTGTTGGCATTAAAGAGACCATGAAAACGACATGTACAGGCGTAGAAATGTTCCGTAAATTGTTAGAAGAAGGTCGAGCAGGAGAGAATATAGGTGTGTTATTACGTGGTACAAAGCGTGAAGATGTAGAACGTGGACAAGTATTGGCTAAGCCTGGTTCAATTAAACCGCATACTCAATTTGAGTCAGAAGTTTATATTTTAAATAAAGATGAGGGGGGACGACATACACCATTCTTTAAAGGTTATCGCCCTCAGTTCTATTTTAGAACGACGGATGTAACAGGTACAATTGAATTGCCAGAGGGCGTAGAGATGGTAATGCCAGGTGATAATATCAACATGAAAGTGACGCTGATAGCGCCCATAGCTATGGCTGAAGGGTTGCGTTTTGCAATCCGTGAAGGCGGCCGTACAGTTGGTGCAGGTATCGTTTCTAAAATTATTACTTGATTTTCTTAGGGCAATTTAAAAAAGAGGCAACAGCCTCTTTTTTATGAGAGTTATACAATCTTCACCCCATAGTGTATAT
>JAVYJS010000035.1:0-1660 GCA_032378655.1 Candidatus Arsenophonus melophagi | reverse complement strand
ATAGGTGATATTGCATTGTTGCCGTTGTTATGGGATATGAGATTAATATAAGTATGATATTCGTAATCGAATCATAGATCATTAAAAGTATCATTAAACAATGAAGAACTGTCATTATGAATCGTTACAACTTATGTATTCATTAAATAAAATCAATTAAAAGATATTGGTAATACATTTTAGCAAAAAATTTTTATATATTACTCAATAGAAGTTACGTCAATATTTGAACGATATTCAGATACCATTTCTTTAATTTTTATACAGAACTTTTTAATAAAAATATTCTAATTAATAGATATTTAAATCAAAAATGGTTTTATAGTTTAATTCTAAAGATCAGAAAACAGCCATTTATCTATATGGATAGATGTAAGGCAAGAATTGCAAAAAAAAAGAATGATGCTCCTTTTTTATTTTAGTACAGAAAACGTATTCATTTTAGTAAATGAATTTTTGTATTATGTCGGTGTTAAAGATGCCAGCGAGATTTAAGATATTTTACTACCTCTTTCGTTTGAGGAGCTTGAAGTAGTTTTTCTCTAAAAAGAATTTGACCTTTAATTTCAGGTAATTGTTCATTAAAATCAAGCTGTCTTTTTAGTTCAGGGACACCACCATCCACGGACCATGTAGGTTCTATTTCTGACTGCACGCCAACTTTATACAACGCTATTCCAATATACAATTTGGTGTTAGTTGACTTTACTACATCAACCCACCATTTTGCAATCCCATCATATTTCATAATGTTGCGGGAAAAAGGCCAGTAAATCTGTGGAGCAATATAATCCAATAAACCCTCTTTTACCCATAGCCTTGTGTCAGCATAGGCGCGATCATAACTGGGACCTCCAGCCTTAGTATCAGATCCTAATGGATCATCTGAAATATTTCTCCACACACCACTAGGGCTAATACCAAATTCAATATTTGGTTTTAACTGACGGACTATTCCAGAAACTTCTCGAATTAATAACAAAGTATTATTTCTCCGCCAATTAGCTTTATCTAAAAATCCCTGCCCATATTTTTGAAATATTATATCATCATTCAGTTTAGAGTTAGGTGTTTCGTTATAAAAATAATCGTCAAATTGAATGCCATCAATATCATAACTGTTGATTAATTCAGCTACAATACTAGTGATCCACTTACGAACGTCTGGTAAACCTGGATCAAGTACAAAGCGGTTGTTAGCTGTACGTATCCAATCTTTATGTAAAACAAAAACGCTAGCAGGTTCTAAAGAAAACGTCTTTTCCAGTGAAGTAATAGTATCTGGATGTATATCCATTGAAACGCGGTATGGATTCAACCAGGCATGTATTGTTATATTTCTTTTATGTGCTTCAGTAATAATAAACGCTAATGGATCATAACCTGGGTCTTTACCAACAATACCAGTAAGCATGCTAGACCAAGGAAGAATACGAGAACGGTACAGTGCTGTACCGTCTGGCTTAACCTGAAAAAAAACGGTATTAATGCCTATTTTTACCAAATTATCTAATATATCAGTTAACTCTTTTTTCTGTACTTGAATTCTGTGCTGATCAGAAGTCAGATTAACTGATGCAAGTGATGGCCAATCTAGTCGCGATACTGTCGTTAACCATACACCACGGACTGATGTCTCTGCTTTTTTAATTTTTATTTT
>JAVYJS010000034.1:0-2059 GCA_032378655.1 Candidatus Arsenophonus melophagi | reverse complement strand
TATTGGGTGTTGAGATGATAACTAGAAAAGTTAATAACGCCGTATTACAAAATAAATCGACTCAGGTCCTCATCTGCAACTAGCTCATCAAGATGCTGAGCGACGTAATCAGCATCAATAGTAATATTTTGGCCACTGCGTTCACTAGCAGTAAAAGAGATATCTTCCATTAACCGCTCGAGAACAGTATGTAAACGACGAGCGCCAATATTTTCTGTTTTTTCATTAACCTGCCAGGCAGCTTGAGCAATTTTATCAATACCTTCTTCTGTAAATTCAATGCTTAAACCTTCAGTTGCCATCAATGCTTTATACTGTATAGTTAAAGAGGCATTTGGTTCAGTTAAAATACGATTAAAATCTTTTGCTGTCAATGCTTGCAGTTCAACTCTAATAGGTAATCGTCCTTGTAGTTCTGGGATCAAATCAGATGGACTTGCAACCTGAAATGCACCAGAAGCAATAAATAGAATGTGATCAGTCTTAACCATACCATGTTTCGTAGAAACTGTGCAGCCTTCCACTAAAGGTAATAAATCCCGCTGTACTCCTTCTCTAGAGACATCTGAACTAGAAGTTTCACTACGTTTACAAATTTTGTCAATCTCATCAATAAAAACAATGCCATGTTGCTCAACCGCATCAATCGCCTGTTGCTTTAGTTCTTCTGGATTAACTAATTTTGCTGCTGCTTCTTCTATTAATTTTTTAAAAGCTTCTTTAATCTTCATTTTACGAGGCTTATGCTTTTGACCAGCTAAATTTTGAAACATAGATTGTAACTGACTAGTCATTTCTTCCATGCCTGGCGGTGCCATAATTTCAACCCCTACTGGTGCAGTAGCAACTTCAATTTCAATTTCTTTATCGTCTAACTTTCCTTCTCTTAATTTTTTTCTGAAAGATTGACGAGCAGTAGAGGGTTCTACATGAGGATCAGGCTCTCCAAAATTATTTTTGGATGGCGGCAATAAAACATCAAGAATACGCTCTTCTGCTAATTCTTCTGCACGGTAACGGTTTTTTTCTATAGATTGTAAGCGTATCATCTTTACTGCAGAGTCCGTTAAATCACGAATGATGGAATCAACCTCTTTACCTACATAACCAACTTCAGTAAATTTTGTTGCTTCAACCTTAATAAAGGGAGCATTAGCTAATTTTGCTAAACGACGAGCAATTTCAGTTTTCCCTACACCGGTTGGGCCAATCATTAAAATATTTTTTGGTGTTACTTCTTGGCGCAGTGCTTCATCAAGTCGCATACGACGCCAACGATTACGTAGTGCAATAGCGACAGAACGTTTTGCTTGTTCTTGACCAATAATATGATTATCTAACTCATTGACAATTTCGCTAGGCGTCATTTCAGACATGTTAAAATCCTTAAGATTTTGAAGAGAGTTCTTCAAAGTTAAAATGATGATTGGTATAGATACAGATATCACTCGCTATATTTAGCGCTTTTTCTGTAATATCGCGTGCGCTCATGTCTGTATTTTCTAATAGAGCACGTGCCGCAGCTTTTGCATAGTCACCGCCAGAACCAATGGTGATCACATCGTTTTCTGGTTGAACAACATCTCCATTGCCTGTAATGATCAAGGAGCTACTTTTATCTGCAACAGCTAAAAGTGCCTCAAGCTTTCTTAACATACGATCAGTGCGCCAATCTTTCGCCAATTCAACAGCAGCTTTTGTCAAATGTCCTTGTCGAAGTTCTAGTTTACGTTCAAAAAGTTCAAACAGTGTAAACGCATCAGCGGTGCTACCTGCAAAACCAGCAAGCACTTTATTGTTATAAAGCCGTCGTACTTTACGGACGTTTCCCTTAATGACGGTATTACCCATTGTTGCCTGTCCATCACCAGCAATTACGACATCGCCATTACGGCGAACACTTATGATTGTAGTCATGAGTTAACCCTTGGTTATCTTATGGAAGAGTATGTAAAACATATCGTTATGTTTTACATAAAAGTCTACTCTGATGCCATTAGCAATGCTAATGGGGGAGAAAAATTATTTTTCAACCCTCACTCAACACCCAATAGATGCA
>JAVYJS010000033.1:0-2228 GCA_032378655.1 Candidatus Arsenophonus melophagi | reverse complement strand
TCTTCTCTTTTCTTGGATCTACAGAGCAACACCCAAAGCAATTACCTTGCCATATCACTTATACTAATGAAAAAACTCACCAAGTGATTTGCGATAATTTAGAACGTAGTCCTATGTATACAGGCATTATTAAAGGAACTGGTCCTCGCTATTGCCCCTCTATTGAAGAGAAAGTTATTCGATTTTCTGATCGTTCTGCGCATCAAATCTTCCTTGAGCCTGAAGGACTAACAAGTAATGAAATTTATCCTAATGGAATTTCTACTAGTTTACCTTTTGATGTGCAAATAGAAATTATTCAGTCCTTAAAAGGTCTAGAAAATGCGCATATTATCAGACCAGGATATGCGATCGAATATGATTTTTTTGATCCTCGCGATTTAAAACTTACATTAGAAAGTAAAATAATCCAAGGATTATTTTTTGCTGGTCAAATTAATGGAACAACGGGTTATGAGGAAGCGGGAGCGCAAGGATTATTAGCTGGTATTAACGCGGCTAATTATGCTTATGAACAAGAAGGATGGTACCCTCGCCGAGATCAAGCTTATATTGGTGTTTTAATTGATGATCTATGTACACTTGGCACTAAAGAACCCTATAGGATGTTTACTGCACGAGCAGAATATCGTCTTATGCTACGTGAAGACAATGCCGATATTCGTTTAACTGAACAAGGCTATAAACTTGGTTTAATCAATGAAGATCGTTGGAAAAAATTTTGTTATAAGGTTGAATTAATAGAAAAAGAACGCCAGCGACTACGTAATCTTTGGTTACATCCTCATTCAGATAGGATAGACGATCTTAATGAAGTATTAACTGCTCCACTTTCACAAGAAGTGAATGGTGAAGATTTACTGCGCCGACCAGAAATGAATTATCAACTACTTACTTCGTTAAGCTATTTTTCACCTCCAATTAATGATCAGCAAGTTACAAATCAAGTTGAAATTCAAATAAAATATGAGGGTTATCTTCTTTATCAAAAAGAAGAAATAAAAAGACAACTCCGTAATGAATATACGGCATTGCCGTCCAATGTAGATTACGGGAAAATTCCTGGTCTTTCTAGAGAAGTCATTGATAAGCTAAATGATCATAAACCTATTTCTATTGGCCAAGCATCACGTATATCAGGCATTACGCCAGCTGCGATATCAATATTGTTAGTTTGGTTAAAAAAGCAAGGTCTTTTAAACTCTAGTTTTTGAAAGGAAATGCCTAATTTCTTACGAAAATACCATATTCAATACTTTTAAAAAAAGTGTTTAGGTATAAAAATATTATATAACTATTTTAGTTTAATGTAATGTAAAGTTGTATTGTTATATCATGGTAGCAAGGATTGATACATTACTTATGTATTTCTTAACCATGTCTTTTAGAATTTTTTATAAATATTTTTCTAAAAAATATTTATATCTCTAGTTCTACATAGAAGGAGATTAAAGTTGCTTGAAAAGTTTTGTTTTACAATCAGCTTGTTGCTTTAACATTACTAATAACAGTTTCAATGCAAAATAAAAATGCGTTTTTAAAAACGCAATTATTGCAATTTTATGCAATTTTTTTTAAAAAAAGCATTTTATATAATAATTTATACCTATATTATTAGTCATAGTATTATTGATATATTGTTTGTTAAGGTAATGCAGTACATGAAAAATGAAATAAAAAAGTAACTTTTGCTCAATTAAAAACAGCAAGGCCAACTATTCTCATTTTTGATTCTGGGGTTGGTGGGTTATCTATTTACCGTGAAGTCAAATATGTATTACCAGAAGTACATTATATTTATGCTTTTGATAATGATGCTTTTCCATATGGGGAAAAGCATAGTACATATATTATTCAACGTGTTATTCATCTCATCGATCATATTCAACGAAAACACGCATTAGCAGTAGCAATTATTGCTTGTAATACAGCAAGCACGATAAGCCTACATATTCTCAGAGCACATTTTCAATTTCAAATTATAGGGGTTGTTCCTGCAATCAAGCCTGCAACTAAGTTAACACGCAATGGCATTATTGGGTTATTAGCAACTAAGAACACTGTTAATGGATTCTATACTAGAGAGCTAATTCGCCAATTTGCTATTAATTGTAAAGTTGAAATGCTTGCATCATCAGAATTAGTTGTATTAGCAGAAAAAAAACTGCATGGCCACGTAATCTCAAATAAAGCAATAAATGGCATCGTAAAACCGTGGTTAAAAATGA
>JAVYJS010000032.1:0-2255 GCA_032378655.1 Candidatus Arsenophonus melophagi | reverse complement strand
ACTCAACCTTCATCATACAATCGGTATGGGCACTCACATTCCATCTATCTTTTAAGGAGGTGATCCAACCACAGGTTCCCCTACGGTTACCTTGTTACGACTTCACCCCAGTTATGAACCACAAAGTGGTAAGCACCATCCCTTAGGTTAAGCTACTTACTTCTTTTGCAACCCACTCCCATGGTGTGACGGGCGGTGTGTACAAGGCCCGAGAACGTATTCACCGCGACATGCTGATCCGCGATTACTAGCGATTCCGACTTCATGGAGTCGAGTTGCAGACTCCAATCCGGACTGCGACGTACTTTCTGAGTTCCGCTTCCCTTCGCAGGCTTGCCTCTCTCTGTATACGCCATTGTAGCACGTGTGTAGCCCTACTCGTAAGGGCCATGATGACTTGACGTCATCCCCACCCTCCTCCGGTTTATCACCGGCAGTCTCCTTTGAGTTCCCGACTTAACTCGCTGGCAACAAAGGATAAGGGTTGCGCTCGTTGCGGGACTTAACCCAACATTTCACAACACGAGCTGACGACAGCCATGCAGCACCTGTCTCAGCGCTCCCTAAGGCAGGCCTCTATCTCTAAAGGCTTCGCTGGATGTCAAGAGTAGGTAAGGTTCTTCGCGTTGCATCGAATTAAACCACATGCTCCACCGCTTGTGCGGGCCCCCGTCAATTCATTTGAGTTTTAACCTTGCGGCCGTACTCCCCAGGCGGTCGATTTAACGCGTTAGCTCCGGAGGTCATAATTCATGACCACAACCTCCAAATCGACATCGTTTACAGCGTGGACTACCAGGGTATCTAATCCTGTTTGCTCCCCACGCTTTCGCACATGAGCGTCAGTCTTTATCCAGAGGGCCGCCTTCGCCACTGGTATTCCTCCACATCTCTACGCATTTCACTGCTACACATGGAATTCTACCCTCCTCTACAAGACTCTAGCTAACCAGTTTTGAATGCCATTCCTAGGTTAAGCCCGGGGATTTCACATCCAACTTAATTAACCGCCTGCGTGCCCTTTACGCCCAGTAATTCCGATTAACGCTCGCATCCTCCGTATTACCGCGGCTGCTGGCACGGAGTTAGCCGGTGCTTCTTCTGTCGCTAATGTCAATTATTAAGGCTATTAACCTTAATACCTTCCTCACGACTGAAAGTACTTTACAACCCGAAGGCCTTCTTCATACACGCGGCATGGCTGCATCAGGCTTGCGCCCATTGTGCAATATTCCCCACTGCTGCCTCCCGTAGGAGTCTGGGCCGTGTCTCAGTCCCAGTGTGGCTGGTCATCCTCTCAGACCAGCTAGAGATCGTAGCCTAGGTGAGCCTTTACCTAACCTACTAGCTAATCTCATATGGGTTCATCCAAAGGCGTGAGGCCTTACGGTCCCTCACTTTGCTCCTGAGAGGTTATGCGGTATTAGCCATCGTTTCCAATGGTTATCCCCCTCCTATGGGTAGATCCCCATACATTACTCACCCGTCCGCCGCTTGCCGGCAAGAAATTACGCTTTCTTCCGCTGCCGCTCGACTTGCATGTGTTAGGCCTGCCGCCAGCGTTCAATCTGAGCCATGATCAAACTCTTTCATTAGAAGTTTGATGCTCAAAGAATTCCTGAATGCTATTCGTTATGAATTAACTTTTCGTTACTCTTTAAGACTTAATTTCTAAATATCGTGATGATGTCTTGCGAGTACCCACACAGATTGTGTAATTATGTTAAAGAACGCGCGATTTAGAGATCGCGAGGTCGCGTATAGTACGCTGTTTACTTGTAAAGTCAATGAATTCTTTTACTTTTCTTTACTAAAAGTTAATAGAACCGTATGTGCTTCTGTAATTATTTTTACTATCATACTCCTATTAAGGACAATGTAAGCGATTTTACGTACCTATCAACTATTATTTTAATTGCTCATTAATTCATTCTTATTAATTTACTTAAAAAGTAATTTTCTCTAATACATTAAAACCTTCCTTCCTTAATAAAGGAATAAGTTTTTTAGTTTCAACATCCTTTTTAGTACAATAGGCGATATTGTTATTTTTAGTCAAAATTAAATTTTGATGATTATTCATTAACCGATGATTATTAATTAACCACAGTGCCTGTCTAGCAGTTGCTGTACCAGAATCAATTAGCATAGTTCTATGATAAAATACTTCTTGCAGCTCCTTCCTTAATAAAGGAAAATGAGTGCAACCAAGGACAATTGTATCAGGAGGTTCTTTCATTTTTAACCACGGTTTT
>JAVYJS010000031.1:0-3440 GCA_032378655.1 Candidatus Arsenophonus melophagi | reverse complement strand
AATATGGCTTTAATACCAGGTATCTATTCTTAATTATTAAGAATAGATTTAAATAACAATACTTGAAGACAGTTCCTTTGCACTTTTTAAAAAGGTGCATTTTAAAGATACTAAAATATATAACAAAATATTTTGTTAGTTAAAGCTTGCTTCTATAAGCATTGTTTTTCTTTTATCTTTATAAACTTATAGCAGTAAACTACCTTTAAAAACTACTTTTAAAAGGATTAATAAAACCAATAACGTCATAAACTTTATTAAGTGTTATTTGAGCGCGAGCCTCTGCTTTGCTAGCGCCTTCAGAGATAATATCATTCAATAATTTTTCGTTATTACGCAGGTCATAAAAACGACTTTGGATATTTATTAAGATATTTGATACAGCTTCAGCAACAGTATTTTTAAGATCTGTATACATTTTTCCTGAAAATTCTTTTTCTATTTCTAAAAAAGAAATACTACTTATGCCAGCAAGGATTGCCATTAGATTAGAAATACCTGGTTTTTTTTCTGAATCATAAAAAATCCGTGGAGGCTCATCAGAATCAGTAAGAGCATGTTTTATTTTTTTAGCTGCTATTTTAGGATTTTCTAATAAAGTTATTATATTGTTGCGATTGTTGTCTGACTTTGACATCTTTTTTTTGGGTTCTTGTAGAGACATAACTTGCGCTCCAGTTTCTGGAATAAAGGGATCTGGTATTGTAAATACCTCACCATAGAGCGCATTAAAACGTTTTGCAATATCACGACTTAATTCTAAATGTTGTTTTTGATCTATCCCAACCGGGACTTGATTGGTTTGGTAAAGTAAAATATCTGCAGCCATTAATACTGGATAATTAAATAATCCAGTATTAATGTTTTCAACATAACGAGTTGATTTGTCTTTAAATTGCGTCATTCGGCTTAACTCACCAAAATAGGTATAACAGTTAAGAATCCAGCTAAGTTGGATATGTTGAGGAACATGGGATTGAACAAAAATGATGCTTTTTTTAATATTGATGCCACAAGAGAGGTACAATGCTAACGTATCTAAAGTACGCTTTCTTAACTCTTTGGGATCGTGACGCACTGTAATAGCATGTTGATCAACAATGCAATAGATACAGTCATAGTTATCCTGCATCTTAACCCATTGGCGTAATGCACCAATGTAGTTTCCAATGGTTAACTCTCCAGAAGGTTGCGCTCCACTAAATACAATAGGTTGTTCAGTGCAATCGATCAATTTTTTTGATGGCATATTCATATTACACATCCAAATTTTACATGGTGTAATCTCTAATACAGGCACTAGAGAAACAGATTGGGTACAGTGATATCCAATAAGTTAAAGCATAGAAAGAAAGCTTCGTAAGCTCTATCTAAGCTCTTGTTAAAATCGCGGTAATTAAATAATAATTGATTTTTATTGAGTCACATGAAAAGAATATTTTCTTTTAACATGTTTTTATCTAATAATTATTATGTGATTACCTCTTAATTTTAAGAAAATTACAAATTAACTGCTATTAAATAGCAAAAATATTGTATCCATAGTGTTGTTTTATTAGCGATGATTGCTATTTAATAGTTTTTAACTAATTATTGCTAATATTTTATAGAAAAATATCAAGAACACTGATATGAAATAGTTGCATACATTTTCTTAAATTTTAAGAAAATGTTTTTTCTTAGTACACTGGAACAGTCAGTATAACTGACTTCACAGTTTATCATAATGTAGATATCATGGCCATTCAATGATGAAGTAATTTTTTTTATGTTTCTATTGTAGAGTTTTCAGCAGACAATGGTTGATTGTCTATCATGAGATCAAATGCATTTAGCGTATATTTTATATACTTGAATTTTATTTAATTACCGCAGCTAATTTTTTACGCATAGCATCAATGACAGATTTATAATCTTGTTGATTAAAAATTGCTGACCCCACGACAAAAGTATCGGCACCTGTGTTTGCAATATTACTAATGTTGTTAACATTAATACCTCCGTCAACTTCTAGACGAACGTTATAACCTTTGCTCTCAATTACTTTATGTACTTGACTTAGTTTATTTAAGGTTTGTAGAATAAAAGACTGTCCACAAAAACCAGGATTTACAGACATAATGAGTATAAGATCTAATTGGTCTATTATATAATCTAAATATTGCAATGGTGTTGTAGGGTTAAATGCTAAACCAGCTTTACATCCATTATCTTTAATTAATTGCACAGTACGACTAATATGTTCACTTGCTTCAGTGTGAAAGGTAATATAAGTTGCTCCAGCTTTAGCAAAGGATAAGATGAGTCTATCCACTGGCTTAGCCATCAAATGTACGTCAATAGGCGCTTTAATGCCGTAATCACGCAATGCTTGACATATCATTGGCCCGAAAGTTAAATTTGGAACATAATGGTTATCCATGACGTCACAATGGATAATATCTGCCCCAGATTTAATTACTTTTTCAGCTTCTGCACCTAAAGAAGCAAAATTTGCTGATAAAATAGAGGAAGCAATCAAAAAATCTTTCATTATTATCATAATCTCCGAATTATCATTATTCTAATTTGTGTTATCTTTTGACTTCTTCTAAAGAAGAGGTCTTTACCTATACAGAGTAGCCTATAGGTATGGTACATTTGGAATGCTAAAAGTTTTTTTTCTACGCAAAAAGAAATTTTTACTAATTGTTCTACGTACTTTAAAAGCATTTTAGTGTTGTACGATGATATCGTTGCTAGTCTCCAGTGTATTATTAGTGTATTCTGATTTGATTATAACAAGGACACCCCAACGTCTTTATGCTTAAGTAAAAAGCTCTTTTAAAAACAAGTATGTTGTTCTTTTTTCTAAAAACTATTTGGTCAAAGCAAGGAAATACATTTAGCAGTATTTGCAAATGATATATAAGGCGGATCACAACAGTCAACAATAGCACTTTTAGTTACTGATAGCAATGTTTTAATAGGTGTGGTACACAAAGAGATAGCTTGTTTGCTGCTCAGCAAATCAGTAGAGTGCATTCTTTGGAAAAGAACGTTTTTAGAAAAATAAAAAGATAAACTGGAACAGTACATGAACTCAATGCACTTTTACAATTTTGTAAATTCAAGACAGAACATATTCATACCTAATGAATCGTTATTTTGATTTTAAATCTTGCTTTACTTACTACAATTTTTAATCTATGAAGTGTTCTGCTTACAAGAGTAGAAAGAGTCGCCATCACCCTTTTCTTCACTAACTGCGAAGTAATTGCCAGGAATAAGAAAATAACAAAGGTTATCTATTACGCGCAACCTTATAGGTTTTATAATTATCTCAGATTTTTAGGCAATGCTGCTAGCAAGTGAACAAGACTTATACTTTATAAGTGTAGCGTATAATTGCTTTAACGCTAAAAATAAAGCATCTTTATTATTTATATTGGTCCGAAATA
>JAVYJS010000030.1:0-3480 GCA_032378655.1 Candidatus Arsenophonus melophagi | reverse complement strand
AAACCGAAAAATTCCACTATTAAATGAATACTCTTCAAGTCTGGCAGCTCCCTACTCTCACATGGGGAGACCCCACACTACCATCGGCACTACGGCATTTCACTTCTGAGTTCGATATGGGATCAGGTGGGACCACCGCGCTATGGCCACCAGACAAATACTTTTTAGATATTGATCTGATCTTTAAAACACCTTTGGTGTTGTGGGTTAAGCCTCTCGGGTCATTAGTACTGGTTAGCTTAACGTATCGCTACGCTTACACACCCAGCCTATCTACGTCCTCGTCTTGAACACCCCTTATAGGACATTACTGTCAGGGAAGACTCATCTTGAGGCAAGTTTCCCGCTTAAATACTTTCAGCGGTTATCTCTTCCGCACTTAGCTACCAGGCAATGCCATTGGCATGACAACCTGAACACCAGAGGTGCGTCCACTCCGGTCCTCTCGTACTAGGAGCAGCCCCTCTCAATCTTCCTACGCCCACGACAGATAGGGACCGAACTGTCTCACGACGTTCTAAACCCAGCTCGCGTACCACTTTAAATGGCGAACAGCCATACCCTTGGGACCTACTTCAGCCCCAGGATGTGATGAGCCGACATCGAGGTGCCAAACACCGCCGTCGATATGAACTCTTGGGCGGTATCAGCCTGTTATCCCCGGAGTACCTTTTATCCGTTGAGCGATGGCCCTTCCATTCAGAACCACCGGATCACTAAGACCTACTTTCGTACCTGCTCGCGCCGTCACGCTCGCAGTTAAGCTGGCTTATGCCTTTGCACTAACTTCACGATTTCCGACCGTGATTAGCCAACCTTCGTACTCCTCCGTTACTTTTTAGGAGGAGACCGCCCCAGTCAAACTACCTACCAGACACTGTCCTCAGTCCGGATAACGGACCTAAGTTAGAACATCAAACATTAAAGGGTGGTATTTCAACGTTGGCTCCATGCAGATTGGCATCCGCATTTCACAGCCTCCCACCTATCCTACACATCAAGGCTCAATGTTCAGTATCAAGCTATAGTAAAGGTTCACGGGGTCTTTCCGTCTTGTCGCGGGTACACTGCATCTTCACAGCGAGTTCAATTTCACTAAGTCTCGGGTGGAGACAGCCTGGCCATCATTACACCATTCGTGCAGGTCGGAACTTACCCGACAAGGAATTTCGCTACCTTAGGACCGTTATAGTTACGGCCGCCGTTTACTGGGGCTTCGATCAAGTGCTTTGCCTTACGGCTTACTCTATCAATTAACCTTCCAGCACCGGGCAGGTGTCACACCGTATACGTCCACTTTCGTGTTTGCACAGTGCTGTGTTTTTAATAAACAGTTGCAGCCAGCTGGTATCTGCGACTGGCTTCGGCTCCATAGGTTAACTACTTCACCTAATTCCAGCGTGCCTTCTCCCGAAGTTACGGCACCATTTTGCCTAGTTCCTTCACCCGAGTTCTCTTAAGCGCCTTAGTATTCTCTACCTAACTACCTGTGTCGGTTTAGGGTACGATTAATCGTTACTTATCGCTTAGAGGCTTTTCCTGGAAGCTTGGCATTAGCTACTTCACCACCTTAGTAGTTCGTCATCACGCCTCAGTGTTACAGTAATACGGATTTTCCTGTACTACACACCTATACGCTTAAACCGGGACAACCGTCGCCCGGATAGCCTAGCCTTCTTCGTCCCCCCTTCGCAGTAACTATTAGTACAGGAATATTAACCAGTTTCTCATCGACTACGCTTCTCAGCCTCGCCTTAGAGGTCGACTTACCCTACCCCGATTACCGTTGGGTAGGAACCCTTAGTCTTTCGGCGAGCGGGTTTTTCACCCGCTTTATCGTTACTTATGTCAGCATTCGCACTTCTGATACCTCCAGCAAACTTCTCAGTTCACCTTCAACAGCTTACAGAACGCTCCCCTACCCAGCAACATTACTGTTGCTGCCGCAGCTTCGGTGCATAGTTTAGCCCCGTTACATCTTCCGCGCAGGACGACTCGACCAGTGAGCTATTACGCTTTCTTTAAATGATGGCTGCTTCTAAGCCAACATCCTGGCTGTCTAAGCCTTCCCACTTCGTTTCCCACTTAACTATGACTTTGGGACCTTAGCTGGCGGTCTGGGTTGTTTCCCTCTTCACGACGGACGTTAGCACCCGCCGTGTGTCTCCCGTGATAACATTCTTCGGTATTCGTAGTTTGCATCGGATTAGTAAGTCAGGATGACCCCTTAGCCGAAACAGTGCTCTACCCCCAAAGATGAATTCACGAGGCGCTACCTAAATAGCTTTCGGGGAGAACCAGCTATCTCCCGGTTTGATTGGCCTTTCACCCCTAACCACAAGTCATCCGCTAATTTTTCAACATTAGTCGGTTCGGTCCTCCAGTTAGTGTTACCCAACCTTCAACCTGCTCATGGCTAGATCACCGGGTTTCGGGTCTATACCCTGCAACTTAACGCCCAGTTAAGACTCGGTTTCCCTACGGCTCCCTTATGCGGTTAACCTTGCTACAGAATATAAGTCGCTGACCCATTATACAAAAGGTACGCAGTCACCCCATCCTCAAATGCCCACCTAATAGACAATGGTAAATCCTATTCTATTATTCTACATAACAGATAACCCCTTCTGATTACAGGGCACTTGAGTGATGGGGCTCCCACTGCTTGTACGTACACGGATTCAGGTTCTTTTCACTCCCCTCACCGGGGTTCTTTTCGCCTTTCCCTCACGGTACTGGTTCACTATCGGTCATTCAGGAGTATTTAGCCTTGGAGGATGGTCCCCCCATCTTCAGACAGGATAACACGTGTCCCGTCCTACTCTTCGAGTTCACGATATTAACACCTTCGGATACGGGGCTATCACCCTTTATTGCAGGCCTTTCCAGACTTTTCTCCTGATGCTAATATAGATTCTGACTCTGGGCTCCTCCCCGTTCGCTCGCCACTACTAGGGGAATCTCGGTTGATTTCTTTTCCTCGAGGTACTGAGATGTTTCAGTTCCCTCGGTTCGCTTCGTTTGACTATGAATTCATCAAACGATAATGCATAACATGCATTGGGTTTCCCCATTCGGACATCGCCGGTTATTACGCTTCATATCAGCTTACCGACGCTTTTCGCAGATTAGCACGTCCTTCATCGCCTCTGATTGCCTAGGCATCCACCGTGTACGCTTTGTTTGCTTAACCTCACAACCCAAAGTTGTCTTCGTATTACTATCATTCTCTTTGATTAGGCTATTGCGTGCAGTAATATTTTGATTAAGTAAAATAATCGTAATATACTCTCCGTACTCTTTGTACAGAGTACTTGATATGAGCTCGAATGCCTGATCGCTTACCCATCACAAAATTGACTGATAGCAAAACACTTTAACGTTAGAATTTTAAGAGTTCTCTCCTATTTCTTCTTGTTACTTATTATAACAGTGTGGTGTTTTAATGCTTTCATTTGTTTTAGATTGTTAAAGAGCATA
>JAVYJS010000029.1:0-3578 GCA_032378655.1 Candidatus Arsenophonus melophagi | reverse complement strand
TAGTAGTGGTGAGTTAAGTAATAGGTGATATTGCATTGTTTCCGTTTTTATGGGATATGAGATCAATACAAGTATGATATTCGTAATCGAATCATAGATCATTAAAAGTTTTATTAGACAATGAATCTATAAAAATAAACAAGTAATAAATACCATTTTCAGTATCAACACTTTAATACCGATAAAGTCGGCAAAGTTACTACTAATACAAATAGTAATCAGCTTTAATTAAAATTACTTTTCAACTATAGTTTTCTTATTTATCAAGAAATAAGAAATATGCTATTATATAGCATATTAAAATTGGTATATTAATCTCAATTACAGTTGCATTATTTTAATAAAATAATGCAACTGTAATTGAGATTAATAGTCATCATCATGATGACATTGATTTTAAACTAAGACCTAAAAATATTACCACGCAATATGAAATTCAGTAATAATTGGATATAAAACAGCAACATTGTAGAATAGATTATAATAGCTACCGATGTGTTGCGATTGTAGAATGAGATATCATAATCATTATTTTAATGAGATATAATAATTATTATTTTATATGGTTTTCTTTTCTGCATAAAATATAGAGGCTAATAATTTTATTGGAAAATAGTGGTATAGTTTAGAACTAGTGATCAATTTAATTTATTGTTAGCTAATTATTCAGACAACGTTTATTAATACTTTTTCTTTTTAGAAGGACAATTTTTGTTATACTTAGATAACATTAACTTTTATTTAACTAAGGATTCAGTACTATTCTTTTTCTTTTTATTAACTTATAGAAGAATTAATCTTCTAGCATAGAAGAAATTTCACTTTTTTGAAGTGGTGAAAGGTACCTACATTCTCGTTGTCCTTAGAATATTAAAATTTCATTCTTCCAAGTACAGTTTTGTGCGAAAATTATCATTTATAAATTTCTTTTTATATCAAATTCACATCTCTGTTTCTAAGCAATTTTAGAATTGATCATTTAGCGTATTAATAAGTATTTTATACTGGAACATTATGTTATAATACAAAGTTTATACATCCTATTATTAATACAATGAATAACTTAAAAAAAAATTAAATTAATTATTGGTTCATTGTATTAATGATTATTTTAATAAGTGTTCCTAATAGAGTTTTTATATTGTTAGATTGCAGCATATTGTAGATACCTTCGCGACAATACGAGACGGTAGAACGTGCTGTATTTGTACTAGTGATAGTAATCTTATCGTAATGTAAGTAGGGGATTATGATCCTGATTTTTTTTTATTGATCGGTACTATTTTGTATTAAAAAATATCAATGCTATTGAAAATAAATTAATTAATCACGATACATAATTAATATTTTGAGCATTAATAATATTTATTATAATCAATGTTTATATCGAACGTTTTAAGCAATCAAAAGTAATATATATTACTAATATAAAATATAAGAATAAGGAAGCGTTATGATACAGAGATACATTTATAAAGTTCGTGTCGTCCTACTGTACAAATCGTTTACTAATAAGAAAAGTAGTTGTAATCCTGCAGGCTAATTAAAATTTAAAATTAATAGCTGTGTAATGAGCCATGACATGGTAGCGTTATGCAGTATACGTATAAAAAATTACTTATTTAATATTACTAAAATATAATAATACAATATTTTATGCGCTCTAAGCATTGTAGAACTAGATAAATATATAACGAGAAAGCAGGTAGATTTATCTTTACGAGTACCAGTATCGATAATTAATATCGATTAATTTACTAAATGGTGATTAAAATCATAATCATATGCATAGTTATTAGATCTTTTATTGAAAAGGCTTTTCTTAAAAAGTTATTGAACTGTATGGTCAATCTGTTGACTGGATAGTAAAATGATTTGCAAACCACTAGTTTCCTAAAGTAGGAGACTAGTGGTAGTAAGCAAAGAAAATGCTAGATAGGACATCTATAACATACTATGTCGCTGTCGCTGAAGTAGCGATCTCTGATAGAGTAATAATACTAATTCTATTAATTTACTTGGCTTGAAATCTTTCATAAGAAAAGCTAATTCAAAAACCTATAGATTGCAATCATCTTATTAGACTACTAAGTGATATTCATTTTTTATTATAGCATCTAATTCAATATGATTGCATTCTAAAGATCTATTGTTATAGAATGACAACATCATAACATAGGCAATGTGTAGCTTTATCAACATTATAAAACGATATCGTTTTATAATGTTGATAAAGCTTAGTTGATTAGCAATAACTTTTATCTATATGGTTTTGTTACTTACAGAGTTTTGCGTTTTCTATAAAACGGCCAGTCATACTCATTCTAAGTAATGAGTATGACTGGCCGTTTCTATTTTGTGCTTATAACGAGCATTACTTTTATGATGTTGTCAGTATCAATAAAATCTATGGATCGACTGGAATTATTACTTTCACATTCATTCATAGTATTCATGAAGTAAATATAACTCACACAAAAAAGAAAATATCAAATAGCATTGATAACTCAATATTATATTCCCTTTTTTATATTTCAAGAATTAAAGTGCTAATAAAGCAAAAGAATTGGATAAATAATAGCACTTTACCTGATAGTAGCAATAAAATTATTCTAAGAATAATTTTATTAGTATGTTATAAAGTGTTATATTCTATTATTCCTAGAATAGGAATAATAGAATATTCCAGATCATACTATCAAACATCGGCGATTTTTAAAATAAAAACTTATCTACATTATGATTAGATTGCATTTCAGGTTTTACATAAAAATGTAATCTGAAATGAAGCACAATTATATTAAACTTAATCCTCAATATATAGGATAACTTATTCTGTGGAATTTCGTTCCACAATACATATTTAAAACTAAGGCACATACATGTTTTACCAAAAAAAATTTGACATTATCATTATTGGAGGAGGTCATGCTGGTACGGAAGCAGCTATGGCTACTGCTCGTATGGGGCGCCAAACTTTACTTATAACTCATAATATTGATACCTTAGGTCACATATCATGTAATCCTGCTATCGGAGGTATAGGTAAAGGGCATCTGGTTAAAGAAATTGATGCCTTAGGTGGTATTATGGCTATGGCAGCAGATCAAGCAGGAATCCAATTTAGGATACTGAATACAAGTAAAGGACCAGCAGTACAAGCAACAAGAGCTCAAATAGATCGTCTACTTTACAAACAAGCAATTAAACGTGCACTAGAAAATCAAAATAATCTAATGATCTTTCAACAAACTGTTGAAGACTTAATTATAAAAAACAATCAAATTATTGGGGTGATCACCACCATTGGATTAAAATTTCATGCAAAATCTGTTGTGTTAACAACAGGCACGTTTCTTAACGGTAAGATCCATATAGGACTAAAAAATTATAGTGGGGGTAGGGCCGGCGATCCTCCTGCAATTAATCTCTCAAAAAGGTTAAAAGAGCTAACTTTAAGGGTCAATAGACTTAAAACAGGTACTCCTCCTAGAGTAGATGCAAGAACGATAAATTTTACCCAGTTAGCATTACAATGGGGTGATAATCCCACACCTGTCTTCTCTTTTCTTGGATCT
>JAVYJS010000028.1:0-3629 GCA_032378655.1 Candidatus Arsenophonus melophagi | reverse complement strand
TTCAAATTTTTCTTTAGACATTAGATTACCCCTCTAAGAAATAGAATTAGTATATATACTATATTAACTAAGTCATTAAAATTACATGCTTATTTTCTTATTGTAAGAAATTTAGAGAATAGTTAAGAGTATGTTGTAGGTGGTGCTGATAGGCAGATTCGAACTGCCGACCTCACCCTTACCAAGGGTGTGCTCTACCAACTGAGCTATATCAACACATCTTGGAGCGGGCAGCGGGAATTGAACCCGCATCATCAGCTTGGAAGGCTGAGGTAATAACCATTATACGATGCTCGCTGCTAAGCTTAGCTATCTGTCTTTAGTATAGAAGATTAGCTATCTGCTGCTTAATAAAAGCAGCTGAATAACTAAAAAAATTTTCTTAAGCAATGTTATATTGAAGTACTTTTAAAACCAAACACTTAATATGTTTGCAGAGGACATTTATGGTGGTGGGAGAAGGATTCGAACCTTCGAAGTCTATGACGGCAGATTTACAGTCTGCTCCCTTTAGCCGCTCGGGAATCCCACCTTGTACTTTTTAAAATTCTTCTTTAAAATTATACGAAATATTTTAATGGTGCCGGCGCCAAGAGTCGAACTCGGGACCTACTGATTACAAGTCAGTTGCTCTACCAACTGAGCTACACCGGCCAGAGGTATTGCACTCGCTAGCTAGCGAGCTTTGAAATTAAAAAATTAAAAAATTAATTTGACTGGTCAAGCATCTACTGTTTTAAGTATTTTCTTTTTATTTATTTACTCAATATTGTATTATTCATAATACAATATTGAGTAAATAAATGTGAAATAATAGATAAATTTTGATCAATTGTTTCTTGAAAACAAAAGCATAAAATAGAGATACGCGTTTTTAAAAACCTATTTTATGTAAAAAAAATATTATTACAACCTGTAAGCAAGTAAATACTACCTCATAAAAGAAAAAAATGAAACAAAAAAAAACTTTGCAAGAATACCTTATTTAGAATTTGATCGTGAACATTGGGCGACATTAGGTGATTCAGTTCCATTAGAACTGCTAACAGATAAAGAACTTCTAAAGTTAAAAGGTATTAATGATAATCTTTCCATGGATGAAGTAAATAAAATTTATCTTCCTATTTCACGACTACTTAACTTGTACATTAGTGCAAATGTACGAAGAAAAAATGTATTAGAACAGTTTTTAGGTACTTTAGATAAAAAAGGTACTAAAGTACCATATGTTATCGGTATTGTAGGTAGTGTTGCAGCTGGTAAAAGTACAACAGCTCGTGTATTAAAAACTTTATTAAGTCGTTGGCCAGAACATCGTACAGTGGATCTTCTTACAACAGATGGTTTTTTATACCCAAATCGGATTTTAAAAAAACGTGGTTTAATGAAAAAAAAAGGGTTTCCACAATCATACGATATGCATCGTTTAGTAAAATTTATTTCTGACATAAAATCAGGGGTTAAGCATGTTACTGCGCCAATCTATTCCCATCTCACTTACGATATTATTCCCGATAAAAAACAAGTGATTAAAAATCCTGATATTCTTATTTTTGAAGGTTTGAATATTTTGCAAAGTGCAATCGATTATCCGTATACTCCATATCAGATTTTCATATCTGACTTTATCGATTTTTCTATTTATGTTGACGCTCCAGAAAATTTTTTAAAAAAGTGGTATATTAGTCGTTTTCTAAAATTCTGCAAAAGCGTTTTTTTAGATCCGCAAGCTTATTTTTACCATTACTCTAAATTAGAGCAAGAAACAGCAATAAAAAAAGCCAAAAAATTATGGGAAGAAATAAATAAAATAAATTTAGAAAAAAATATAATTCCAACTAAGGAAAGAGCAAATTTGATTATGATAAAAGGCGTAAACCATGCGGTTAGAGGCCTTAGATTAAAAAAATAATGTTCTATAATTAAGAACAAGGTGTGAAGTGTAACCATATTTCTCTACATGTCTGGCCTTAATGAAATTTCGTCACCTATGTAGGAAAAAATTTTGCAATTTTGTTCTAACAAAATTGCTCCATATTCATTGATTCCTTTCACGATACCAATCTCAATCTGATTACCAATATGTAATTTGACTTTTTTATGTAAAAAATTATCCAACACCAACCAACGTTTGATAAAAGGAATAAAACCATATTTTTCAAATTGTACTAACTCATGACGTAATGCCAAAATAATCTGACTTGCTATAATATTTCTTTCTATTGAAACACCATCTTGTTCAAGATTAGTCCATTCTTGATTACTTTTTTTTATATCATTGCAACTCATTGAAACATTTAGTCCAATGCCAATGACAATATGCGCTGTATTGCCTGGGCTACTGATCATCTCAATTAAAATGCCAGCTATCTTCTTTTCGTTAAGATAAAGATCATTAGGCCATTTAAGTTTTATATTATTACCTATTATCTTATTAAGAGTTTCAGCTATTACAATTCCTACAACTAAACTTAGCCCAATAGCAGTAGTCGGGCCTCTGTGTAAATGCCAGTATAATGATAAATTAATATTGCAGCCAAATGGAGAAACCCAATACCGACCACGTCTACCTCTACCAAAAGTTTGGTATTCTGCAATACAAACATCACCAGAATTTAATTGATCAATAGATTCAAGGAGGTATTGATTAGTGGAATTAATTACAGATTTTACAATTATATTTCCATGTCTTACTAAGCCAAAAATTAACTCATAATCTAATAAATCTATTTTTTTGACAAGCTGATATCCAAGATTGTTATTAACAATAACCTGTATTCCCCATTGACGAAGTGTATGAATATGCTGATCAATAGTAGATTGCGTTATACCAAGTAATTCACCTAACTTCTTGCCAGAATGTCTACTTCCATCGGAAAGTATTTGAATGAGTTTTAAAGGTAAAATTTCATATTTCATGCAATAGCATCCATAGCATTAATTTCTCCATATTTACCAATAAAACGTACTTCTGGTTCTAATCTAATAGAAAAATTTTCTATGACTTTTTTTTGGATATAACGAGCTAAATTGACAATATCTTTTCCAGTCGCATTATTTTTATTAATTAAAACTAATGCTTGGTCACTATATACCGCTGCGCCTCCACATTGATAGCCTTTTAAATCACACTGATCAATAAGCCATCCAGCAGAAAGCTTTACTTTGCCATCACTTTGTGGATATTCTAAGCATTGAGGATAACGTGCCTTTATTTTCCTTGCAATCTTACTAGAAATGATGGGATTTTTAAAAAAACTACCCGCATTTCCTACTAAAAATGGATCAGGTAACTTCCTTTTTCTCATTTTACAAATAGCATCAAAGATTATTTCTGCTGTTACTGTCTTTGAAGCTAAAGGAGTTAAGCTAGCATAGCTTAAAATAGGTTTCCATCGTTTATTCAGTCTTAACCCAACGGAAATAATAGCAAAATTTTCACGATATTGATGCTTAAAAATACTATCTCTATAACCGAATTGACATTCGGCAGTATTTAAACGATATTGTTTGCCGTTACTCAAATTAACAATGTCAACATAATGACATACATCTTTAAATTCCATACTATAAGCGCCTATATTTTGTATAGGCGCAGCTCCTACCAATCCTGGTATTAAAGCCATATT
>JAVYJS010000027.1:0-5686 GCA_032378655.1 Candidatus Arsenophonus melophagi | reverse complement strand
AACCATGCTCTATTAACCATACTGAATAGTTCATGGAATTACATAACTTATCAATATACTATCAAGGTTATTGTACTTCATTTGTTTTATTGGTTTAGTGAGGCTACCTATACGACGAATATGTACACAATTTTATGCTTAAAAGATTTAGAAAAATTTTTCTTCTATTCAATATTTTCTTCTATGTGATTTTAGTTGCTATTTTGATGTGTGCATAACTTTTATTACTGATGGAATATTTTTATGAGTAATCAGACTGGATGTGGTAATTTCCGCACGGATTGAGTGATTTTCTGAAAAGAAAAATTATGAAAATGTTTAGTCATAAATATCTTTTAATATTGGATAAAGATACAGATAAAGATATTGATCGTTGGCTATGTATCCCATAGCTCCTTCTATATCAAGTAGATATAGAACTAAAACGATAAAACCTGCTATGTAATCGTGAATTACGCATTGTGTTGATAATAACAAGCAATATACCGATTGGATAGATAGCAAATAACTCAATTTAAATACAAAAATAATACATAGTTGCAGATATTACAATGTTTGATAAAAGAAAAGTTCGTAGTCATGTAAAATCTACTCTTATAGCAATAAGAGTAGAGTGATGAGAACAAGGAGCTTTGATTATAGTGTCAGAATTATTTGATCCAAAAGTATTTTTGGAAACAGTTACTAATCAACCTGGCGTATATCGTATGTATGATACATCTGGTGTAGTAATTTATGTCGGTAAAGCAAAAGATTTAAAAAAACGTTTAGTGAGTTATTTTAGAAAAAAAGTAAACAATCCTAAAATAGAACAGATGGTTAAAAATATTGGTTTAATTGATATTACTGTAACACACACAGAAACAGAGGCTTTATTACTTGAACATAACTATATTAAACTTTATCAGCCTCGTTATAATGTTCTACTAAGGGATGATAAATCTTATCCTTATATTTTTTTAAGTGCAGATAAACATCCACGTTTGAATATGCATCGTGGTGCTATAAAAGTAAAAGGAGAGTATTTTGGACCATTTCCAAGCGTTTCTTCCGTTAAAGAAACGCTAACTTTATTACAAAAACTTTTTTCCATTCGTCAGTGTAAGGATAGTATCTATCTAAATAGATCCAAGCCATGCCTTCAATATCAAATTAATCGCTGCCTTGGCCCATGTATTAGAGGACTTATTACTGATAAAGAATATCATCAACAAGTAGAATACGTACGTTTGTTCTTATCAGGAAAGGATCATCAAGTTCTTAAGCAATTAACTCAAAATATGGAACAGGCAAGTCAAGCACTTAAATTTGAAATGGCAGCACATTATCGTGATCAAATAAAAGCCATTCAAGTAGTGACAGAGCAACAATTTGTGTCTGGCAAAATGAAAGACCTAGATGTTATAAGCGTTGCTTATAACCTAGGTATTTCATGTGTTCATGTACTTTTTGTTCGACAAGGAAAAATTCTTGGTAGTCGTAATTACTATCCAAAGATTCCAGATAGTACACAATTACATGAAGTCGTACAAACATTTTTAGGTCAATTTTACTTACAAGGTAGCAAAATTTTTTCTTTGCCAGAAGAAATATTATTAGATTTTTTGTTACCAGAAAAAGCACTATTTGTTCATTCATTGAGCAAACTAATTGGACGTAAACTGAATATTCAAATAAAGCCGAGGGGAATAAAAGCTAAATATTTACAACTAGCCCGTACTAATGCTGTTACAGCATTAGAAACAAAAATTGCACAACAATCTACTGTTCATAAAAGAATGCAAGCATTAGCTGACTTATTAGGACTAGAAAAAATTTATCGAATAGAATGTTTTGATATTAGCCATACTTCAGGACAACACACTGTAGCATCTTGTGTTGTTTTTAACAAAAATGGACCATTACGTTCTGAATATCGTCATTACAATATAATTAATATTACGCCTGGTGATGACTATGCTGCTATGAAGCAAGCTTTAATGAAACGTTATAGTAAACCTTTAGATAAAAATAAAGTTCCAAATGTGATTTTTATTGATGGTGGTAAAGGACAATTAGCGATAGCAATTAGTGTATTTCAAGAATTAACTGCTAATTTTAGTATTATAAAACCAAAATTGATAGCAGTAGCTAAGGGACGTGATCGTAAAGTCGGCTTAGAAAAATTATTTTTAATACCTAATGGACAAGGTCTTTCTGTACTACCTAATTCACCAGCACTACACTTAATACAAAATATCCGTGATGAATCACATAATCATGCTATTACCAGACACCGTATGCGTAGAGCTAAAATGAGCAATACCAGCACTTTAGAGTCTATTGAAGGTGTTGGCCCAAAACGTCGACAATTACTACTAAAACATATGGGTAGCTTAGAAGCTATGTATAATGCTAGCATTGATGACCTCGCAAAAGTTCCAATGATTTCATCTGCTCTAGCAGAAAAAATTCACAATACATTGAAACACTAAGATTAGTAACATTGTATATATAATTTTATTTTAGTCAGATAATGATAAAACATGATGCAATTAAATATTCCAACTTGGTTAACACTTTTTCGAATTATATTAATTCCATTTTTTGTGCTATTTTTTTATCTTCCTTTCCATTGGGCACCTTTATTTTGTGCATTCCTTTTTATTATTGCTGCATTAACCGACTGGCTTGATGGATTTCTTGCTAGACTTTTACGCCAAACAACTAAATTCGGTGCATTTTTAGATCCTGTTGCTGATAAGATTATGGTAGTAACAGCATTAATATTGGTAACTGAATATTATCACACTTTGTGGATTACATTACCAACAGTGACAATGATCGCGCGTGAAATTATGATTTCTTCATTACGAGAATGGATGGCAGAAGTTGGCAAAAGAAGTTGTATTACTGTTTCTTGGATTGGAAAATTTAAAACAGCTGCTCAAATGATATCATTAGTTGGATTGATGTGGCATCCTAATATTCCAATTAAAGTTATTGCTATCATATTACTTTATATTGCCTCTACTTTAACATTTTTGTCTATGTTTAAATATTTAAGTGCTGCTTGGAAAGCCTCTATAAAGCTCGATTACAATGATTAACAATCAGCAAACAAAATAAATTACTAGATAATAGTATTGACTCAATATAGGAAATAAGTAAAATGCAGCACATCACATAATACTAAGTTTGATAAAATAAGAAAGTATACTAAGAAGTGCGGGAATAGCTCAGTTGGTAGAGCACGACCTTGCCAAGGTCGGGGTCGCGAGTTCGAGTCTCGTTTCCCGCTCCAATATCACCTGATAAATAAACGCGACTGAGTAGTAGGGATATGGCGCGTTGGCAGAGTGGTTATGCAGCGGATTGCAAATCCGTAAAACTCGGTTCGATTCCGGGACGCGTCTCCAAAATTTAGCCCAGGTGGTGAAATCGGGAAACACAAGGGATTTAAAATCCCTCAGCCTTAAGGCTTTGCGGGTTCAAGTCCCGCTCTGGGCACCAGAGTAAAACATTTTTATTATTGAAATATTATTTTTAATAGGTTAATTCTTAAGGCTACACTTACTTGCTCAATACACATTCTTTAGACTTTTTTAAGAAAATTTATTGAATTGATTAAATATTTATTAATTACTTTCTTGCTTTACAAGAAAGAGAGTTTGTTTTAAACCATTGCATTTTTAATGCGGTGATGCTTTTGATTAAAAATCATGAAAGTTAAAATTAAACCTCAATTTTACATATCAACATGTTCCTGGAATATTTTTATATTTATCCTGTACATCTTCCAATAATTTGGAAGCATCTGTTGAACATAGAAACTAATAGCAATTAATTAATATGCTGTTCAACATTTAATATGCTTCTCATCATTACTATAGCATTTACATACAGTAAATATAAAAAGATTTATTGGTATTGATAGTACAAATAGATCATGGAATCTATATGATTAGTAAGATTTTTATTTTTTTTAGATATAACTATGTAGTTTAATTTCTTTTGAATAAAAAATTGTTGAGGTGGAGTAAGAGTTAGTATCTTAATAAGAATGTAAACATTATTAATGTAAGGTTTACTAATGGTAATGCGATTTTAACTTTCTTTAATACCTCTAGGTTTAAATTCATAAATAGGTAAGCTGTAGGCTAGTAAATTCAGCTGGCATAAATGGATATTGATTCCATATTATCCAATGGACCTAGGAACGTGCTAAAATAAATTATAACAATAATAACACAATAATATAATAACACGAGCACACTATCATAATGCATTTCGATAACTCATGAGTTCTATTCATTTAAATGCATATTATCTAATTTTGATATTAAAATTAGATCATGGTCAAAATGACACTTATCATCAGTATTTCATTCATAATGATGCATACTTTGTAAGTTACTTAATCTGCAATTCACTGACGCACATAGTAAAATTTATTTGATGTTGAGTAGCACTCATGGTAAGTCTTTTATGATATTATTACATTTTATTACTTCTAATAATCACTCTTAATTTCCTATCTTGCTTTGCTCTATAAGACTGTTAACATTGAATAGAGATCTTTGCTTCTTTGAAGAGATTGTGAATCTGAGGAGATCTTTAAGCTAATCATTTTTAGAGTGAAGACTCTTAACTTGTACATTAAATGGCTCATTTATATTATTTAGTCGATGCCATTATTGACGAAAAGTTGAGAAAAACACATAAGATTAAACTAGTTTAGTTAGCTAGTTCTTTACTTCAAGATAGGGATTTTATTTTTTCTGAAAAAAGCTTCATAGATATCAATTTTTTGATATCTATGTGATACATGTTCTGCCCCATAACACGGATAGACTTTCTACGGTTATTAAATAACATAATAGTATCGAGTATACTATTAAAGTATTGTAATTCATTGCGTACTAGTTTTTAAGAAAAAACGTTTAGTATGCACGCTTTGTTTCATTGTCTTATGACACTTCTCATGATCTCTGATACTGATGATCAGTATCATACTTATAGTAATCTTATATACCATAACAACCTAAAACATGCAATATTACCTATTACTTAACTCACCACTACTACTTAAAGTAGTGGTGAGTTAAGATTGCTTGGATATATTGCAATCAGCCACATAAATAAAAACATAAGATCATTCCGATCAGGATCTATGTTAGAGATACCTTCTTTACATAAATACGGTATCAGTCTGTATTATACTGATACTTAAGTATCAGTATCTTTAACGGATGCATACTGTTAATCATGCTGAATAGCTCATGAAACTACATAACTTATCAATATACTATTGAGGTTATTTTGGTCATTTATTTTATTGGTTTAGTGAGGTCACTCTTTTCTATTCTAGAATAGAAATAGAACAGCTCCTTTAGTTCAAGGAAGATAAAATCCTTCTCAAGGAGGAATATAAAATGTCATTTAAACAACAATAATAATTAAACATTTTTACGATCCAGATCCAATGTTTTTGATGTTTCAAGTTATAAAGAGCCACATATTGGCAAGAATATGTGGCTCTTTATAACTTACCGTGCTAAAAAAGCAAGAAAACAATTAGCTCATAGCTTCTAACAAGAAGCTTATGACGCAGTCAATATATTACAATACTTATTGAAAGTGTAAAATGACAGAAGCGATAAAATTGTTATCGATTTTTATTATTGGGCAGTGCATGTAGATATAA
>JAVYJS010000026.1:0-5901 GCA_032378655.1 Candidatus Arsenophonus melophagi | reverse complement strand
AGTGGTGAGTTAAGATTACTTGGATATATTGCAATCGGATATATCAACAGAAAACACAACATTATTCCCATAATATGAATAGATCCTAATCTATTTTTTGAGACACCGTCTTTATGTAAAGACGGGATCAGTCTGTAGTATACTGATACTTAAGTATCTGTATCTTGATTAAACCTATTACATTAATAAAACTCTATTTTTTGTCATTAATCAACCTCAGGAGATATGTTTAATGTTTATCCTTAAATAGTAATTAATGGGTTATCAAGTGTGGTATTGGTTTTTCAGGTTTAACATGGCATGTGGATGACAGAGCTCTAAGATATGCTCATTGCTTGGTAAGTTATAAGGTAAACAGGCTTACCTTGCTATATAGCATTTCCATATTACAATGGAAATTGGGGGTGAATAGTATGGTTCTCAATCATTCTTAAGAACCGATCTTAGTAGAGGAATCAAGAATTTAGTCTAATTCATCATATTGTTATGGTTGTTAAACAGTTTCTACATTCTAGAAAGACGGGTGAGAATTGAATCTTCTTAATAGCTCCTCTAATAATGCTACATTTTCATACCGGATTGTATCTTATTTCTGTTTAGCAGAAATGTAAACATCATATTAATATCTATTCATATCAATATACTTAAGCTTTCATATAAATAAATAAAGTCCAAGTGTATTGCCACATAACCATAACCTTATGTGCTATCATTATTTGCCATCATTCTCATTGTTAGAAATGCAAGTTTAAATTCTTTATGACCCAAAACTAGCACTAATTTTAGTGGTGCATTGTTTCAATACCTTGATTTAACGATAGTTTATCAATGTAATTAAAAATTTTCATCATTATTCGTTTGCATAATACCTAGAATATGGAGGCTATTATATTATTAGTCTGAAGACTTATCTATAAATGATGGTCTTTTATATACATGACAAATCACATAAGCAATTAATTCCTTATTTCATGAGGCTGCTTACCAAGCTTGCATTATCTTTTAAAAAAAAATTACACGCCGCACGGAAAATTATTGATTAGTTTCATTCTGTATTATGAATTGTAACTGCGATACCAAAAAATCAGTCTTTAGTACTATAAAGATAGTGATCACACATAATCTATGTTCAAATTTTAGAATATAAAATAACATTTTAAATCGTTGAAAGACCATATAAGTCAATATGTATCATAAAATTCGCAACATGTCTCTGAACAATATAGAGAACTGGATATTCATTTAGTTAATTTTTATTAGATACCAGTCAATCATAGAATCTATCAAAAAGAAAATATAGATTTCAAAATTTTCTTTTTGATAGATTCTAGTAACAATACTTATTGTTAAGTAAGATAACAATCATATATATAAAATCAATTTATGTTTAATATTTATTTACTGTTAATGATTGAGAAGATGGCTAATGGCGTGTTTATTATCATAGGTAGAATAAAATAGATAGAGAAAAGAGGTTTTTATGACGTATGCTTTAGAGCTACTCCAACTTACAAAAACCTATCCTAGTGGTGTAAAAGCATTAACTGGAATTAATTTACAGGTTGAGGTAGGTGATTTCTATGCTTTGTTGGGAAGAAACGGTGCAGGCAAATCAACAATGATTGGTATTATCAGTTCATTGGTCAATAAAACAAGTGGTAAAGTAATAATGTTTGGGTATGATCTTGATAAAGATCTGGTTAATGTCAAACGTCAATTAGGTTTAGTACCTCAAGAGTTCAATTTTAATCCATTTGAAACAGTAATACAAATACTGATTAACCAAGTTGGTTATTACGGTGTTCCGCGTTCACTAGCTTTCTCTAGAGCAGAGATGTATCTTTCGCAATTAACTTTATGGAACAAGCGCGATGAACCTGCGAGAAGTCTTTCAGGGGGGATGAAAAGACGTTTGATGATTGCACGAGCATTAATGCATCAACCAAAACTATTAATTTTAGATGAACCAACTGCGGGAGTAGATATTGAAGTACGTAGGTCGATGTGGAGTTTTTTAAAGACTCTTAATGCACAAGGTACTACGATTATTTTAACTACCCATTATTTGGAAGACGCTGAAATGTTATGTCGAAATATTGGGATTATACAATCTGGAGCATTGATTCAGAGTAGTAGTATGAAAAAACTACTCAATCAACTAGAGTCAGAAACGTTTATTTTTGATTTAGCGATAAATAGCCCTCCTCCGCAATTAGAGGGTTATAAATACAGGCTGTTAGACGCTTCAACATTAGAAGTTGAAGTGCTTCGTAATCAAGGCCTCTATGGTTTATTTAGCCAATTCTATAAGCAAAAAATACAGATCACTAGCATGCGTAATAAAGTAAATCGTTTGGAGGAGCTATTTGTTGGTTTAATGAATAAACGGAACATATTATCGATATAGCAAGGAGAAAGAACATGATCCAGCTCTACTGGGTGGCGATGAAAACCATTTGGATCAAAGAGATAACACGTTTTGTGCGTATTTGGGTACAAACTTTACTACCGTCTGTGATTACAATGTCACTCTATTTTATTATTTTTGGTCGTTTAATTGGAACAAAAATTGGCAATATGGATGGTGTAAATTATATGCAATTTATTATTCCTGGTTTAATTATGATGTCTGTGATCACTAATGCTTATACGAATGTTTGTTCCTCTTTTTTTGGTTCTAAATTTCAAAAAAGCATTGAAGAATTGTTAGTTGCACCGGTACCTACCCATATTATTATAATTGGTTTTATTGGCGGTGGAGTGGCAAGAGGGGTATTTGTTGGGTTTTTAGTGACCTTGGCTTCACTATTTTTTATTTCATTGCATATTTATTCATGGTGTATAGTAATTTTTGTTGTATTATTGACAGCAATTTTATTTTCATTAGCTGGATTGGTAAATGCCATTTTTGCTAAAACATTTGATGATATTAGTATCATTCCTACTTTTGTTTTAACACCACTCACTTATTTAGGAGGGGTTTTTTATTCTTTATCTCTTTTACCAGAGTATTTGCAGTTTATATCTAAATTTAATCCAATTGTATATATGATCAATGGGCTGCGTTATGGATTTCTTGGCATTAGTGATGTTGCAATGTCCATTACCTTATCAATATTAGTGATCTTCATTGGTATCTTGTATACTATCACTTGGTACTTAATTGAACAAGGACAAGGATTAAGGACATAATACTTCATGCAAAAAGCAATAATATTTAAATATAATATAATATAGAAACGCTATTTTAATAGCGTTTCTATATTATCACTCTGTTGCTTATTATATTTTTAATCATACATATTAATTATTTAGTAATGGCTTGCAATGTCGGCGCATTTCTCTATTGCAGTTCTATTTTTATCTGTATAATTGCTTGCTTTATTATCTAAATTGAGCAAGCAATAAAATATTCGTATCATAATTGTATTTTATATAATTATAAAAAGAAAGAATGAAAGACTTAATGGTTCAGTTACCATGCAGTTAAGCTATTTTTAGAAACCAGTAGCAGTCTATCACTGAGTAATTCGCCATCTGGAAAGCATAACTTAGGAGCAATTTCTGCTAATGGATAAAGCATAAATTCTCTTTCTTTAAGACCATAATGAGGGATAGTTAAGCACTCTGTTTGTATAATGTATTGGCCATATAATAAAATATCTAGATCTAGAGTTCGTTGTTCCCAACGCGCGGTGGTACGTATTCTACCATGCATTAATTCAATTAATTGGGTATGTTTAAGTAGAGTCGTTGGCAATAATTCAGTATCTAAAGCAATAACGGCATTCAGATAGTCAGGTTGTCCTTTTGGACCCATAGGTTTAGAACGATATAAAGAAGAAATCATTACTGTATTGGTATTGGGTAATTGATGCAATTCTTGAATTGCACTTTCTACTTGTTTTAGAGGGTCATTTAAATTGCTGCCAATGGCTATATAAACACGCTCCATCTTTAATTCACTTGGTTTTAAAGACTTTAAAGTTATTAAGAGTTTGACAATCCGACTACTCATTAATCAGATAAATCAATGTCTCTTTACTCTAAGATTATTTTCTTCTGCAGTCTATTATTTTTTGTAAAACTTATCTAATCAAATAAGTAGAGTAGTACTGATTAATTTCCCTCACCGTTCTATATTATAATTTTGAATAAGCAATATAAAACACATTGCAACATTTTGAGTGTAAAATATTTATCTGTTTCTCTTGTTTCTTGCCATGCCACTAGTAATTATCTCTAATAGATAGCACGTATTATTTACTCATTATTAAAGTCAGCTGTTGATTAAAGTGATAAAATAGCTTGATTTGCTCTATATAAGCGTGCAAAAGTTACACGCTTATCATTTATAATACAATCAATATTGTAGATTAATTTGATTTTGATTGATGATAAGTTTAATTGCTGCATTATTATTAGTTTCAAAGAGCGACTCATTGCTTTGATAAGCAGAACGAATAATTGCAAAAGATTAAGAGATTATGACATTTTAATTGTTGATCAAGGTTATGCCTTGATCTGTATGCAATGGTTTACTTGTCTTTTTAATTGACTAGCCTATGGCTATATAAGCCAGTTTTCTAAAATGTTTAGAGGTTTTAGAAAAAATTTTCTTATTGACTTTAACAAGCAAAAGTCAATAGCGGTCAGTATCCTAAATGAAGTATATGATAGAATTTTAGATGCTGGCATCTACCTACATTCTTACATAGAATAAAATTGCTTTTCTTCAATATAGGCTATTAACGGAAAGGTCTCAAAAATTTCATCTTCATCAATCTTACCGAGAAAATGATTTCTTAGTAAGAAATCATACTTTCTAATATACCAATTTGGTTGATAAACTAGATTCTGATTCATTATTATGATTAATTTTTTATACAAATCACTAAAAGTAGCAACAGCGATACTTTTATAATTAGAAATAAAAGTCTTGCAAAAAAGCGATAACATACTAAACAAAAATTATTTGATCATTAAAATTAGTTAGTCTGGCATCATATGTATAGTCATGCAGTCATCCATACGTTTTACCTCATAGCCTGTTTATGACACGACTATCAATGAATAAGCTTCATAGCTAGGATTATTATCAGTTAAATACCTATCAGTGTATTTAACTGATATCTTTTATAGATATAAAGCATATCTATAAAAGATATCATAGATATTTAAGTATTAGTCGAGTATTGCATAAATTTATCTATTAATTCAGCTGTTATTAATAACTTTTTATTATTTGATATTTTATCAGTTAATCTTTAATTTTAGTTTTAATTTAATTTCAGTCAGAGAATTTTAAGAAGATTTCTGTTGGCTTTGATTATTTCTTTTTTTTGATTAAAATATTAAGATAGAAATGAGTTGCTGCTATAAATAGCACAATTGAATATCTAACATAGCTTTAGTTTTAATAAAATTGCATGATAATTACTTATCATCAGTAATTATGATGCAATTATTCAAGAATAGCGAAGCACTAATTGGAAGTGCTACTTTATAGTTTGTATTAGTAATTGTTTCCTACTTAGAGTTAATTAATTAATAAGAGTTGTTTTATGATAAAAACAAAGTGCGGCAATTCAAGATACCTTGTAAGCTTTAGTGTATCACGCACTAAACTATGTATTGAAAAGTATTTATTAGTAACGCTGTAATTCTAAAGTTACATATACATCGTCAAGTTTCGTAAAAACTAGATGATCATAAAATATATCTAACTGTTAGTGTTATGAGATCATCGCTATGAAAACTGTCTATAAAATTTCGATTATTTTAAAAACTATTACAATATTTTAAGAAAATGAACGATCCCTTACTATAAGGGTAAGGGCTCTTTTAATACTATAACCTTCTTCTTGCTAAAAGAAGAAGGTTATATCTACATGCACTGCC
>JAVYJS010000025.1:0-6252 GCA_032378655.1 Candidatus Arsenophonus melophagi | reverse complement strand
ATCGTGCTTTTGGAATCATTGAAGAGTCTTTAACTTAAGTATGGTTAACTACCTTAACTTCTTTTGTTTACATGATGTATGTTATACCTCGATTCTTCATCTCTGAAGTAGATGTTTTCAACATAAATAGCCATTTAATCTTTCGTAAAAGGTATCAATGGGTAAATGTTATTTACTAACGCCATTAGTATAAGATTTCTACAATAGAGTATCAAAAACTGGATTTTAATGGATATGCGTAATCATTCAACGTTTATGAACATGATTATTCAAGATCTTATCTTGGTAATCTTACCCTACATTATTGTGAATAATGCTATTATTGCTATGTTAATATTACTGTATTTTGTTGCTAACAATTTCTTTGAAACTAAAAATCTTTATTATCAAATTCAATTTTTATAGTATTCGCAGGATATTAATATACATGACTTATAGTAACATTACTTTCTTCTTTTGCTACTTCTTGTAGCAATTCTTCAAGTGTAGCACTAAGTTGATTCATTAATGCAATTACTCATGCTTTGGATTATGAGTGAGATATGTTGATTATTACTGATGATTTAATAGATACTGGATGGTACCAGTAATAATAAATTAAAAAAGATAATGTTTTCCTGATACCAATCAGCTTATGGTCTTTATTAAAGATACTTCTCTCTTAATAATTTTTTCCTTATTTATATACTTTATCATGCATGTGCATGATAAAGTATATAAATAAGGATAGTAACCCACAATATTAACCTACACAACAACTAAATTTCTTCATATTTAGAATACTTAAAAAAGCAAATCTTATGATGAATAATCATATTCTATTCTTAATTTAATGGAGCTAATGATGTTTGCATTAAACAATGATCACTACTTACGTGCGCTTTTACGTCAACCTGTTGACAAAACTCCGGTATGGATTATGCGTCAAGCAGGTCGATACTTACCTGAGTATCAAAACATTCGTCAGAAAGCAGGCGATTTTCTTTCACTTTGTAAAAATACTGATTTAGTCTGTGAAGTGACATTACAACCTTTACATCGCTTTCCATTAGATGCGGCAATCCTGTTTTCAGATATTCTTACTATTCCTGATGCGATGGGGCTTGGACTCTATTTTTCTTCAGAAGAAGGGCCTAAGTTTCAGCATCCTATAAGTTGTTATGCTGATATAGATAAACTCCCCATTCCTGATCCAGAACAAGAATTGGATTACGTGATGAATGCAATACGTGCTATTCGTAAGGCATTACAAGGAAAAGTTCCGTTAATTGGTTTTTCAGGTAGTCCATGGACATTGGCAACGTATATGGTCGAAGGAGGAAGTAGTAAGGCTTTCACTCGTATTAAAAAATTGATGTATACGGAGCCAAAACAATTTCATGTATTATTAAATAAATTAGCGCAAAGTGTTAGTCTTTATTTAAATGCACAAATCAAGGCCGGCGCTCAATCAGTAATGATTTTTGATACTTTGGGTGGTATATTAACTAGACGTGATTATCATGAATTTTCTTTACATTATATGCATCAGATTATTGACACGCTATTACGTGTACATGAAGCACGTAAAGTTCCGATTACTTTATTCACTAAAGGCGGCGGACAGTGGTTAGAAGCAATGACTCAAACCGGTTGCGACGCGTTAGGTATTGACTGGATGACAGATATTGCAGAGGCTCGCTCTCGTGTTGGTGATAAAGTGGCTTTACAGGGAAATATGGATCCATCTATTCTATATGCATCAAGAGAACGTATAGAGTTTGAAGTTAAAACTATCTTAAAGCAATTTGGCACAGGTCATGGTCATGTTTTTAATTTAGGTCACGGTATTCATCAGGACATTTTACCAGAAAATGTTACACATTTTATTAACTCGGTACACAGACTGTCTGAACAGTATCATAAATAAGTAGGGTTTATAAAAAACAGTAAAACAATATTCATTGTTTTTCAACAATATTTTATTTAAATAATTGTGTTAGTATCCGATTACAAAAGCTCATATAAAATTATTATTACGGATTATCGTGTAATGCTTAATCATTATTACTTCTATTCATTTGAATTCTTAAAATAGATAAGAAATTTTTGATCTTTATCGTTTTTAGTTTTTAGTTACTAGAGGTGCATTGGATACGCCATCTAATAACTAAAAACTTCTGTGTATTTAATAAAAAATTAATATTTAAAAGAATATTGCTTTCATAACTGGTTGAAAGGAGCGTCTGTATCTTACAGATCAATGGTGTATGTAAAACGAGGATCAGAAAGTTAAACGTTATCGGTTTGTTTTAAATTTAATTTTTGATTCATAAACTATGTAAGATAGTTAAAAGATTTTGATAGTCAGTTTTCTGATTAACTAGAAAACATTACTATCGTATAAACGATTTCGATACTTCTATCGCTTTAACTTAGAAGTGATAGATTATCCACAATGAAAGATTGTAATCCGACCTACATTAAGTCAAGACCAATTATATTGGTATTCACATAATGAAGTTTGCCTTAATAGTACATTCACAATGTCATGTTTATAACAAAATTCTGACTTTTAACACTTAACATTCTCTAATATTATTTTACCGTACAAGTGAAATAAGTGTCTTGGGATATATATTTAACATGAATCAAAATAATAAGATACCAGTATCTGGTATACTTGATATTATACATAATAAAATATCCATTATCAATGGAATTAATTTTATGAAAAAATATGATTTTCCATATCATTACAATACATTGTAATGATATGCGCATTAAACCTGCAAGAGAAAAATTAAAAGGACATCTTTCAGTATATTAATATACACTACAAGCAGGCGGAATATTAATTCTTGGATTATTGTTTCTTTTAGAAAAAAAATCTTGTGTTTCCTTGTTTTGTTTTAGTAAAACAAAACAAGGAATAAATTCATAATGCAAGCGACTAAAATGTTAGTTTTTTAATAAAAATCACTTTTAATAAGCTATTCAGTAATTCACTAAAAATATTGAATATTCGTGGTCAGTACCACATGTCTTACCTGTACTACTTACCTCTACTAAGAAGGTAGAGGTAAGTAGTACATTATATAAACTCGTATTTTAGTAATGAGAATACGAATAGTCTTTAAAATAGCTAAAAGGAATTATTACTTCATTTTTAGTTATTACTTCATTACTAATGAAGTTTTTATTTTTTAGAAAAAACTTGCAGCAGCTTGTTACTTCAAGTTATAAAGTGCTCGATAAGCGATATCATGTCGATAGAAACAACCTGGCCAAGATATTTTTGATACTTGCGAATAAGCTATGTTTTTAGCGTCAAGCAGTGTACTGCCAATAGCAGTGATACAAAGTACGCGACCACCAGTTGTAATCACTTGATTTTGCTTTAATTCTGTTCCAGCGTGAAAGATTTTGCATCCATCTGCTAATGGATTGAAAAGCCCGTAAATAATATCACCTTTGCGATAATTTTTTGGATAGCCTTCAGATGCCATAACAACGCCCAAAGCAGGGCGTTCATCCCATAATAATATTTTACCTCCTAGTTCTCCTTTTGTTGCGATCAGACAAAGTTCGACAAGATCAGATTGTAAGCGCATCATGATTGGTTGTGTTTCTGGATCACCAAACCGACAATTAAACTCGATAACTTTTGGGTTTCCCTGTTTATCTATCATTAATCCTGCATATAAAAACCCTTGATATCGCCGACCTTCAAACATCATACCTTGTACTGTTGGATAAATAATTTTATCCATTGTGCGCTGATGGATAATATCTGTGATAATAGGAGCAGGAGAGTATGCACCCATACCACCTGTATTTGGTCCGCTATCATTATTACCAATACGCTTATGATCTTGACTTGTTGCCATCGGAATGATATTTTTACCATCAACCATTACGATAAAAGTGGCTTCTTCACCATCAAGAAACTCCTCAATAATAATACGATGACCTGCCTGACCAAAAGCATTTTCTGCAAGAATTTCTTGAACAGTCTTTTTTGCTTCTTCTAAGGTCATCGCAATAATCACTCCTTTGCCTGCAGCTAGCCCATCCGCTTTGATAACAATCGGGACATTTATTTTTTCTAAGTAGGCAAGAGCTGGAACCACTTGAGTAAAGCTATGATAATCAGCAGTTGGAATTTTATGCCGAGTCATAAAATTTTTTGCAAAAATTTTCGAGCCTTCCAATTGTGCTGCCTTTTGACTAGGCCCAAAGATGGTTAAATTTTCAGCTTGAAAAGCATCGACCACACCGAGGATTAATGGGGCTTCTGGTCCTACGATCGTTAAACCAATACTGTTGTTTTTAGCAAAATTAACTAATCCTTTAATATCGGTTATTGCAATATTAATATTCGTTAGTGTTTTTTCTAATGCAGTACCAGCATTACCAGGTGCGACAAAAACCTTGTCTGCAAGTGGCGATTGCGATGCTTTCCATGCTAAAGCATGTTCTCGACCGCCATTGCCAATAATTAAAATATTCATTTAGTTATTCAGTAAATTAGTGACGGAAATGACGCATATTAGTAAATATCATTGCGATATTATGTTCATTAGATGCAGTTATAATTTCATCATCATGAATAGAACCACCTGGTTGAATAATACAGGTTACACCATTAATTGCAGCAGCATCAATACCATCTCTAAATGAAAAAAAAGCATCAGATGCCATTGCACATCCAACAAGATCAAAACCTTCATTCTGAGCTTTGAATGTTGCGACTCTTACTGAAGAGATGCGGCTTGTTTGTCCAGCACCAATACCGATTGTCATATTATTTTTAGCATAAACAACGGCATTAGACTTTACAAATTTTGCTACTTTCCAGCAGAATAATGAATTTTCTATTTCTTGTTTACTTGGCTTTCGCTTAGAAACAATCCGTAAATCTGCATCATTAGTAATTAAGCCAAGATCACGATCTTGCACTAATAAACCGCCATTTACACGTCTAAAATCTAAACTTTCTGATGGAGAATGCCATTCTCCACATACAAGAATACGTATATTTGGCTTGCTAGAAAATATTTCTAAAGCAGAATCATTAATAATTGGAGCAATAATGACCTCAACAAATTGGCGTTGAATAATTGCTTTAGCCGTATTTACGTCTAATTCACGATTAAATGCAATAATACCACCAAATGCAGAAGTTGGATCTGTTTTAAAGGCATAATCATAAGCGGTGATGATATGATTGCTAATTGCAACACCGCAAGGATTAGTATGTTTTACAATGACACATGCAGGTTGAGAAAAACTTTTTACGCACTCCAATGCTGAATCAGCATCAGCTATATTATTATAAGAAAGTGCCTTACCCTGTACTTGCTTGGCCGTAGCAACAGAGGCTTCAACTCTATTTTTTTCTACATAAAAAGCAGCGGATTGATGACTATTTTCACCGTAACGTATAGTCTGATTCTTAATAAAATTAAGGTTTAATATACGAGGAAATTTAACTAAAAACTGCTTCTCTTCTTTAGAAGAGAAAGAGACAGACTGCGCAAAATAATTAGCAATGATTTCATCGTAGGTTGCGATATATGCAAAAGCCTTAACTAACAAATCAAAGCGAAAGAGATCAGTTAATGAGTTTTGATAATTATCCATATCTTGAATAATTTTAGGATAATCTAGAATATTAACTACAATAGCAACATCTTTATAATTTTTAGCAGCAGAGCGGATCATAGCAGGTCCGCCAATATCAAGATTTTCAATAGCATGTTCAAGAGTACAATCTGGCTTAGCAACAGTTTCAGAAAAAGGATAAAGATTAACAACAACCATATCAATTGGAATAATATGATATTTTCGCATTGTTTCATCGTCTTGTCCGCGCCTACCAAGAATACCGCCATGTACTTTGGGGTGTAGTGTTTTAACACGCCCAGACATCATTTCTGGCCATTCTGTATAATCAGAAATCTCAATAACTGTTAATCCAGCCGCTAGCAATACTTTAGCTGTACCACCAGTAGCGATCAACTCAACGTTACGTTTGGCTAGATCCTTAGCAAATTCAACAATACCTTCTTTATTATAAACACTTAGTAGAGCGCGCTGAATAGCGCGAATTCTTTGCATGAAAATTCCTTTAAATAATAAAACTTAAATATATCAGATAAATTTAATAGCTATTTTGCAATTAAAATGTTCTTGAAATAACAATGTTTAATGAATATGGTTGCTGTGTTGTTTAAAGCTCTATACCTTCTTACCCTATAACAGAATATA
>JAVYJS010000024.1:0-6485 GCA_032378655.1 Candidatus Arsenophonus melophagi | reverse complement strand
GATATTGCATTGTTTCCGTTTTTATGGGATATGAGATCAATACAAGTATGATATTCGTAATCGAATCATAGATCATTAAAAGTATCATTAAACAATGAAGAAGCATCTAGAACATTCCTTACTAAGGAACAAAGATCAGTTACTTAAAATAAGTCAACAGAGCACTACGTGTAACTTCATAACAATTATGAAGTGGAAAATTGAGAAAAACAATAGCACAAACTAGCATAAGTTAATTAAAGCCTTTACTAACACTGAATCAGTAAACTATATCAAGTATTTTATATAAACAATATTTTTTAAAATAAATAATAGTTCAAAAACTATATATACATTAGATATCGTTCAAAGATTTTATAAATTTTGTTTATTAAGCCAATATTCTATTGGCAATACAATCTTTTTTTACTGCTTCTTCTACACAATTAGAAGTTACGCTACTATATTGAGTAGTGTTGTTAAGTAACATAGCTCGCAATTTTTTATCTAATTCAGTGTATATGTAAGGATGTTCTTTCAAATATACTTCTACATTTGCTTTACCTTGACCTATCTTACTACCATTGTAGCTATACCAAGCACCAGCTTTTTCAAGTAATTTATATTTCACTCCAAGATCAATAATTTCACTATAGCTATTAATCCCTGCTCCGTACAGGATTTGAAACTCTGCTTGTTTAAAAGGAACTGCAACCTTATTTTTTACTACTTTAACGCGTGTTTCGCTTCCAATGATCTCCTCACCATTTTTAACAGATCCAATACGGCGGATATCAAGACGTACTGAGGCATAAAATTTTAATGCATTTCCACCTGTTGTTGTTTCAGGGTTACCAAACATAACACCAATTTTCATCCGAATCTGATTAATAAAAATTAATAGTGTATTGGAGGTTTTTAAGTTTCTAGTTAATTTACGCATCGCTTGGCTCATCATGCGAGCGGCTAATCCAATATGTGAATCACCAATTTCACCTTCAATTTCAGCTTTTGGTGCTAAAGCTGCTACAGAATCAATAACAATAACATCGATTGCTCCAGAGCGTGTTAAAGTATCACAAATTTCCAGTGCTTGTTCTCCTGTATCTGGTTGAGAACAAAGTAAATTATCAACATCAACACCGAGGTTTTTTGCATAGATAGGATCTAACGCATGTTCTGCATCAATAAAAGCACAAGTTTTACCTTCACCTTGCGCTGAAGCAATAACTTGTAATGTTAATGTAGTTTTACCGGAAGATTCTGGACCATAAATTTCAACAATACGGCCTAATGGCAAGCCTCCAGCACCTAATGCGATATCAAGTGATAATGAACCGGTAGAAATCGTTTCTACATCCATAGAACGATCTTCACCTAAGCGCATAATAGATCCTTTACCAAATTGTTTTTCAATTTGACCTAATGCTGCAGCAAGTGCTTTCTGTTTGTTTTCATCAATAGCCATTCATTTAACTCCACTAAGCAATAAACTGAATATAATACCATTGCTGGATGTCACATCTGAGTACGATCGGTGTTCAAAAGATGCAATAGGCTTTTCTCTCTTTGGATAGAAAAGGAGAGCTAATAAAAGCAAGACAAAAATCATACTATGTATGAATCAACTTTACTTTATTCCCGTTATCAGTATTTTAATATTACTTACTAAAAACAAAATCAATATTATTTCGTTTTAATGGTATGTCTAACATATATAAGAACTGATTTACTCACAACGTTATCAGATAACGGCATTTATTTATACCTAAATTGTCATCCTTTACTTCGTACCAATAAGTAATAAAAACTTAATAAATAAAGTAATCTAAATTACCTGAATATTAGTAATGACTTTAGCAGGGTACTCAGATCGACATTACTCAATGCAAGTTGTTCTTGATAACCATGTCTCTTTTAGCTATTGTCAGGCTATTATTTAATCCTGAATGTCATGACTTACAAGTCATGTTAGTGTTTTTTCTTGTCTGCATCCTGCAATACAGATATTAACTTTACAAAGGTTGATTATTATAGCAAAGTTTATAACAAAAACAATTCCTAAAATAATCATAAAATCTATACTGTAATCGTAATATTTCGCTTAAATGATAATTAGAAAAAGCGTTCTCTATACTAATAGTTTAATTATATTTTTTTATAGAAGAGTATCAATTGGAAAAATAAACCATACTCTGTATGAAGAGTATCAATTGGAAAAATAAACTATATTCTGTATATTGTTATACAATGGAAAAGATGTAGATATAAAGATATTGTTGCATTTACAACAATAAAAATTTTTCAACAAAAACTATGCTTACTAATACACAACGAATAACATGGATTAAATGTAATAACATATATCCTTAATTCAGTATCGTGGTAATTGCAATCACCACTTTCTCATTAAGAAATATTTTTTTAGTAAAAAATTAAGTCCATTATTAATGATATAAAAGAGCTTTGAGTACTTAGCGCACTAATCAAACGTATTAGTACTGCTACTATTTAAACAAGACTACTATCATTTATAGTAACTTATCCTTTGTAATTATCTCTAAAAGGTTTAATAAACAAATACAATTAAAAAATTAACTTACAAAATCTCATTTTATTCACCTTTCCTAACGCTAAGTGAAAAGAAAGACAGTTAATCACTGCTGTTTGCTTGATTTCAGAAATGTATACTGCTTACAAAAGAAAGCAATAGAGAGGACTAAAAACTTACAAACATATCCATCAAATAAAATAATTACTATAATAAAACCATTAAATAATGCTATTTACTTTGATTGCTTGATTGAAAGTTATTATCCTACTAAACATCTTGATATTTTTAGGCGATAGATCAGCAGTATCAATAGCCGTAACATCATAGAAGAAAGGAGCTAATTCTAGCAGCATGCCTACTACTCTAAATCTATTTATTAAACATTATAGCCAATAACAGTGTCTTGAGATGGAGCAAAGTAATCGTTATATGTGAATTTACTATTATAGTGTTAATCAACATAATATTACTTGTAAAACAATGTGATTTTAAATTGGCTAAAATAGAATAGCTCGGATGTGAACAAAGATAATAAATACCATAGTATTTTTTTAGAAAACTCCAAAACATTGAGATGCAATAACACTTTTATACCTCTAAGTAATAAATAATGAAATTACATTATGACTATTAATCATGCAGCAAAATTCCTTTGCTAGGATTTTCTTTAACGCTATAGAATCAGTATTCTAGTACTAAATAGGGTTTTTGTTTTTTTAATTAAAAATATTTTAGATAATGAATATTTCTAGATAACATAAATTCCAGTAATCTCTTTATTTTTATAACTAAAAATTGATAGAAATTCTTAATGAATAGCAAGAAATTATTATAATCCTTTGCGCTTAAAAGATCTCACTGTATTAATGCATCGTTAATACAGGATGGTCTTGTTTGTCTAGAGATCGTATTTGATCTTGATATTCATGAACATTATTTAAGTGTATTGGTTAATCTATAGTCTTTAGGTATTTTAGTGCTAGTTGAGCACACTAAATTTTGTTATGCTCTTAATCAAGAAGAGAGTTAGTAAGATATATCGAACGCACGTAAAATTATACGAATACAAACACTATAACATGCAAAACATAGGAATAGCAAAAGTAGCTTAAAATGTTTAACAAATAAGCGGTAGCCTAATTTGATAAAGTATAAGGCTAAGATACACGAAACGTAACAATCAGAACAAGTATAGCAAGATAATACAGAGATACAGTAATCTGTATTAATAAGCAGCTAAAATTTTTATTATCTAATATAAAGAGGCAATTTTTCTTTTTTACACAAAAAACTGAATCTTTTATTAGATTGCCAAAGCAGTGTATTTATCAAGAATTTCTTATCAGGAAAAACATAAAAATTCATCTTGTTCGATGTTTATTGAACATCTTAATGTGATAATACATGTCTACTTATCTGTCTAGATACAACGTTGTAAATAGATTGAGTTGATTATCGATGGAAATAACGACTTTTATGTTTCTTTATGCTCCGTAGAGCAGCTATGTATGCACTTGCAGCTTGATTGTCATTTCGCTTGTGTTGATATGATTAATCGCTATTACAAAATAGGAAACTTTCAGTTCATTTTAATAAAAAAGATCAATGGTTTATTGCGCATTCAGATCTCAGAATGGACCTCTGTGAGGTTTAATTTATAATTATTATTATTTCTTATATAAGATTACTCATATTAATCTCTGCTGTCGCCACAGAATTATGTTCATGCCGCATATTGTTCAATAGTAATCAGGCATTATAGTGATTGAGCAATGTTTGTAATGTAGCTAATGCATCTAAAAAGAGTCATGATCTTCCATAATATACTTATGATTCATAACATATGAGCAATTTGAATACTATAAATTGAAAATTACTCCTTTAAAAACGAGCACATATGAATTTTTAAATTGTTTCAAGCAGTTTTCAAGAAAATAGTTTTTAGATAATTTTGGATAATTAAAATATGTTCAATCTACCGAAAATTTTCTAGAGTAATAGAAGCAATCGCGCTACCTTATAGCATACTTTTATTATGCTGCATTAGTTTAATAGTACTAGCACATGCTACAGATACAAGCGATCAATTCATTAATATACTGTTCTGTTTTCTTCTAAATTTTCTGCTTTTTATAAAAAGGTTTACTGTTGTTCATTACACTTCATACTACGTCTATTAAGAGACTTAATAGAGATCTCATCATTAATTTATCAATTAAAAATGAATTGCAAGAATCTTCTTGAAGATAAGAATCGTAGTTCCTATAGATTCCGTATATCCCTTAAACATTGACAGAATTTTATGCTGTATTTTACAGTGATTTAAAACATTTGATTGGTTTATGTCAATATGATACCAATTGCGTACTTTTTAAAAACATGTACTCAAAAGATACATCAATACATGCTGTTTATGACACACTAGCATCAACACAAATAGCAAAACAGTTGAAAAGTTCATGTAACATTGAAAGTTACATGAGGGAATGTTGTTCTCATTGAATTGCATAAGTTTTTATTAAAAATATGAAGTGAATGTCATAAGACATTCACTTCATATTTTTTGAACTAACGATTTAGAAAATAAAATAACAGTAATTGCTACAATGATTCCATTTCTTTTGGACTATTACTATGTCTACAAGTGACTGATGAAATATTGTTAATATAACAGCTAATTAGTAAGCTCAATCCTGTCCTTTAATGGAAAGGATTATAACAAGGATCTCCTCTTCATGAAATTGAAGAGATAATTTTTCTACATCATCTGCGTCGATAATTTTGGAACACCAGGCGAAGCATAACTTTCTCTTTCTTATAAGAGAAAGAAAACTCTGAATATACAAGGTCTCCCATACCACTGTACCTTTAATATCTTTACCTATTAAAGATAAGTGATGGAAATTAGCATACAATTACTTTTTTTAAAAAAAATATATAACATTCACTCTTCTTAAGAGTGAAGCACTATTAAGCTAATCGTATGGAAAGCTATGGCTTACATAAAAATCTTCATTGAGCCTGTAGTGAAAGGCAATAACAAAGCAACTATAACTTATCGCATGTACTGCAAACTCCAAGCGCATGACAGAAGCCAGTCTGATAAAGCTGATATTTTTCAATATAAAATACTTATTTTATCACTAAAGCATGATCAATGCGGCTACTAAAAACTTCACAGTATAACTGAATAATTATAGTGTTGAATAAATTTCATAGCTATAAATATGATTGTTTACTGTAAGTTGTTTGAATACCACTTCAATCTTAACTTACATGACTATGCAACATGTCTTTGATATGATCACAGTTTAGCTTATCTACAAGCAACTACAAGTGCTATGCATAAGCAGTTAGCGATATACCATCCTTGGATGATGGTGACAGCTTCATTTTTTGATAAAACAGTAAAATTACTATTCTTTAATGTCTCTTTAAGTAAAGAGAGATATATTTTCTAATCAATCACGCAATTTTATTATTCAAAATATCTTTTCATTAGTATGTTTATTATTTATTGCCATATAATGATATGGATGGATAGCCATCTGTATATACCTAAAACGGACATAATGTCGTTATATTTTACCCTCAACCCCTATTCAGGTGGAGTGAATATTAAAGGGTTAGTTAATGCTTTTAAAGCACAGTGTGTCTGGAATAATTTTTATTAAACTAAATAAGAAATTAAGATTTTTGATAAAAAATCAATCATGCCTTGTTCATTATCTGTTAATTAATGAATTCTTTAACGACAGAGCTACTAAAAATATTTTTATCCAGTTTCAAATATGAGGTGTATAATTAACTGTAATAATATTTTTAACATTATTTACCTACAATAGATGTTGTTAGAAAAGTGCATCTTTTATGATGATGCTGGTATTCTCTTGTGTTTTGTAGATCCATAATCATTTAATTTTACATTTCTTTATTATTGCTTTTCCAAAGC
>JAVYJS010000023.1:0-8608 GCA_032378655.1 Candidatus Arsenophonus melophagi | reverse complement strand
TTCTTTCAGTCTTTGAAAGCGAAGATGTGGCTAACTGTGATACGGTGAGCCACATTAATTTCTTCAACTACTTTTGTCTATTTATCCTAATAAAACTCAATTTTTGATCTTTTGTTTATATAAAACAATTTTATTACAACACATGAGAGTTATTGATACTCTTAGCACTACATTTATAATGTGCAAAAGGACAGAGATTGTCCAATGTCACCATAGAAACAACCAACATATCTACTCTCTTTGAGAGAGTAGATATGTTCTGATCAATAAAATCGATCTATATTATCAATGTTGATAATATACTAGTAATAATGAAAATAATCTTTTATATCAGGATGTATGGAATCCTTTGCTTTCTTGTAATAAAGGAAAATATTTTGTTATTCTTTTGATTCTAAGGTTCAAAAACGATGAAAGAATGCAGAAAACCTTTAAGATTACTCGGTTATCTAAAGTCATGTATTGTAAGTAATAAAATACAATAGTATCAATGCTGATACTCATGCTATCATTTATCCATGATAAGAATATTCTAAATATTTAATAGAATGATAATTCTCTACCGGTTTTAGATTAACAATGCTAAAAACACACATCGAAATTATGTATTCGATTATTATTGTTAAGTTTGTGATATTCCAATAAGAATACAGTAATTCTGGACACGTATAAGACTAGAGTTTAGGTATAGGATCAAATCGAAAGATTGCAGAATCATTATTCGCTTTTAAAGTATTTTGGTATTAGGTTTTTATTTGTTCTATCTAGATGTTGTTAAGATTTATGTGTAACTGGTCTAGTTTTCGATATAAAAGGTTAACGATAAAACATACATCGTTCAGTTTTTATAAATCCTATTACCATTTATTATCACATGGTATTCATTCTAGATCCACTGATAATCGGCCAAGAAGCCAGATTTTTTTTGATATTTTACGTTTATGGAAAAGGAAGAACTTTTTGATACTGTGCGATCGAAAATTTTAACTTATCTTAACGATCTTAACTATCGTTAAGATCGTTAAGATAAGTCTTTAAGTTGAAGATACAATTCAGATAAAAAGATATTATAGTGTAATATAATATCTTTTTATCTGAATGCCAATGATTTATAACTAATTTATCATTCAATTTATATGAACTAACATATCTTAACCTATAAAGTCCCTACTTCATACGCAATGATGATAATGGGTCAATTGAGTTTATAGTTTAAATGCACTATAAATCATTGGAATCAATGGATACAGTCCATCTAGCATCAGTACTACTGTATTTTAAAGTTATGTGTTGCGTAAAGTTAATCATAAGATATGAATGAATGAGTGTATGCGTGATTTATTTGATCATCGAAACACAGGCACTTTCTAATTGCTTCCAGTCATTGCCCCTTCATCTCAGAAAACATACTGTTACATAATGCCATATACAGTGCTTGTTCATATAAGTTTATATCCATATGTTGTCACCATAGATTTTGAAAGAAAAAATAAATCTAAGCAGCGAAAAAAGTTCTTATAACGTCACAGAATAATCTATAGTAAAATAATTACTAGCACAGATAGAATCCTCCATGACAATATGCGCAACCATGTAACCATTCTAAAACTAGAATGGTTACAATATCTTGTAATAGCAATGCATTGTTAGTGACAAAATGATCATAATATGCTGAGTATCGAGCTTGGTAACAATTTTGAAATTAATATGGTCATGGAAATATTTATAGCAATTTTGAAAAAAATATTTATTACTATTAATATAATGATATTTACTGAAACAGTTGATTACTGGCTCATTGAATACTTAATTGTGTTTTAGCCAATATGAGTAAGAGATATTCAGCCTATTGGCAAAATAGATTATGGAAACTAAATTTATGAGTATCTGTACCAACTGATTTTATACAATATGTGTTTATCACCTACGAAGTACTTTCTCAGTCACGTGTTGAAGTGGAAGCATATTGCGTGCTATACATAATCAAAAGCATATACCCAGTATAATTTGTATTCATGATCGTAAATATAATCAGTAATAGCTCTTCCGGAATTAAGTAGCATTAATAGATCAGATTAAGTGTAAAAATATGTTGACTTTCGTTTTTAAAAAGCAAAAATAGATAGCTTCCATTGTATCAATGCTTGGAAGCTATCTTGTGCGTTGTAAATAGATAAAAGATCATTTTCATTCCGTTCTGAAAATAACTGCACATCTTAAAGCTTTTGTACTGTGTTAAAAAATTAATAGTGTTAGAAAGGTTTTAGCAGTTAGCTAATGCATATATTTATGTTATTGTATCATCGTATTAGTATTGGCTTATTTGATCTATGATTTATTAACTCTCTAATAGAGAAGCAAAGTAAAATTTGCATAACAAAAATGTTATGAACTATGATTTGTTATGAACTATGATTATGGTATCTTACTGTACTGTTTTTCTAATTATTCTGTATCTCTGATTATTAAAGTGCGATCATATTTAAAACCACACTTATTTCAAGTGTGGTTTTAAATATTTCAGTTCACTACTCTCATAAGGCTCATAAGAGGCATATAAAAGGACTGCAATCTATAAGGTATAAACCATAATTTTTCAGTTTTTATCAAAAACTTAATTAGTATATATTTAGTTATATGTTTAACGTTATAATGCGGATTTTCTCTATCTCTATCAGAGCTTAAGAAAAGATTTATCTTATTGTTTCGAATCAATCAAAAGTCTTACAAGTATCTCTGGAAATGCTTGTTTGATGTTTTGCGTGATATAGAAGCTATCAATTAGCTAAAATGCTAATATTCTTCACTTAACTTAAACATAAGTTAATAGGTAATTGAATCAATATTGAAATACTCTTCACTACATTTCTATTTATTTTTAGAAAACCGTTCTCATGAATCTAGCATTCAATCTGATCTAGCTTTAAGCATGTCAAGCTATTTTATTTTTGCTGATCAAGTTAATTACTATTCTATTTTCAATAAAAAAATAATAATGGTCATATGATAGATATGATCCAGTATATTATATTATTAATAATAATTGCAGAAACTGCACGCCTACTTGTTCCTACTTATTCTAATAGAATTAGAAAATAACATTGAATTTTTCTGAATAAAAATTCAATGTTATAATAAATTATTTCAGCCAGATTCTCTGAATCTACATAACTCAGAGCCTTAGTATCATACATTTTTTAAATTAGCTTTTTATATTGTCCAGTTTTTTAAAAAAATGCTCTTTCTATATCTTAATCCATGTATTCTTTACTATCAACTAAAGAATCAATGAAATGGTTGAGTCAATATTTAGGATTGAAATCGATCGTATAATTTTACAAAAATCTATTTTTACAGAAAAATATTAATGTTTATATCTCATAATGTGCTAGTTATTAATCCAAAATAACTCTTCTAAACAATGCATGATTATGTTAAAGCTCAATTATTGAGCATAACTGATATCGTTATTTCTTTTTGTCTGCCTTATTTAATATTTAAGATATAGATTAATGATAATGTTTTATAAATTTTGGTACTTACCTGTTGTGATACAAAACAAAAAGGTTATGATCGATTTTAATCAAATATTCCATGGAAGATCATTTATCATTAATAGTTATGAATAGGTTTATAAGGTTGATGTTAGATCCTATAAGATTTTTTTATTTGATGCCAAGATCGATACAGCAGCATTCACGTGCTGAATAAACTGTTTTATTGCGTTCTAAAAACGTATGCAAAATTATTAATTACATGCATGTAATGTATTTATAGTTTTTCATTATTCATTTTTGCGTTTGCTAAAACCGAGAGTTTTTATAGTTGATTAGGTGATGTCAATCATGTGCGATTTTACTGTGTAGTAAAAACTAATGTTATATGTTTATGGTGATATTGTGAATGTTTTATCTCTTTTCATAAAAGTTCTTACTGCACAAGTAAATAAAACTAAAGATAAATGTTGCAAAATATTTTTTTATAAAAATGTTAGTATTAGTAATCATTCTATTAATAAATAACGGTCAGGATCTAAAAAATGAACACCCATATATTAGCGATTGATACGGCTACAGAAGCATGTTCTGTCGCGTTATGGCGTGATGGTAACATTTTCAGGAAATTTATAATCTCTCCGCGAGAGCGGACTAGAAAAATATTACCAATAGTAGAACAGTGCCTTGCTAAGGCACATCTAAATTTACAAGATATTAGTGTTGTAGCTTTTAGCCGAGGACCAGGTAGTTTTACCGGTGTTCGAATTTCTGTTGGTATTGCACAAGGCTTAGCTTTGGGGGTTAATTTACCTATAATAGGCATCTCTTCTTTATTAACTATGGCGCAAGGCGCTTATCGTAAATCAGGAGTTAGAAAAATATTAGTAGCACTAGATGCAAGAATGGGAGAGATTTATTCTGCATGTTATGAACTAAAAAACGATGGTTATTGGCATGGTGAAGAAACAGAAGCGGTACTCAAGCCAGAACAGTTTTTAGTGAAAATCAATAGATTAAGTGGTAAGTGGGCTGTTGCAGGAAAAGGTTGGTTAGCCTATCCTGTATTAGGCATGACAAATCTAAATTTATTAGAAAGTGGTATTTATTTACCTGATGCACAAGATATGTTGCTGATAGCATTACAAGCCTGGAAACAAGGAAAAACAGTTCGTGTTGAAGAAGCTCAACCAGTTTATTTACGTAATGAAAATATCTGGCAAAAGCTACCCGGCCGTTAATAGTTGTTTAACGGCGTATTAAAATAATAATAGATCATTTAAAAACTAGTGACAATCTAGCCAGATTTTCTTTAGTTTTCTTTAATGCTGTTGTTGAGTACTTGGGAGTACTTCCATTCCTTATGCAATTAAAATAAAATAAAGTGCACAAACGGAAAGCTGAATGCTGCAAAAATAAATTATAAACAAAAGATTTTAATCATCCGTTGATTGCGGCAATGGCTGTATTTAAATAATGTCCACAAGCATATTTTTAAGTGAATAAAATAGCTATCAAAAACTTAATTTCCTTTTATATCTACTGGTATAAGTAGATTAAGGAGTACTCTTGTATTTATCTATCTTATTTTTTAACAATTCATGATCAATGCGCCTCTAATTGAGGCTTTATTGACTATCTAATTTCAATTAGATTTCAAGATTACTAAATCAAAATATAATTATTTCATTACTGGACTTGTCACCGTAATTTAGAAGTTAATTCTTGTTATATAAGGAAAGAAACTATTGGTAATAGTATATTACTTACTGAACTCTTCTGTTATAAACACTACATAACATAAGAGTGACCATAACTTAAGATGTCGTTTCTACAACAAGCATTTTGCATATTATTACTTACGGCCTGTTTCTAACAGAAACAGGTCTTACTCCACTTTATCGGTGTAAGACCTTCCTAAAATATCGCAAACATTTACAGCTGCAAAGTAGCTAAGCATTTTGCTAAAACTTTGAATAAAGAATTGTTTAGACTAAAAAAATAAATTAATCAGTTATTAGCAATTCGTTAAGAATAGAAATTCTATCATAACATTAGATTTATTTTTAGCTGATATGGCTAGTTTCTGTTCAGCTCTTGAAAAGAGTAATGCAATTATATTCTTAATATGCTCTTGAATTAGAATAAAATAGTTATTGAGAATTTACACTATCTCTATAATTAATGTTTATTATAAAAAGTTAATACTCAAAAACAGAGATTCTATGGCATTAATAATGAGCACAACAAATTAAAAAGCAACAATAATAATTTGATTAAAATTATTATATAATCAGTAATGCTTGTTACTACTTATTAAGCTATATTATAGCAATATTCCCGTATAGGAATACTACGGAAGTAATAAAATGGTTATTAACATCTATGATACTAATAGATAATAGTTATTTTTAATAATTGAATTTATATAAACATTACAATACTATCACTATAGCTATAGTGATAGTATTGTAATGAAATGAAGAATAAAAGCAATCTAATAAATCAATTGAATACTGAATGACAAACAACAATGATTATTATTGTTTTATAGAATTAAGTTTTTGTTCTAATTTATTAGAAATAGTAAGTAAACTACACTATAAATAGTACACCATATAAGGTGTATGCCTTGAAAAGGCTTCATGTACACCAATAAAGGAAATATTAGTAAGCCATTTTAGGGTTACTATCACTCATAAAATTACAAATTACAGCAATGGAAGTCTTAACATTAAGCATGGATTATAATAACATGTTAATAACATTGATCTTATAACTAATTAATTTTATGAAAAGTCAATTAGTTATAAGATGCTTTTTAAAAGCAAAAATTAGCATAGAAAAAATTTATTAAAACCATTAATATTTTATTAGATTTTGTAACAAAACTTGTTATTTTATTTTTCATCCATTTCTGGTAACGTTACGTTTAACTCTAATACTGAGATTTCATCATTTTTTTGTTCAAATTGCACCGTAAGCATTTCAGGATTAATATGAACATATTGGCAAATCACTTTTAAAATATCGCGTTTCATTGCAGGCAGGTAATGCGGAGCAGAGTCATTACGTCGGCGTTCTGCTACAATAATTTGTAGTCTTTCTTTAGCAATATTTGCTGTTGATTTTTTTTTCGACAGGAAAAAATCTAATAAGGCCATTTTATCCTCCAAACAAGCGCTTTAAGAAGCCTTTTTTTTCTGATTCAATACAACGAATAGGGCAATTTTTACCTAAAATTCGATCAACGCAGTCACTGTACGCTTTACCTGCATCGGATTTTAGATCCAGAATAACAGGTTGTCCTTGATTAGAGGACCGCAGCACGGACTGATCTTCAGGTATAATCCCGATAAGTGGAATACATAGAATTTCAAGTACATCTTCTACGCTCAACATATCACCATGTGCAACGCGAACTGGATTATAACGGGTTAGTAAAAGTTGCTCTCTGATTGGTTCTTCACCGCGTTCTGCGCGACGTGATTTAGAAGCGATAATACCAAGAATACGATCTGAATCACGCACAGAAGATACTTCAGGATTAGTAGTTATAATTGCTTCATCAGCGAAATAAAGTGCTATCAATGCGCCGCTTTCAATACCTGCTGGTGAATCACAGATAATAAATTCAAAATATAAGTTTTTCAGCTCATTTAATATTTTTTCGACACCTACGTGCGTTAATGCATCTTTATCACGCGTTTGTGAAGCAGGAAGTATATAAAGATTTTTAGTTCTTTTATCTTTAATCAGCGCTTGATTAAGTGATGCATCGCCTTGGATCACACTGATAAGATCGTATACTACGCGGCGTTCGCATCCCATAATTAAATCAAGATTACGTAGACCAATATCAAAATCGATCACAACAGTTTTTTTTCCTCGTTGAGCTAATCCTGTTGCAATAGCTGCACTGGATGTAGTTTTACCTACACCACCTTTACCTGAGGTTACAACAATAATAAGTGCCATGGAGTCCTTCCTGTAATCAGGGTTACATAATATTATCAATCGTCAATTCATTATTAACCAAAAAAAGTCTAGCCGATTTGCCAATAAAATTAGCAGGAATTTGTTCACTTAACCAAAATTGTCCAACAATAGAAACTAACTCAGCTTGCAAGTGAGTACAGTAAATTTGACAATTATTATCGCCCGATGCGCCAGCCAGCGCTCTACCTCGCATTATTCCATAAATATGGATATTTCCATCAGCAATTAATTCAGCACCAGCACTTACATTAGCATTAACAATTAAATCACAATTAGCTGCATATATGCGCTGCCCTGAACGAACATGTTTGCTAACAATACGCGTTTTGTTATGTTCAGTATCAGCAATATTAGCCGGTTTTTTATTTGGTTTTTTTTGATTTTTACCTTCACTAAGTAAAGGCAATCCAAAATCAATGATGGCTTTTCGCAATGTCATGTTTGTACATCCAGTGATGCCGACTATCTTTAAACCAGTATTACTAATAATTTGATAGTAGAATAAAATAGTATTCATATCTAATAGACCAGTAATGTTGAAAACAATCGGAACCTTTCTTAAAAAGAAAGGTGCTTTATTAATTTTTTCCTGAATTGCTTTTTTAATGGATTCCGGTTCTTGGTTATGAATATGAAGAACGGTGAGAGTGAAGCTACCACCTTTTAGTTCGATTGATGATTCTGTCATCTGCATTCAACTCAGCATATTTAACTCACCCATAGCAGAATTGTGGATGATGATATAAGAAAAAACAATATTATGTTATAGTTATTTAGTGGATCAAGCAAGTAACAAGTATTAATAAAAATTGAATTGAATATTTTATATTATGTAGCAATACTCTTCAAAAAGAGTAAACTTGTAGACATTGATTATGTTTCAGATAAAATTATAAGCAGGAAAACATTATTCCAATAATTTTGCGTTTTTAACATTAATTATTCTTTTCAATTTTCTGTATTGGATACAGAATATAATAAAAGATTATTGCTCACTACTTACTAAGTAGAAACAACTAAGTACTTTTCAATAAAGTAAGACATTTTTTTAAAAAAATATGTCTTGTGTATGAAGATTTCAGTGTATTTACCTATAATAGCCTTTTAGGTAGTTT
>JAVYJS010000022.1:0-12330 GCA_032378655.1 Candidatus Arsenophonus melophagi | reverse complement strand
AGAGATCATGAGAAGTGTCAAGGTTTAAGGAAACTTTTCATAACAGTAAAACTGCAAAACAATATTAAATATTGATTAATAAATTAATTTATTAAAATAACTCTGCTTATATTGGTAGTATTAAATATCATTAATATCTAATTAAACTTATAGATGATGGCTAATATACATCTGGCATAAAAATACAAAACATTCAAACTTTTTATAAAATACATTACATTACTTTCACTTAAGTTAAAAACTTATATTTTATGTTCATGGCAAATTTTGTTTTTCTAAGTGAAAAATCATAGAATTAAGAGTATTTATTTAATTCTAAGGCAGGAACATTTGTGCCTATGGCAACTGTATATACAGTATTAAACTGGGCTTTACTTTTTTTATACTGGCTAATGATCGCTACGGTTACTATACGAATTTTATTAAAACGTCGCCCAGTAACTTCCGTATTAACCTGGCTATTGATTATTTATATTATTCCATTGGTTGGTGTTATTACATATTTGGCTTTTGGTGAATTACACCTTGGCAAACGAAGAGTAATGAAGGCACAATATATGTGGCCTTCTGTTGAAACTTGGTTAAAAAACCTTAAGAAATCTAAACATATTTTTTGTAAAAGTTATAGCCGAGTTGCTGAGCCTTTATTTGAACTGTGTGAAAAGCAACAAAAAATTGGCGGAGTTAAAGGTAATAAAATTCAACTGTTGACTAATTATCAAGATGCTTTAATGACCATTATTCGCGACATTAACTCATCTCGTTTAAATATCGAAATGGTATTTTATATTTGGCAAGTGGGAGGATTAGTTGATGATGTTATGGAAGCATTAATCAATGCAGCGAAGCGAGGTATAAAATGCCGAATCATGATTGATTCTGCTGGTAGTTGGTCTTTTTTTCATACTCATCAACCAAAAAAAATGCGCGCAGCGGGAATAGAACTTATAGAATCCCTAAAAGTTAATCTATTTCGCTTTTTTTTACGCCGCATGGATCTGCGCCAACATCGCAAAATAATTATTATTGATAATTATATTTCCTATGTTGGTAGTATGAATATGGTTGATCCTCGATTTTTTAAAAAAAATGCCGGTGTTGGAGAATGGATTGATATTATCGTCAGAATGGAAGGACCAGTCTCAACAACACTTGGTGTTTTATATGCCTTTGATTGGGAAATGGAAACAGGTCAACGCATTCTTCCTCCTCCTCCTCCTGATATTAATATGATGCCCTTTAAGAAATCAAGTGGTCATACAACACAAGTTATTGCTTCAGGGCCAGGTTTCCCAGCTAAATTAATTCAGCAATCTCTCATAACAGCTATTTTTTCTGCACGTAAACAACTGATCATTACTACCCCGTATTTTGTTCCTAGTGATGATCTAATTCATGCTATTTGTACTGCAGCTACGCGAGGCGTTGAAGTATTAATAGTAATTCCTAATCGGAATAACTCTTTTTTAGTTCGTTGGGCCAGTCGATCATTTTATTCTGAACTATTAGAATCTGGTGTTAAAATTTACCAATTCAATGATGGACTTTTACACACTAAAAGTCTATCTGTTGATGGTGAATTAAGCTTAATTGGTTCTGTTAATTTAGACATGCGAAGCCTTTGGATTAATTTTGAAATAACTGTTGTGATTGATGATAAAAGTTTTAGCAACGATCTAATTGTAGTTCAATATGATTACATCGCTCGCTCTACGCCTTTAATCCAGAAACATTGGAATCAACGTCCATTATGGAACCGTGTTATGGAACGTCTTTGCTATTTTTTTAGTCCATTATTGTAATATGCATGGCATATATTGTAATATGCATGGAATGATCAAGTCATGCATGTTCACATATATATGTTATCAGTTATTTTACCTGATGCATTTTAAGAAAAGTAATGATTTATAAATTTTGATTTATTTTAAAAGCTATTTTTATTTAAATAAAAATAGCTTTTAAAATAACATTTAATTGCATAATTAACAAAACTGAATTAGCAATGATTAAAATAATTCTTTTAGAATTATTGTAGAAAATATATGGTTAAATAATTTCAAGAAAATCATACACAAGCAATAATTTAATGTCATAAATTTATTTTTTAGTAAACGAAATGATTCCGCCTAATTTGAGTTCTTCACAAGAATTTTTTATAGTGTTTTGAAAATTAATAAATACAAGAAATATGCTTATAGCATGGATATTTATCTATATAGATCATTTTTAATAAAATATTTCAATAATACATCATTGAATTTAAGTAGTTAGTTATAATGAAATTCGTATCATTTAACATTAATAGCCTAAGAGCTCACATTCACCAACTCAAAGCCATTATCAAAAAACACAAACCGGACGTTCTTGGTTTACAAGAGACCAAAGTTGATGATGATGCATTTCCTTTAGAAGAAATGCATCAATTAGGCTATCATGCCTTCTATCATGGACAGAAGGCACATTATGGCGTTGCTCTTTTATGCAAACAAAAACCAATTACTACTCAAAAAGGTCTTCCTGGTGAAGAAAAGGATGCGCAGCGTCGTATTATTATAGCTGATGTTAAAACAAAAAAAGGAGTTCTTACTGTTATCAACGCTTATTTTCCACAAGGCGAACGCCGAGATCATCCAACAAAATTTTCTGCTAAATCAAAATTTTTTAAAAAATTACAATTTTATTTACAGAATAATCTTTCTCCTAAATCCCATATTATCATTATGGGGGATATGAATATTAGCCCAACGGATTATGATATCGGTATAGGGGAAATTAATAGAAAGCGCTGGTTAAATGCAGGAAAATGCGCGTTTTTACCTGAAGAACGTGCATGGATGGATGCATTAAAATCATGGGGATTAATTGATACTTATCGACAAAAAAATCCAACCATTACTGATCAATTTTCTTGGTTTGATTACCGCTCAAAAGGTTTTGCTGATAATAGAGGTTTGCGAATTGACTTGATCTTAGCATCAAGTTCATTATTTGTTTACTGTTGCGAAACAGGGATTGATTATGGCATAAGAGGTATGGAAAAATCTTCAGATCATGCTCCAATTTGGGCAAAATTTGATTTTGATTTAAATTAATATTAAATGATAGTACTATTTTACTTTTAGTTTCAGCGATTTTTCTGCTTTATAAGCATGGTTATGCTACGCCATCTTGAATAGCTAAGACGCTACTGAATAACGTTTAATCTGTTTTTATTATTATCAAAGTTTTATGTATATATTTTTTTAGTTAATAGAGACTCCTAGGAAGACGCTCATAAAAACAATTCCTAGTGACACGACAAGAGGATATAATGACTTGAATGAGAGATGATTGTTTCAATAAACAATCATTGATATCTATGTGCTTAAACCATCCATTATTTTAAGTGCTTTCTTAAGCAGCCTTATCTTAAGATAAGGCTGACAACTTCTCTCATAGTTAATTATAGAGAAAAGGATTCATAAATAATTTGTAGTATGGGTTACTTTGTATCATCTTATTCAATATAGTCAGTCTTAGTATCTTTACTACTAATAGAACAAAATTCTGATCATCAGAATTTTTTTAGTTATTTAATAAATATTGATCCATAGCACAGTTATAAATCTTTGCGTTGGCAAAGGTCTCTTCTATCAAGAATCTCCAGTGTCCAGTGTAATAAACGTTTATGAAATTTTGTAATGGATCTAAACTAGATAATATATTGAATAGCGATCAAAGCATACATGCTATTACTACTTTGGTTAAGTAGTCTTTTTTTATTCGAGTAGTAGGAACAATTGCATGAATTTACATCTACTTTAATCATTTTAAAAGTGATTTTTACTTATTTTAATTCATCCACTCATTGTTATGGACCTTAATCATAATAAGTAAATTATGTTTGAGTAATCCTAAAAAAACTTTTTTTGAAAAAACCTTTCAATATAGGCTAACATAGTGAGAGATGAAAATACAGCGTTATCTTATAAAATTAGTTGTCTAAAAATCTTTGTTACATACCTCGTAGACTAAGTCTTTTGCTACCATTGAGGAAACCATGGCTCAATAATAGCAATTAATAATTTAAAAATTCTCACATTCTTTAAATAGTTAAAGTTCTAATAGTGTAGAATAGCTGTTTTAAGTAAAACCTTTTCATAATTTATTAAAATTAAAATTTTATCATCAGTATTTATATAGTAGTATAATATTACTAATCAGCTTAAATTAGAAAAATTAATATTTTATTCCAAGTAAGCTATTAGCCGATCATTATCATATATCATTGTAAATAAATATGTTAATGTTATTCATGGAGAATATATGCGAACAATATGGAATTTAATCACACCATTATTAAAATGTAGTTGGCGGTTATTGAATTTTATTAGACAATTTATCTCCAGTTTTATCTTTCTTATTGTAATTTTTATTGCAGTCAGTAGTTATTTATCCTATAAAAGTGCCACAACATCCACTAGACAATATCATGGTGCACTACTGGTTAATCTACAAGGCGTGATTGTAGATCAAATATCTATTCCTAATCCATTTAGGAAAATAAACCGAGAATTATTTGGTATATCAAGTACTCGAATGCAAGAAAACTCTCTATTTGATCTTGTAAATACTATTCGCCTAGCAACGTATGATAATAAAATCACTGGTATTGTTTTACAGTTGGATAACTTTATTGGTTCTGATCAATCTTCTTTACAATATATTGGTAAAGCGCTAACCGAGTTTAAACAGGCAGGAAAACCTATTTATGCAATAGGAAATAATTACAATCAATTACAATATTATTTAGCTAGTTTTGCCAATAAAATCTATATGTCACAACAAGGTCATGTCGGAATTTACGGGTTTTCGAGCAATCAACTCTATTACAAAACACTACTAGATCATCTCAAAATCAATAGCCATATTTTTCGTGTTGGCTCCTATAAATCAGCAGTAGAACCGTTTATTCGTGATAATATGTCACCTGAAGCACGTGAAGTAGATAAAGTTCTAATAAGTGCACTATGGAAACATTATTTATTAACCCTTGCGCAAAATCGAAAAACAACAGCAAGAAATATTTTTCCTGGAACTAATATTTTGATTAAAGAAATGCAAAACTTCAATGGAGATAGCGCACAATATGCTATTAAACACAAGCTAGTTGACCATATTTCCACAGCAGCTGTTCTTGAGCAAGAATTAAGTAAAAAATTCGGCTGGAATGATAAAGAGCAACATTTTAACTACATTAGTATTTATGATTATGTCAATGTAAAACCACAAGAGAGTCAATTGCTTCTAAAAAAACAACCTGATAATCAACCAAGTAATATTGCTGTCATCGTTGTCCAAGGTGCCATTATTGATGGACCACAACAGCCTGGAATGGTAAGTTGCGAAACAAGTGTTGCGCAAATACGTAAAGCAAGACTTAATCCAGATATTAAAGCAATTATTTTACGTATTAATAGTCCTGGTGGTAGTGTTGCTGCTTCAGAAGCGATCCGCAACGAACTTGTTGCTGCCCGTGATGCTAATAAACCTATTGTTGTATCAATGGGGAGAATTGCAGCATCAGGTGGCTATTGGATTTCAACACCAGCCAATTATATTTTTGCTAGTCCGACCACCATGACAGGTTCAATTGGTATTTTTGGTGTGATACATACTTTTGAAAAGAGTTTAGGAAGCATTGGTATCCATACTGATGGTGTATCAACTACATCATTAGCAGATATCTCAGCGACAAAAGGAATTAATAAACACTTTTCTGAAATGATGCAAATTATTGTTGATAATGGTTATCGTACTTTCATAAAGTATGTAGCTAACTCGCGTCATAAAACGCAAGAAGAAATAGAAAAAATTGCGCAAGGACGTGTTTGGTTAGGTGAAGATGCGCTAAAAAAAGGCCTAGTTGATAAATTAGGCGATTTTGATGATGCTATCAATAAAGCAGCAGAACTAGGTAAAATTACTACACCGTTACTTGATTGGATGCAACCTAAACGTTCTTTTCTTGAACAATTAATACTGGAGTTTACCTCTAGTGCTGAAATAGTTATTTTGAACACATTCCCCTTGATACTGAAACAAAAAACAATCAATGATCTTCAGCCACAAATTAAATTTTTTCAAAATATGAGCGATCCGCAAAATCGTTACGCATTTTGTTTAAATTGCAGTGAAGCCTATTTAAATAGGCATTAACTTGTCATAAAGCTAGTTCATACGTCTAGTTCATACATATTGATGTTTTTATATTACAATTTAATATAAAAGATTATGTTGTTTATTAATAAAATTAGCAATAACTATAAAAAAACAACGATGTTTAACTTTTACATTCTGCACTGTATTATAATCGTGACTAACTTTACGCTTTTCTTTATTCCAGTATAAAGAAAAGCGTTCCATTGACAAGGAAATCATAAGTTTTTCTAAAAACTTTAAGATCTAGCGGTTAAAGCTAATCTTCTTAATACCTTGTACTTAGTTATAAGACCTATGGTCTGGTAACCAAGTACAAGTGTTAATCCCATGCAATGTTATGAGCAATGATGAGACGTTGTTTAGACGTCAGTAAAAACTCAATTTTTACTGAACACATTTTCAATGAAATAATAACATTCATAGACTAATACCAATGTTTTGGTACGCACCAATGTTTTAGTACGCTAAGTTATAAGAAAAACTATTATAAGTAGATTTTAAAATAACTTTTATTATGAAGTTACTGTAAAAGTTAATTAAATATCGCTCATTTAGGTTTTATCTTTTAAAAAGAAGGTCATTACTATGGTCTGTAATTGAATCCTTCTGATTATTTAAATGTCTCAAACTCACAAAACAATATGTAGCAATATGCACTCTAATAGTAAATATACAAAATTTATTAGCTAATACTTTTCTTACTTTTCTGTTGTATCTGAACTAGGTGAAGTATGAAAAATACTTCACCTAGTTCAGATACAAGCAATAGTGCACGAGAAGTAAATGCAAAAATCGATAGTGATATTTTATATTTTGATGATGATTAAATTTAATGTAATTAAATTTCTTGCTATGAGAAATATGTAATTCAATATATCTACATGCTAATGATCTTAAGTTAAGAGTATAGGGTATTTTGCTTCACGTAAATCACATATTCTTTTTGAATATTCAACTTGAAATCGCTATAATCAAATGTTAATTAGCATTTCTTATTATCAAGAAAATCTTTTAGCTATTTTAATAGCTACATGATACTTCCTTCCTTTCTACCTTTATTTACGGTATATTATAACTTTATCATGTAAAGTATGATTGATTACTCAATGGTGGTTATTTATCACCAATCAATAACCACCATTGAGTAATCATCGTATTAAGTTACATTTTAACTAATTTTTTATTTTAGATATATTCTTATTTCATTTAAATAATTATTATTATTTATTTTTGGTTGTTTTTTGCTGATTATTGATCAGTACAATTAATACGTACAGAATGAAGATAATAATGTTGCATATTCGGTTTTTAGATCTATAGAATAGGTTCTCAATATACATTGAAGTGATAGAAATATAGTAAATGTTCTAAATACAAAGAAGCATAATCACTTACATAAGTGTAAGTGATTACTAATTAAGTAGGTGATCACTTAATAAATCATGCTTTTGTATCAAATTTAGTTTGTAAAAAAAGCAATAAATATTGTAATATATACGATACATTTAATGTAATTATCAATATTTGTTTTAATTATTTGCCCACACACAAAAGGTGCATTATACGTGAATCTTGTATTCATATTGATACATCCACTTTGATATTTATTAAAGTTTTACTATCTTTAGCGGTGGTGCTAATATTATTTTAAATTTATTTAAATAAATAAATTAGGTGAAAATACTATGACTATTAAAGTAGGTATCAACGGTTTTGGTCGTATTGGTCGTATTATTTTTCGTGCTGCTCAAGAGCGTCACGATATTGAAATTGTCGCAATCAATGATTTATTAGAGATTAATTATATAGCTTATATGTTAAAATACGACTCAACTCATGGCCGTTTTAATGGTACTATCGAAGTTAAAAATGATTGTCTACTAATTAATGGTAAAATTATTCGCTATACATCAGAAAAAAATCCTGCTCATTTGAAATGGCATGAAGTAGGTGTTGATGCAGTGGCTGAAGCAACTGGTATTTTTTTGACTGATGAAAAAGCTCGAAGACATATTAATGCTGGAGCAAAAAAAGTGGTTTTAACTGCCCCATCAAAAGATGCAACCCCAATGTTTGTTATGGGTGTAAATCATAATACCTATACTGGTCAAGATATTGTTTCTAATGCCTCTTGTACTACTAACTGCGTAACTCCACTAGCGAAAGTGATCAATGACAACTTTGGTATTATTGAAGGTATAATGACAACACTTCATGCGACGACAGCAACTCAAAAGCCTGTTGATGGGGCTTCATCTAGCGATTGGCGTAGTGGCCGCGGCGCTTCACAAAATATTATTCCTTCATCAACTGGCGCTACCTACGCTGTTGGTAAGGTTATTCCTGAACTCAATGGTAAATTAACTGGTATAGCATTTCGTGTTCCAATACCGAATGTTTCAGTTGTTGACTTAACGGTTCGCTTAAATAAAGCGACTAGTTATCCAGAAATTTGCCAAACTATTCAATATGCTGCCAATGGTGAATTAAAGGGTATTCTTGGTTATACAGAAGATAGTGTTGTCTCCACAGACTTCAATGGAGACACATTAATATCTATTTTTGATGCTAAAGCAGGTATTGCCTTGAACGATAATTTTGTAAAGTTAGTTGCCTGGTATGATAATGAAACTGGTTTTTCAAATAAAGTTTTAGATTTAATTAGGCATATTGCCAAATAAATATGCCTAATTAATTACTGAAAGTCGCTAAGAATGTTCTTATTTTTGCTAAGCAAAATAATTTAAAAAAAATTTAACTTACTCTTTATAAGAGTTCTCACGAAAGAGAATATCTAAATTATAAATTATGCGCTTCTTCTTTTACTAGAAGAAGAAAGAATTCTATTCTAGATAGAATACAATTCTTTGCCAGCTTAATGAATGGATAATTTTTTATTTTTCATTCATAATAAATTCTAAAAAGCTGTTCTCCATGAGAACAGCTTTTTATTGCATATAGAAGAACTATGAAACGTTTTCATATGATTTAGTAATTCTTCTATTCTAAGAATAGAAGAATTTTACGGCTTTCCTACCTTTATAAGGTCATACTTATAAAGGTATCGAATAATATTTTCCTGTTATGGAGATTTTTTCATAAAAAGCTGATATCAAAACTACTTGACATTGTTTATTGTAAATTATTGCAATAATTTACAATATCAGATCAACAATATGAATATATTGCACTCTTATATTTACAAGAGGAATTTACTTACACTCAGTAAGTAAATAAAAATATCTAAAGTACTTTTCATGTTTCATGAACTGTACTAAATTAAAAACCTTTCTACCTTTTAGATCGAAGAAAGGTATTCTAACCTTACTTTACAATCAGGTGATGTAAAGCCATTAGCCTATTATAGCTAGAATTATTGTTGATCTTAGCATGTTGTTTTTATTAAAAAAATTATTATATAGTTGCATATGATAGTATGCTTCGCTTGTAATGGAAGAAGCTATCAGATAAATAGAAAATTTATTTTTTTTTAATTCATTACATTTTAACAAATGTAAATCGCTATTTAGCTTCAATAAAAGAGGCCATATGACTTACCTAACTAATTGATTGAAATGAAATTGAATCAACATGCTGCGTTTTTTTTACTCATACTCCAAAACTAGACAATCTTGGTTTTTGCTGGCTATCAGTTCAAGTCTGTTAGAAATGATTGCACTTTATTTTCAGCACAGCATGGGTCTGCAACCTTGTGTGTTATGTATTTACGAACGGATTGTTTTATTGGCTATCATAGTAATCAGTTTAGTCGCTACTATAGCACCAAAAAGTGTGATTCGTTATATAGCAGTTATCTTATGGATGTACAGCAGTTGGCAAGGGTTAAAACTAACCTGGGAACATACTAAAATAAAATTTTATCCATCGCCTTTTAACTCATGTAATTTTTCTGTTAATTTTCCCTCACAGTTACCACTACATCATTGGTTTCCTTCTTTTTTTGAAGCTTATGGTGACTGCATTCAAAAACAGTGGTCATTTTTAAATCTTGAAATGTCAGTATGGTTATTAATTATTTTTATTACTTATTTTTTTTTAGCAAGCTTAATCCTATTAAGCCAATTTTTATCTTTTAAGCAATAATTCAAAATTGCTACTGAGATCAGTAATTTTAGTACTGGTTTTATTATGAAGATTGTGTAAAAAAATATTTCAGTTATTAACTGAAAATAACACAACATTTCGATAAATATCATTTTAATACATGATTAACAACGATACCTGTTAACTTTGTAACTATTATTCGTAAATTTTATTATAGAAAGTAAAATAATAATGAAATCTAAAAGATAATTAACATCAACCATTAAAGTATCTGACTTATTAATTGAACGGATAGCAGAAAACTTTTTCTGTTGATAACGTACATCTATAAACAAAATAATAGAACCCATCCCCATCCAGAGATGGGTTCTATTATCTACTGTGTATCTATTGGCAATCAAGCAACAATCAAATACCATACAGATAAAACAATAATCATCGGTAATAAAAGACTATCAGAAGTACTGAATGCAATGCTTGAAATTACTTTAGTTAAATTATGATTTTAATACATTCATTTTAATAAAAAGTTCAATCCATACATGACATGTTTAAAATACATTTAGTATGACAATACTGATAATAATAAAAATATTGATTTGCCTTATTTAGGAAAACATACAGAGTTACTATCAGTAAACGTTGTTTAAAAACCTTTTCTGCCTTGATGTATTTCTGCCTTGATGTATTTATACTTTTCTTCTTTTTAAGAAGAAAAGTAATTATTTATAGTACATCAGCAATAAATATAAAAAAATAAAAAGTTATAGTTTTTAATAAACTATAACAGTTGTTACATAGCACTGGATAAGCGATCTCTGATTTTTAATATATCTGATTTTAATATAATTGAAATAAGATCACATTATGAATTACCTATTCTAACAAGAATAGGTAATTACTCACTATTATGAGTAGTGATACAAAATTTGTAAAAAGTGCTCCAGTTAATTTTGCTCTATTTTTTCATTTTTTGACAAAATGAAATTTCTGCCTATTTTGACTATATCATTTTTAGTAAAATCAGGATATTATTAAAATAATAATGAAACGATTTATGGCTTTTAGAAGCAAATATTTGAACAGAAACAAATGGCTAACGGTTTTAACTTATTTCTTGGTATTTTAGATTAAACTACTAGTGATATGTAGTGCTACTACAATTACTTTAAAACCGTCATTATATTTCACAAACCGTATTTTAATATCTTATAGCCGCAAATTATACAAAAGAGATCGTATAAATGAATGAATAGTAGTGGCTCATGACTCCTTGCAATAGTTATAGCAGTTAAAATTAAAATGGAAATTCATCGGTAAAATGCTAAAAAAGTGCAATAAGCACAATCCATGATCTGATTGACATACATCAATAGATCATAAGCTTTTTAATGTTTTCTTCATTATCAAAGTGATTTTGATCATATCAAAAGGGTTTTTATAGGAAAAAACAATATCCAGTTATGCATGTATTCAATTTTTTTATTTGAATACATGGTTATTTTTAATAAAAGTCATCTCAATATATCTATAAGATATCTTTGTTTATAATGTTGTCTTCCCTTATGCATTAAACAATAATAATCATGCAATATAATTGCAATATTACTGTTTGCATCATTTATCGAATTCACGTCTATGAGTAATCTCATAAACTATTTTAGTTCTAAAATTCTTAGTCAAAATATTGATCACAAGGTCAATGGAATTAATTTTACGTCAGTAATCAGTAAATAGAGATCCATAATGATTTGATTGTTACTATTAATATGAAATAAAAATTATTTTTGATAAATTACTCATATTTTGATTCGTTGTATGTAATTTAATAAGTGATTATTATCACAATTTTATACTTAATTGATTCATAATTTAATTGATGGAGTATTAATAATACAATTAAGTCATTAAGAATACCTTGTCTTATCGCAGCCTGATTTTCTTTCTATCTTCATAGAAGAGCTAAAATAATATGTTCGTACTTCAGCTTCATAAGCATTAATAGTGACAAATTCATTTTACTATTGAATTGTAATTCATGTTCTTTCAGTCTTTGAAAGC
>JAVYJS010000021.1:0-14953 GCA_032378655.1 Candidatus Arsenophonus melophagi | reverse complement strand
GTAATATTAATATGCGTTTATACGTTTCAATTGAAGAGAACAAAAGTGCTCAAGAATTAAGAGAACAAAAGTGCTCAAGAATTAAGAGAACAAAAGTGCTCAAGAATTTCAGTCTTTTCTAAAAAAAGAGGTGGATGAAGTTTATCAATTTGTCATGGGTATCTGCATCAGATTTAGGATATGTAGGCTAGCTTGCAATAATTTTGCAACAGTATTTGCGATAGAAGTAGTGCTTGTTAACATATTAACAGTATCATCCTGTTTTACTTAGACCAGGAACAGATTTATTAAAAAGACCAGGAACAGATTTATTAAAAAGTTGCGTCTAAATCCATTAATAGAAGGGTTTTAATCAATCCAGGAATTTCTAAAAGAATGTGCCATATAAATCGCTAGCAAAGCTAGTATAAAAAAAATGACAACGTAGTTAATCGATTAAATGGTGTTAATAATCCAATAATCTAATCCTAAAAGATTAGGTACGTTTTATTATATAAAACCAATAAACTCTATATTACTTGAGTTCAAATTTTCATGAAAACTCAATTTATTTTTTTATTCTAGTTGAGAACTAGAAAGCATGAAGCCGAAATTTTTATAGCAAAAATAAACGTGACAAGTTATGCATAAATAAAATTGGGTTATAGAATATTTATTAGTCTCTATTGCAAATGATTTTAATGGTAATAATTAGATTAAGATCTAAGATGTTGTAGCGGTATCAATACCTCACTGGTTTAGTAATCAGCAATTATCGAAAAGATAAATACGTAGATTATATTAAGCTAAACATAAGAAAAAAGTTAACATTTAACTTGCATGTCAGTAACTTACTTGTTTTTGTAAAAATACATAAAGCACATCTTAATTTTACTTTTTAATGTTAAAAGTAACCTTCTCAAGTCAAGAGACTACTATACTAATCGATAGTATAGAGGTCATTATTGATTAATATGATAATCAATATATATGAGGTGGATTCTAGTGCTATGTCCATCAATTAGATGATAGTTTTCGCACAGTATTGGTTTTTATGATTATAAAAATTTTAATCTTAATCTTGCATGAGTAAGATTATGTCTACAAATGCTCAATTTTAATGAGTGTACTAGGCATGAAGCGGACCATGAAGCGGACTTGGAAGCATATTTTATTAAAATATGCGGCTTTTAAAGTTGAAGATTTTAAATATGGCTAAAAACCCATATAGTCGTGTTAATGTAACGTAATTTAACTTTTTCTCTTAATATTTCGCCTCCCTTATGCAGGCACCATCTTGTTGGTGCTTTTTATCTTCGGATTTCTACAAATTATACAGTAATTATTAAATATTTAATTGATATTGTACATTTTTTGCTAAAACTCTCTCATATAGAGAGATACCCACTTTTGCTTCTACAAATTTTCTGGCTAACTTTAGCTACTAATTACTATCGTTATCAAGTTAAACAGCTGTATTAGTCTCATTGTTAATGGGTTTTATAATTATAAAATTAGGGAAAGCTTGCTTAAAAACCCCTTTAAGCTATATGAAGTTAATATTAGTATTTCTTTATAGTTATAAAGAAATACTAACCTCAATGCTTAGGTGTACTAAGCATTGAGGTTGATTACACTAGACACAGTTTCACCGATGTTTGTGAAACATGCTATCTTAGCTACACAAGCTAAACAAGAGGATTCCTTACAAGGAATCCTCTTGTTTATAGGTTCTAGCTGTCAAGAATTAGTTTCTGCAATCCCTGATTTTTCATCGTAATACTCCAACACATAATTAATGACTTTATTTTTTGAGATATTTTCTCCTTTTAGGTATTTTGCCCTCTTCACTAATTCTACTGCTTACAACACCTTGTTGATTTTTATATTTTGAATTCTGACGATGGTTATAAGGACGATAAGCAGAACCAGATAAGAGCTCAAAACTTAATGCGCCAATAACCATACCTGATCGTACTGCCAATGGCAGTTTTCCTGAGTTATAAAATTCAAGTACAATTTGACCACACCAACCGGGATCAATACGGTGAGCAGTGACATGTACCATTAATCCTAAACGAGCCAGAGAAGAACGGCCATCAAGCCAACCTACTATATTATCAGGTAGTGTAACTGATTCTAAGGTAACAGCTAATGCTAACTCACCTGGATGCAAAAAGAATGCATCATGATGGTTTATTGTAATTTCAGCACTCATCACTCGATCCAATGCTGCGTTGATTTCATTTTTTGATCCACTAAGATCGATATAAGGTGCAGTATAGTCTTGAAATACCCGAAATTTATTGTTTAAACAAATATCAACTGTTGCTCCATTAATTCGTTCAATAGATGGTCTTGGCTCAATGATTATTTTTTTTGTATCAAGCCATTGAAGTATATCACGATCACAAAGCCGCATTTAATCTCCTTATAAGGATATTAAATATATGAATACATTTTCTGATAGAAATCGCTATTGTTTTTTTTAAAATTAATCGCAATCTTATTGTACATATTAATGAATCATAAGACCTGCTCTCTCTTAATGGAGAGTTAAATAAAATTAAGAAGTATTGAAAAGAACTATTTAGTTTAAAGTTTAATAAAAGTATTTTATCTTTAGCAGCATAATTTATATTATGCTTCATGTTTTCTTACGGTAATACCACAGATATTCTAAGAGAAATCTTAGAACCACTTTTTTAAAAAACTGATTTTTTAATAAAAAACGTTATTATTTTAATAACTTATTCCTACTAAATAGTAGGATCATAATCTCTTTCACTTTGATGATTATAGTTTACTTACACTTATATCCTCACTTGAGGTATTAATGATATTCTCGATATTGTCGATAGTACAATATATTAAGCAATGACTCTAATATTTTTAGTCTCATCTCCAATTCATAATGTAAGATAAAATTGTTCAATAAAAAAATATTACTAATGTCTTCAGCAGAAATTACGCCTATTCGATAATAGTATGCTTATATGGCTTATACCAATCTTGTTGCTATCTTTAAGTTAGCAACTTAAATAATATTTTGCTTGCTCATAAAAGAGCTAAAAGATCTAGCGGTAATTAACATTACCTATAATATTAATTAATAAGTTCCAGTTGTAATTAGCTTCAATAGCTCAAAAGTAATCTACTGCTGGTTTCCAGATCAGCAGTATTATACAACAATCTAAAATTTAGCTCAAGATTGATAGATAGAAAAATGTTCTATTTGGATCCTAAAGAAGATTTGTTTAGCTTTATTGCAATTGTTATGCAATAAATATATAAAGGAATCTAAATTAAGATATGAAACTAATATTCCAGGATTGTTTAGTGAAGTAAACAATCCTGGAATAAATGCTATGTGGCCAAGATAACTAAAATATTTAGATTTTTTAAAAATCATCATCATCTAAAACTTCGTTCTTTAATAAAAGAACATAGTCCTTGATCATAAAAAATCATCTTTCCTTCGTCCGTTCGTTATATCACATAGTGAAATATCTTAATTGCATAGTAATATACTTAAAACAGAAGTAGATGTATCCAATCATAATTTTTTTATTAAATCTATCTAATGCTCACGGTAAATTAATCATTAAAGAATATAATTTTTACCAAAATTATATTCTTTAATGATTAACAGCATTTATATTCTATAACTTCTATAGTACTATTTTACAGATATTTGTGAAGTTTTCTATTCAATTAGTAGCTAAAAGGTATTGTAAGGAAAATATCACAAATTTAATATGAAAACCATCATCCAACAATGCATGATGATATAATGTTGTATGATACTCAGATTACTTTATGGTCTTTGTATGGAAATGATATATAAAAATATTTTGAACGCCTCAAAAGTTACTGGGTTTACTGTTATAATTTATTACCTCTTAATGGATATTAATTCTTGGTAGCTCTTTTATTAAGATTTACGTATCAGTTATTAAACAAAATTATGATAGAATAGTCATATTTAGGACTAAAGGGAATATAAAATGTTCGACAAGCATCGATTCTTGTGCACTTTTATTAAGTGACATCATTGTTATGTCTAAAGATGCGATAAATCTTTTAGTAACCTGTGCGTTACCGTATGCTAACGGTTCAATGCACCTTGGTCATATGCTAGAGCATATTCAAGCAGATATATGGGTTCGTTTTCAACGAATGTGTGGAAAAAAGGTTTACTTTATCTGTGCCGATGATGCACACGGTACGGCCATTATGCTAAAAGCAAAGCAATTAGGTGTAATGCCAGAAGAGATGATTAAAAAAGTAAATCAAGAACATCAAAATGATCTTAATAGATTTTTTATCAGTTATGATAATTACTATTCAACTCATAGTATAGAGAATAAAACGTTCTCTGAACAAATTTATTTTGCACTAAAAAAAAACGGTTTTATCCAAAGCAAAACGATCTCACAATTTTATGATCCTAAAAACAGGATTTTTCTACCTGATCGCCTTGTTAAAGGAACATGCCCTAAATGTAAGGTTGCTGATCAATATGGTGACAATTGTGAAGTATGTGGTGCAACTTATCGCCCAACAGAACTTATTAAGCCCTATTCGGTGATTTCTGGCGAAACACCTGAACTACGTGATACTAAACATCTTTTTTTTGATTTACCTGCATTTAGTACAATGTTGCAAACTTGGACACAATCTGGTGCTTTGCAACAACAAGTTGCAAATAAAATGCAAGAGTGGTTTAAGTCAGGTTTACAGCCATGGGATATTACTCGTGATGCCCCTTATTTTGGTTTTGAAATTCCTGATGAACCTGGTAAATATTTTTATGTTTGGCTAGATGCAACAATTGGTTATATAAGTACATTCAAAAATCTATGTGAAAAACAACCAAATATTGATTTTGCTAGTTTTTGGCAGAAAAGTGCTACTGCCAATCTTTATCACTTTATCGGCAAAGATATTATTTACTTCCATAGCTTATTTTGGCCAGCAATATTAGAAGGGAGTGGTTATCGTAAACCTACTAATATCTTTGTTCATGGTTATATTACGGTAAATGGCGAAAAAATGTCTAAATCTCGTGGTACTTTTATTACTGTGCAAGCCTATTTAAATCATTTGGATGCTGATTGTTTACGTTACTATTATGCTGCTAAGCTTTCTTCTCGCATTGATGATATTGATCTTAACTTAGAAGATTTTGTTCAACGGGTAAATAGTGATCTTGTTAATAAAGTTGTTAACCTAGCTGCACGCAATGCAAGATTCATCAATAAATTTTTTGATAGTAAGTTATCATCACATCTAAAGCTTACAAAGCTTTACAAGAAATTTATTGCTTCAGCAGACAAAATTAGTCAAGCGTTTTTTCAACGAGAATATAATACAGCAATTCGTGAAATTATGTTACTTGCTGATCTAGCAAATCGTTATGTTGATGAACAAGCACCTTGGCTAATTGCCAAGCAAGGTGGACGTGAACAAGATTTACATGATATATGTTCTATGGGTATCAACTTATTCCGTGTATTAATGATTTATTTAAAGCCAATATTACCCGGACTTACACAGCGCGCAGAAACTTTTTTAAAAAGTTCACTGAGCTGGGATGATATCAGCAATCCATTACTAAATCATGAAATTTCGCTATTTAAAACCTTATTCCATCGAATTGAAATGAATAATATAACTGCAATATTAGCAGAATCTAGTAAAAATATCATGTCGAACATCTTGACTAATCAACAAGAATAAACCCCTAACATGTTAGTTAGAGGTTTTGATCGCATTAATAATGTAAACTTATAAGTCTCTATAAGGACTGTTTCAGTAGAAGTTTCAAGAAGCTTTCTAATTTATAACTATATTGAATTAATAGAATAGGATAGATTTGTGTGTTTGTGTAACGCATGCGGATTTTTAAATGCTACAAGGCTTGAGTGATTAAAATCTGCTCATTTGTACTAACAATAACACTTTGGTGTTTCCAAAGTGGAAGTATTCACAACCAGTTTTATTACAGTAAATATTTTATTGATTTCTAATGTTAGAAACAACTTGAGATCTCAGTGCTATATATTCATTTATTGCACAAATCTAACCTATTAGGTTAGATTACCTTATGTTAATCAGGTATTAGCAGACTGTTTTTAAACGCGTATTTTATATTAAAATATTCTTTTATCTTGTTGGTAGTATGTTGTTATTTTGTACTCATTTCTCGCTATGCTTTATATTCATAGAAAGCATAGCGAGAAATGAGTTTTTTTATTTTTGATGACTACTATTTTTATGAAAAGTCTAAACTTGTATCTACGCTTTTCCAAAAAAACTATAACTGGATTTTGCCCAGTATATGAACAATGACTCAAATCCATGATCAACATATCTTTAATTGCAAGCGTATAAAGGTAGATTTATTATTTTCTATCTGAAGCTCATATTGCTTATGATATAAGTAGATGAAATTGTAATGACACTGATATTGTTATGCAAAAGCAGTGTCATTACAATTTCATGGTACCATCAGAGAATATAAGTGTAAAAATCTAATTTTAGCATCACTTTTGATCTCGGTTGAATGTTTAGGTTATATGTGAGCAATTATCTGTATACGCTATTGTAGATAAAATCTTATCATTCGTGGTTTTACGAGTAGAACATAATCACATGCAGAAGGTTTATAGTGTGTAGCTTAGAAATAAATTACATAGAATGTGTAGCCATTTCATACTTGGATGCATAAGAATAGCTACATTAGTACTGCTTTATTACTTCTTTAATAGCTCCTTTAATTATTTTCTTCTACTCATTCAACTTGAATGAGTAGAAGAAAATAATTAATAATAGGTAAGAATTTTATAGGAATAACAGAACAGTTTTTGCTATGGCAAAATATTCATTAGCAATTACGGATACGAGAAATATTTCGTAAAAATTCCTGACGAGTATTGTGACTAGATTTAAATAATCCTCCAAGCGCTGTTGTCATTGTGCTGCTGCTTATATCACGAACCCCTCTAGCTTTTACGCAAAAATGAACAGCATCAATTGAAATAGCAACATCATCTGTCTCCAACAAAGTTTGGAGCGCAATTAAAATCTGTTGAGTTAAGCGTTCTTGAACTTGTGGTCGGTGCGAAAAGAATTGAACAATTCTATTTATTTTCGATAAACCAACAACCTTATCCTTTGGAATGTAAGCTACTGTGGCTTTGCCATCAATGGCAACAAAATGATGCTCACAAAAACTGGTTAATGTAATATCACGTACTGTTACCATTTCATCAAAATCCATTTTATTTTCAATCAAGGTAATTTTTGGAAAATTGTTATAATCAAGGCCAGCGAAAATTTCGTCAACATACATTTTAGCAACACGCTTGGGTGTGTCCGCTAAACTATCATCGTTAAGATCAAGATTAAGTAGATGCATAATTCTACCCATACATACTTCAATCTTTTGTTTACGTCTATTTGCACTCAGAGAATGACTAAAAAGTGGTGTTTCGAGACTATAAGCTTCAAGCGCTTGACGCACAAGGCGGGCTTCTTGACTGATTGTTGACATAGAATACTCCAACAATAACATATGACATTTATCAAATTAAATATCTAATCAATGGATATCATCTATCCTAGTTACAACAATCTATCTTTACAAGATATTTGTTATATCTCACTTATTTTTATATTAGGAGTTAATTCTATCCTTTTTATATTACTGATATAAAGTATCTATATTGATCTAAATAGATAATTGACTAATTATATCCTTATTTTTAACTTAAGCAGCAAGAATTAACTGTAATTGTCTCAACACCTAATAGAGGCAAAAGCCCATTAACTCAATAGACACGTATGTTTTACAGTAGAAACATAAAGCAAAAGAACATTTTTTCTTACAGTCATTAACAAACAGTTGCTGACTTTACTACACTTAACTTCAGTAACTTATTGTATTCAAAATATTATTCCTCCTAGATTTATCAATATCTCATATGGGATAAATCCCATTCACAAAGCACATGTATTCTTTCAGGTGCCTATGCTTACTGTTTAGGTGTGTAAAATATGAATGATGTATTCTTAAATTTCTTATTTTATTATGGATTTATTAGATATATTGATTGTTTGGTTTTCATGACTTTCTATACTTAATTAACTATTATGCCTTTTTAGCTGTCAACAGTGACTAGCTATTATTCATTGTCCCTAGTATTAATAGTATTAGAAAGTATCAATATAAAGATTTATTTTATAATAATATTAAGAATTATTGCTTTGATTTATAATACTATGTTGAGTATAGTATTAATTATTTATTAAATAATCTTAGTTGTCAAACTAAGAAGAGATAGTTTTTATGCTCAAAATAGTTTTGATCTGCTATATGTTTGCACCATTATTGAATAGTTGATTGCAATTAAAAATGATACTACTAATATAATTTTAGATAAAAGGTCTATTCATGAGTTGGATTGAAAAGATTCTTAGCAAGAGAAATATTACCCAGACTCGTAAGGTACATATTCCTGAAGGAGTTTGGACAAAATGTGATAGCTGTGGGCAATTTCTATACAGTGCCGAATTAGAAAGTAATTTAGGCGTATGTCCAAAATGTGATCATCATATGCGCATTTCTGCACGCCAACGTCTCGCTGCTCTTCTAGATACAGAGAAAACAGAAGAATTGGGGAGTGAATTAGAACCAAAAGATATTTTAAAATTTCGTGATTCAAAGAAATATAAAGATCGAATATCAGCAGCACAAAAAACAACACGAGAAAAAGATGCCTTAATTGTGATGAAAGGTACAATTAAAGGTATACCGATTATTGCATCAGCTTTTGAATTTGCTTTTATGGGCGGATCAATGGCTTCAGTCGTTGGAGCACGTTTTGTACGTGCGGTTGAGCAAGCACTGGAAGATCATTGTCCATTAGTTTGTTTTTCTGCTAGCGGTGGTGCTCGCATGCAAGAAGCATTAATATCGTTAATGCAAATGGCAAAGACCAGCGCAGCTCTTGCAAAAATGCAAGAACACGGACTTCCTTATATTTCAGTGCTTACAGACCCAACAATGGGTGGGGTATCAGCAAGTTTAGCCATGTTAGGAGATATTAATATCGCTGAGCCTAAAGCGTTAATTGGCTTTGCAGGCCCACGAGTTATTGAACAAACAGTACGTGAAAAATTGCCAGATTGCTTTCAACGCAGTGAATTTTTAATTGAAAAAGGCGCAATTGATATGATCGTAAGACGGCCTGCAATGCGAGATAAATTAGCAAAAATATTAGCTATATTAACTCATCAAATCGTTCAAGAAAAAAATCAATAGATATTATTCCTTAGTTAACAAGGATCTAAAGTATCTTGTCGTAAGAAATCTGGCATGGACAATACATTTAATTAGTAATAACAATTATTTTTTGGATCTTTTGATGTTCAAAAGAGTGAACTCTTCTTTAAGAAGCTGGTTAACTTATTTAACCAATCAGCATAATAAAACTATCGATATGGGGTTGGAGAGGATTAGTATTGTTGCTCGTCAATTAGATCTTTTAAATCCAGCGCCAAAAGTTATTACGGTTGCAGGAACCAATGGTAAAGGCACTACTTGCCATATACTTGAATCAATTTTAATTGAAGCAGGACTAAAAGTTGGTGTTTATAGCTCTCCGCACCTATTGGATTATACTGAGCGTGTGAGGATCAAAGGTAATACTTTGTCTGAAAAGGAATTTTGTCGCGTTTTTTCTGATATTGAATCAAAACGCGGTACAACTACATTGACTTATTTTGAATACAGTACATTAGCTGCATTAAAATTATTTAAAGAAGCAAACCTTGATGTAGTTATTTTAGAAGTCGGATTAGGTGGCAGGCTTGATGCAACCAATATTGTAGATACGACTGTTGCTGCCATTACAAATGTTGCACTGGATCATCTTGATTGGCTTGGTAGTGATCGTGAACAGATTGGCTATGAAAAGGCTGGTATTTTTCGTTCTGGACGCTATGCGGTTGTAGGTGAACCGGAGATACCAAATTCAATTAACAAGGTCGCTCAAGTTGTTGGAGCAAAATTATTTCGTTCTGGTATAGATTGGCAATTTTCGCAACACCATAATCAGTGGTGTTGGAAATCCATTTGGCGCGATTTTAAGAAGTTACCTTTGCCACATTTTTCATTGGAAAATGCTGCCACGGCATTGGCTATTATTGATTGTTTAATCAAAGATGATAATACCATTAGTCAAGCTATATCCTTGCAAGCAATTCACCATGGATTAATTCGGGCAAAATTACCCGGCCGTTTTCAAATTATCTGCCAGAAACCGCATGTAATTCTGGATGTTGCACACAATCCCCATGCAGCCGCCTATTTAGCTGAAAAACTCTCTTACTTACCTAGGAAGAAAAATACGAAAGTTTATGCCATTATCGCTATGTTAGCTGATAAAGATATAAAAAGTACTTTATCTTATCTTGCTCCACAAGTTGATAGATGGTATTTCGCTTCATTAAACGCAATACGCGGCGCTGACGTTGCACAATTAGCACAATATGTTGATTCATCTTACCAGTTTAATACGGTTAAAGATGCTTGGTTTCAAGCAATTGATACAGCTAATGAAGAGGATATTGTAGCGGTTTGTGGTTCATTTTATACTGTCTCTGAAGTAATACAACTTCAGAAAAGGAAGTTTTAATTGGCCAGTAAGTTTCAAAAGCGTTTGGTAGGAACAATTGTAATCGTTGTAGTTAGTTTTACTGTATTGCCAGTATTGCTGGATGGTAATAAGAAATATAATAGTTCTGAATTTGTAGGGATCCCTTTGCTCTTTAAAGTAAGTGATGAATATAAAATTGAACCTATTCCCCCCATTCACAATCATCCACTAGTGACACCAAAAGAAAGTATTGCACCAGGAATAATTGCTGAAGCTATTTCTGATGCTAAAACGAAATTAACAAATCACCAATTAAATCAACAATCAAGAAAATCAAAACTCATAGTACAAGTTGAAAACTCATTCTTAGTGCCACACAAAGCGACTATGTTGAATAAAAAATCAAAAATTCCAAAAGCTCAGGCTTATATTATTCAATTGGGTGTCTTAAAAAATGCAAAAAAAGTAGAAGAGATTATCGCTAAATTACGTTTATCTGGGTATCATGTCTATACTGAACCATCAGTACCGATTCACGGTCAATTGACCAAAATTTTTATTGGTCCACATGTGTCGAGAGAAAAATTACAGTCCAGTTTACAAGAACTAGAAGATTTAACTGGCTTACAGGGCCAGACACAAAGCTATAAACCTTGAAGCTATACACCTTAATTTGGTATGTCGCTGACAAAATATATTGATAATATGTGATTTTATGAATTACTCATACAATGATGATCATTTATTGCTCACTATAACTTTTTGGATTTTAGAAAAAATCTAACTCAAGTTTTTTGAGTGTTTGCTAAAATGCAAACAGTGATGCTAAATGCTTAATGTTTGGATTAACATGATGGTTTGGATTGATTACGCTATTATTGCTATTATTGGGTTTTCTGCATTAAGTAGTCTTATGCGCGGTTTTGTACGAGAAACGTTATCACTGATAACTTGGAGTTGTGCTTTTTTTGTTGCTAGTCAATTTTATCCTTATCTGTCAACTTATCTAACTCGTTTCGGCGATCCGCTAATTAGAAACAGTATTGCCGTTGTGATCTTATTTATCGTAACGTTAATTATAGGCGCTGTAATCAATTATGTAATTAGTTTGTTAATTGAGAGAACTGGATTAACTGGTACTGACCGATTGTTAGGCATCTGTTTTGGTGTATTGCGCGGTATATTAATTGTATCAGCTATTTTATTTTTTTTAGATACTTTTGTTCCATTGCTAAAAAATGAAGATTGGCAACGTTCTGAATTGATACCAAAATTTAGTTATATTATTCGATGGTTTTGTGATTTTTTTAAAAAAAATATCCAGTTTTTATCGGAAAAAACAATTTGGCTATCTGATAAGGAAGTAGTAGATGTGTGGTATTGTAGGTATTGCTGGCTTCACGCCAGTGAACCAATCAATTTATGATGCACTAATAGTGCTTCAACATCGTGGTCAAGACGCTGCAGGCATTGCAACGATTGATGAAAATCAACAATTTCGTCTACGCAAATCAAATGGCTTAGTAAAAGATGTTTTTGCCGCTCATCATATGCTACGTTTACGAGGTCAAATGGGGATCGGTCATGTTCGTTATCCAACAGCCGGTAGTGTTAGTGCTTCAGAAGCGCAGCCTTTTTATGTGAATTCACCTTTTGGCATTACATTAGCTCATAATGGTAATTTAACTAATGCATGCGCATTAAGAAAAACATTATTTGAAACGGCCAGACGTCATCTCAATACTTCTTCTGATTCTGAAATCTTACTCAATGTCTTAGCTCATGAGCTAGATCAGTTTACTCATTTTCCTCTTGCGCCAGAAAATATTTTTACTGCCATTGGTGCTATGCATAACAAAGTTCGTGGTGCTTATGCTTGCGTTGCAATGATTATTGCTCATGGTTTAGTGGCATTTCGTGATCCGTTTGGTATTCGTCCTCTGGTACTTGGTAAACGTACATCACAAAAAGGCAAAACTGAGTATATAGTTGCTTCTGAAAGCGTAGCTTTAGATACTCTTTCTTTTCAATTTTTACGTGATGTAGCACCAGGAGAAGCAATTTATATCACTGAAAAAGGGGAACTCTTTTCTCATCAATGCGCTGAAAATCCGCAACTAACTCCATGTCTTTTTGAGTTTGTCTATTTAGCTAGACCAGATTCTTTTATTGATAACATATCAGTTAATAGAGCTCGGTTGCGCATGGGACAAAAATTAGGTGCTAAAATTTCTCGTCAATGGCAGGATTTAGATATTGATGTTGTGATCCCGATTCCTGAAACCTCTTGTGATAGCGCGTTAGAAATCGCTGGAATTTTAGGTAAACCGTATCGCCAAGGTTTTGTTAAAAACCGTTATGTTGGACGCACTTTTATTATGCCTGAGCAGCAAGAACGACATAAGTCAGTACGTCGTAAGCTGAATGTTAATCGAGCAGAATTTCGCGATAAAAATGTTTTGTTGGTCGATGATTCTATTGTACGTGGAACAACATCTGAACAGATTGTTGAGTTATCACGTGAAGCGGGTGCTAAAAAAGTCTATTTTGCTTCAGCAGCACCAGAAGTTCGTTTTCCAAATGTCTATGGTATTGATATGCCTTCAGTTAATGAGCTAATTGCTCATGGACGTGAAGTGGATGAAATTCGTGAAATAATTGGCGCTGATGATTTAATTTTTCAGGATCTTTCTGATTTAATTTCTGCTCTTAGAGAGGAAAATCCCAATATTACTACTTTTGAAAGTTCGGTTTTTAATGGCATTTATGTCACGAAAGATATTGATCAAACTTATCTAGATTGTTTAGCTAATCTCCGTTGCCAAGCTCCATAAGGATAATTCAATTAACAGAATATCATGAAGTTGTAAATTTGTACATTTACAACGAATGTTAAATTATTATTTAATTTTGCATCAAACAAGCAAAAGTAGATATTATTAATAATATAATGGTAATGAAACTATTATAGTAAATTATATTTTTTTATCATTCTTCTTGAGAAGAAACCATGCAGAGAATAATTATCGGATTTACAGGCGCCAGTGGTGCAATTTATGGTATTCGGTTACTTGAGGTCTTACGCTCTGTTTCAGATGTTGAAACTCATTTAATTGTTAGCTCAGCCGCTAAGCAAACTATAGCTATAGAAACTTCGTATAACATACATGATGTTCAAGCAAGTGCTGATGTTGTTTATGATAACAAGGATATATCTGCTGCTATTTCTTCTGGATCATGTATTACTTCCGGCATGATTATTATGCCGTGCTCTATAAAAACTTTATCTAGTATTGCAAATAGTTACAATGATACGTTAATTGCTCGTGCAGCAGATGTGATGTTAAAAGAGAAGCATAAATTAATTTTAGGTATTAGAGAAACTCCATTACATTTAGGACATTTAAGATTAATGATGCATGTTATAGAAATTGGTGCAACCATTTTCCCCCCGATTCCGGCTTTTTATCATCGGCCAAAAACAATAAAGGATATTGTTGATCAAACTATTAATCGTGTATTAGATCAGTATGGTATTATGTTATCTCAAACTTTATTTTCTCGCTGGCAGAATGTGAAGTAATTGTCTTTTTGATGTAGTAAGTAGTAATAAGTAGATCATTAAAATGCTTCTTGCAAATTAATCTAATGAAAATAAAAAACTACCTTTTGGTATTTAATTAGGTACAAAACAGTATAAATCGCATCATCAATATAGATTTATGGAATATACTATTTTACCTTTATCTCTTAGGCTGCCTGATCAGCTTTTTAATAACAAAATTTTAAATATCAGTCAATACCGGTCTGAATTTCTTCAGTAAAACCACATTCTTCTTCGAGTACAAGAGTTTTCTCATAAAAACGTCTTGTATTATTTTAGCTATTCATGCTAAAGTGCCTATTATTAATATAATAGGTTCATGCACTGGACAACCTTGATATAAGGTATACCTGATTTAGTAACGATAGGTTAGCTCTGATCATCAGAGCTAACAACGAGACAATTAAATCGGTACTGCTAATAATAAATAATAAAACGTCGCGAATAATAAAACCTTATGACCACTTCAATGGTTTTCATCGAAAATAAAAGTTAGAAAATAAGCAGCAATTAGTTTTTATAAACTTTACAAAGAATTCATGAATTAAATCAACTCTATCTCAAAAAATCCCTATTATTTAGGGTTTTATGTCCACCTAACTAAACCAATACAAACAAATGAAGTACAATAACCTTGATAGTATATTGATAAGTTATGTAATTCCATGAACTATTCAGTATGGTTAATAGAGCATGGTTAACAGTA
>JAVYJS010000020.1:0-15183 GCA_032378655.1 Candidatus Arsenophonus melophagi | reverse complement strand
CTCAACACCCAATAGATGCAAAAGTCCATTAACTAAAAATGGACACGTATATTTCAGTATAAGCATAAGGCAAAAGCATTTTTTCTTTTTTTACAGTCTTTGAAAAGTTGCTAAAGTTACTGCAGTCAACTGCAGTAACTTCTTTTGTTAAGATCATATTTTATACCTTGAACTATCCATCTCTAAGATGGATAGTTTCCATGCGCTTTGTGCATGATTCTTTTATTGTAAAGCAATATCAAAGCTCTCTTACAGAGCTGTATCTGCTATGTAAGAGAGCTTTGATAGACTTAAAACCATTACCGTGATTTTTTCACTGTACTTATAGTTTATTTAGTTCAATCATGGATTGATTTGTTATTTATACTGCATAAGTGTAAATACTTTGATTACTGAATACTAAAACAAGTTTAGTGATGCGCCATTTTCAGTTTTCCTGTTTAACGTTTTTTAAACAGGAAAAACATTAAAAACAGTTCTACATATATTACAAGGCATTATTTTATATAATACCAAACATCATTTTTATTTTTTTATATATCTATACTTATACTCATGGATATATAGACAATAAAATGTATTAAAATAAAGATTCATCATAAGTATATGATATCTAGTAGATAAAGAGCTTAGAAAATCTTAATAAACAATCTATTGATGCTTTATTTTTTGAATAAACAATAAAAATTGTAATTTAATGCGAATGAAATTCAAATATAAAAGTAATAGGATCATTTTGTATAGATTTTAAGTATCTTTAATATATTATATATTTTTATATATTAAATCAAACTTTATTTTATAACTTCGCTATTGCAGAAAATACAATAGCATTATATGATATATGTCATCTAATATTAATTTCATTTGAGACCAGTAAAATGAACGATTCATTGAAATATTTTAAATCGTTAAATAACATTCGTATCTTACGTGCTATAGCAAGGGAAATACCATTAGAATCTTTGCAAGAAATATATGATAAGTTCAAAACTGTTGTAGAAGATAGAATTGAAAATGATAAAAAAGCGAAAGCTCAATTAGAAGTTCATAGTCAAAAAATTGCAAAATATATTAAATTACTTGAAGGGGAAGGACTTAGTCTAGATGATTTAGTGTCTGCTAAAACCCCTTCAAAAACATCTAACCGTCCTTCAAGACCCGCTAAATATCAATATGAAGATAAAAATGGTGAAATAAAAACTTGGACTGGTCAAGGTCGTACACCGTCTGTCATTAAAAATGCAATGGAACACAAAGGTAAAAAATTAGACGATTTTTTAATCTAATCATTTTTTGTGATGTTTTTAAAAAAGCCCTTTTGCAAAGGGTATTTATTTTCATGTTATTTAGTATTTTATATACTATAAAATACTAAACCTTTTAGAAATACTTAAAGTTAAGTTAATATAAATTCCTATATATCGTTTATATAGGAATTTATAAGCAAGATTTCCTTTATTTAAAATCAGATGTTAATCTGAGGTATGTTAAATCAATAAAATATCTTTTTTATAACAACAATATTTTACACATCAAAATAATTTATGAATAAAATATGTAGCTTGACCTATTTAAGTATAATAAATTTCTTTTTAATTTTATGAGTATCAAAGATTTTATTAATTCGAATTAATAATTTAAAGTATTCTTTATCCAATCAAAAAATTCATCACCGAAAAATTCGTGCCGAATACTATATTCAACAAATGCTTTCATATAACCTAACTTATTACCACAATCATAACTTTTACCATATAAATGGTAAGCCTCAACAGGCTCATTTTCGATTAACATTTCAATTGCGTCAGTTAACTGAATTTCATCCCCTGTACCTGCTGGTGTTTGCTCTAATAAAGCCCACATTGTCTCTGGCAATACATAACGGCCTACAATAGATAAAGTAGAAGACACCTTATCAATGTTAGGTTTTTCAACAACACCTTGAATAATTTTACTTTCACCAGGCTTTAATTCATAGCCATTACAATAAACAACACCGTAATTAGATAAAAATTCTTTTGGTAGTGATTCAACAAGAATTTGGCTAGCTGACGTTTCATGATAACGTTTCAGCATGGCGGTCAAATTATACTCTTGTAAATTAGATGAATATTGATCGATAATTACATCAGGCAACACTACAGCAAAAGGCTCATTCCCTACTAATGGTTTAGCACATAAAATAGCATGCCCAAGCCCCTTTGCGATACCTTGTCTAGTTTGCATAATTGTGACATGACCTGGACATATAGATTGTACATCATTTAATAATTGCCGTTTTACACGCTTTTCTAAAATTGCTTCTAATTCAAAACTAGTATCAAAATGGTTTTCTATCGAATTTTTCGATGAATGGGTAACTAATATAATTTCATGAATTCCGGCAGATATACACTCATTAACTACATATTGAATAAGCGGCTTATCGGCTAAAGGCAGCATTTCCTTAGGAATTGCTTTCGTGGCTGGCAACATACGCGTTCCTAACCCAGCAACAGGAATCACTGCTTTACTAACTTTTTTTTTCGTTTTTTTTAGTTGCATTTTCTTTCAAATTATTAATTTTCAGTTTTTATCAAATAAAACAAATAGATTTTTAATAGTTCATGTGATGAGTTTGATAATAATATGCCAAATAAAACAGCATAGTAACATACTAGAGAAAATTCACATAGAGTTAACACTTAGTTCAAAACATAATGTTAAGATATATAACAATTAATATTTTCTGAAAATTTATTAGTTTAACTACCTAAAGATATTTAGGTGATCATTTCTGCTTTGTTTCTTATCAAAAGAATCTCTGTTATAAATCTCAAAATGATCTCATATTTTAATATGATTTGAACTACTAAAATATTTATTGCTTTTATCAATTGATAAAAGCAATTTCAATAAAAAGTTAAATAATCAATAATAAATTACTATCTATTCGAGAGACTTGAGAACCCAGATAAGTGTTGTATTTAAAAGTGAATAAAAAGATATTTTTAAAAAATTAAATAAAATTTTTAATCAATTTTAAACATTGATCTAAAGAGCCATCCTTGCCAGGACAAGGATGGTGCATCTCTAATATCAAAAGATTAGATATAAACATCAGTGAATATTATTAAAATAATGAGTTATGTTATTCTCTATATAAAGAATTTTTGCGTACTGATCTTAAAGGTATTTCAACGAAACTAAATGAATAGTTAATCTTGATAAGACTTTATCACAGATGCCTATCAGGCATCTGTGATAAAGTCTTATCAACAAAGAATGTAGATTTTTACAGTAATCAAAAATTGTTTTTTTAGTTGATCTACTAATAAAAGAGCTTATGATGACCTCCATACGACCATAGTCATAATAATATTTTAATCATTAATAATGTAATGCATGTATTACCTCAATAATATTGATTATATTATTTACTTTAACAAAAGTTAATACATAACTTCATTATGTTCTAGAAAAAATTATATAAATTTACTCTTAATGTTACTAAAAATTTCTCGATTTAACTATTTATTATTATGGGTATCAGAGTAGTGTTAAAGAGTTGGTGATTGTAGATAAAATAAGGTATTACATCAATAATAATTGACAGTGCTTCTCTTATCAAGAGAAGCACTGATTAACCAGGTTCAAGTAATTTTAGATTAAACCGAATAATCACCATTTTATGAATTCATAATTAAACGTCATGGTTTTTATCCAGGATAACTTTAATCCTTGTTGTGCATACAGTGGATTTTCACTATCTCTCTTGAATAGAGAAAATGCTTATATTTGCTTACATCACACAATAAAAACTCATTGTAATAAATGTATACAAAATTTAGGATTTTGCTGTACTGTAAACAGTAAAAATCAATAGCTTCTTTTTACTTGTTTATAAAATCATATGCTCATATTCAGATTGTGCTGAACTTAATAAGAAAATCTTTATTGCATAATAAAGAAATATCATTTACTTCATTATCATAATAACACCGAAAAAGTATTTTCTGTGTTATTATGATATTTTTATTTGCTATTTAGCAGCGGTAAATTGTACATCATAGGTCATCTAAAATCTTAACTACGTTAAGAAACGTACTGCCAGACTTTCTAGTAGAAAATTCTTTTTCTTACTAGTTTCCTTAAACCTTGGAACGTTTACTTATCTCTGATCTGATCAGTATCAGAATTTTATCGATCCCATAAAACTCAGAAACAAGTAATATCACCTATTACTTAACTAACCACTACTACTTAAAAGTCGTAGTGGTTAGTTAAGATTACTTGGATATATTGCAATCGGCCACATAAACAGAAAACATAACATGATTCCGATAATAAGCGAGCTGATTATTTTCAGTAAAAACCATTATTCAAAAAGGGTTTTATCTTTTAAAAAAAGAATGTATATATTAATTCAATTAATTAAAACAATACATTGCATTATCGGTCGTGTTATATATAAATATTTTTATACTATCAGATTTGATATAATAGACTATTTAGGTAGTTTCATGATTATTAATCAATCAATAAAATAGAAAAGGACCGTAGACATTTTTATAATTACTGATTTTATCTAATGATAAAATCAGTGCAGATCGATCTCGATTCTTTAAGCTCCTGCTTTACTTGTATCTTTTTGATAAAAGTAAAGCAGGATCGTGAGTTATTGATTTAATTCCTTCATTCATTTAAAATAAATTTAATATTATTGCTTATGAATTGAATGGAGCTATGTATCCAAACATTCAAATTATTAGTAACTTAAAACATCCACATATTTTAAAGTATGTGGTAAATAATATTTAATTTATTTTAATATAGAAGATTATATCTGTTTTTATAAAATTAGTAACATAATCATGCAATCGAACGAGTTACTTATAGCATTACTAACTAACTGAGGACAAGGTCCTATTATTTAATAGTCGCACTCAAACAGAAGATGTTTGTTTTATAACAAAATCATATGTTCCATAGTGAATCTTTATTCAGAATTTTGCATGTCTGTTCCAGTAAGAACATTGTAATAATTAGCTTTTAATCCAAAAAAACTTTTTATCTTGAGGGTACCCTTCTTCCTATAAGATGATGATTACTTGATGCAAGTAAATGTGTTACCAGTATCTTTCGGCATTTATGGATAAAAGCAAAAGTCCTTGTTTACAAAAGGATGCGGGTATAGCTAATGAAGCCATACCCGCATAGCTCGACTGTCATTTATGCTACAGAAGTAGCATAAATGACAGTCGATTGACTTTACAATAAATTATGATATTTTTATTTAAATGCTACTAACAATTTTTTTTATTGCATCGGTTAATTTAGTCAGTTGTTGAGAGGTAATGATATATGGTGGCATCAGATAAATTAATTTACAAAATGGCCGTATCCAAACTCCTTCAGCCACAAAATGACGTTGTAACTCAGATACATTAATGTTGTTTTTCATTTCAACTACACCAATTGCACCTAATACTCGAACGTCAGCAACTTGTGGTTGATTTCGCAATACACAGAGTTCTACCATTAATTGTGTTTCAATATCTTTCATCCATTTTTGCCATGGGCTATTTCTTAATAATGTTATGCTTGCATCTGCAACCGCACAGGCTAATGGATTACCCATAAAAGTTGGTCCATGCATCAAGCAGCCCATTTTACCTTGACTTATTGTATTTGCAATATAGCGACTAGTGAGTGTTGCTGACAGCGTAACATAACCACCAGTTAGTGCCTTACCTAAACACAGAATATCTGGAGTGATAGCACTATGTTGACAAGCAAACAATTTTCCAGTACGGCCAAATCCAGTGGCAATTTCATCGGCAATTAATAAAATGTCATAGTAATCGCATAATTCTCTTACACCTGCTAAGTAATTAGGGTGATACATTCGCATACCACCAGCACCCTGAACTATCGGCTCGACAATAATCGCCGCAATTTTTCCTGCTTGTTCACTTAGCATTTTTTGTAATGGGATTAAATCATCAGCTTTCCACGGCTGATAAAAACCACATTGTGGCGCTTGAACAAAAAAATTAGTTGGCAAATAACCACGATAAGAGCTATGCATTGCGTTTTCTGGATCAGAAACTGACATAGCTCCACAAGTATCACCATGATAACCTTGTTTTAAGGCAATAAATTTATAGCGCGGTTTTTCGCACGCCTGCCAATATTGCAAGGCCATTTTTAGTGCTACCTCTACAGCTACTGAGCCTGAATCTGCTAGAAAAATACACTCTAAACTATCATCAGTGATATCGATTAATTGTCGGCATAAAGCCGTTGCCGCTGGATGCGTAATACCACCAAACATCACATGGGACATTTTTTTTAATTGCTTATTGACAGCTTTGTTAAGCACAGGATGATTATAGCCATGAATAGCACTCCACCAAGAGGCCATACCGTCAATTAATTTTCTTCCATCAGCTAATTGTAGTTCAACACCTGACGCTTGTACTATAGGATAAGCTGGTATAGGTTTCTTCATAGATGCATATGGATGCCAAATATGTTTAGCATCAAAATGAATATCCTCAAATTTCATACTATTTAGTAAACTAAATTTATTTTAGTTGACATGATAATGCGGTTATTTAAACTGGCAACACTTTTCAAGTGAGAGAATGGAATAAAATGAAAAAAATATGGACGCTTTACCAGACAGAAGCATTATTTAATTTACCTTTCTTTGAATTGCTTTTTCAAGCACAGCAAGTTCATCGTAAACACTTTGATCCGCAACAATTGCAAATTAGTACTTTACTCTCAATTAAAACTGGTGCTTGCCCTGAAGATTGTAAATATTGTCCACAAAGTGCTCGCTATAAAACAGGATTACAAGCCGAGCAACTCTTAAAAGTAGAACAAGTAATTAAATCAGCAAAGCAGGCTAAAAAAGCTGGTTCAACACGGTTTTGTATGGGTGCTGCCTGGCGCAACCCTCATGAACGCGATATGCCTTATTTAGAAGTCATAGTAAAAGCAGTTAAAGCGTTAGGATTGGAAACTTGTATGACATTAGGCACATTAACGAATCAGCAAGCACAGCAGTTAGCTGATGCTGGACTGGATTATTACAATCATAATTTAGATACTTCACCAGAATTTTATGGTTCTATTGTTACTACTCGTACTTATCAAGATCGACTTGATACGATTAATGCCGTTCGCAATGCAGGGATGAAAGTCTGTTCTGGCGGTATTATTGGCTTAGGAGAAGAGATAATTGATCGAGTAGCGCTATTAGTTCAATTAGCTAATTTACCACAAGTTCCAGAAAGTATTCCAATTAATATGCTAATAAAAATTAAGGGCACTCCTCTTGAAAATAATGAAGATGTTGATCCTTTTGATTTTATTCGTACCATCGCGGTTGCGAGAATTATGATGCCAACCTCTTTTGTCAGACTCTCTGCTGGTCGTGAACAAATGAATGATCAGATGCAAGCACTGTGTTTTATGGCTGGTGCGAATTCTCTCTTTTATGGCTGTAAGTTATTAACTGCCTCTAATCCTAGCCAGGATAAAGATCAGGAACTGTTTAGTAAACTAAATATTAATTTCAAAGCTAGTGAAGCGACATTAATACAGCAACACCAAAAAGAATGCTCGCAAGATACTATGCTATCAGTAGATTCAGCACAATTTTATAACGCGGCATTATGATGAATTGGTCAACATTTTTAGCTCGTCAAATAGCGATGCGCAAGCAGCAAGCCTTATGGCGCCAAAGGTACATTATTAACAATAATGTACGTACCCTTATTTTTGATCAAAAACAGTATGTTAATTTTTCTAGTAATGATTATCTTGGACTTAGTCAACACCCTGCTATTATTCAGGCCTGGAAAATTGGATTAAATCAATATGGAACAGGTAGTTGTAGCTCTGGACATATTGTTGGTTATAGTTGTGCACATGCCAAATTAGAACAACAACTTGCTGACTGGTTAGGTTATCCCCGTGCGTTACTATTTGTTTCTGGTTATGTTGTAAATCAAAGTGTGATTATAACCTTAATGAATAAACATGATTCCATTGTAGCCGATAAACTTATTCATGCTTCCATATTAGAAGCAGCAATGTTATCGCCAGCAAAATTACAACGCTTTGCTCACAATCAAACAGACGCTTTAAAGAATCTTTTAGAGAGCAACCAGACTGGTAAAACGCTGGTTGCTACTGAAGGCATCTTTAGTATGGATGGCGATAGTGCTCCACTAGAGCAATTGCAAGCAACAGCAAAGAAGGCAAATGCATGGTTATTAGTAGATGATGCCCATGGTATTGGAGCTAGCGGTCATGAAGGAAGAGGTAGTTGTTATTTAAACAAAGTAAAACCTGAACTGCTTGTGATAACTTTTGGTAAAGCATTGGGCCTTAGTGGCGGAGCATTGCTTTGTGATGAAAGTACTGCTGAGTATTTTTTGCAATATAGTCGTCATTTGATTTATAGTACTTTAATGCCGCCATCTCAAGCAGTTGCGTTAACTGAGGCGGTTAGACAAATTCGTCAAGCCAAGGAATTAAGAAAAAATTTGCAAAGCAATATTAGTTATTTTCGGCAATTAGTACATCACTATAATTTTCCATTCTTAAATTCAACTAGTGCAATTCAACCACTTATTATGGGCAATAACCAACGTTGTTTACATGTATCTCAATTTTTACGTCAGCGAGGATTTTGGGTACAGGCTATTCGGCCCCCAGCAGTACCGCAAGGTGGTGCACGATTAAGGATAACGTTAACAGCTACTCATCAATTAGATGATATTGTAGAGTTAATGGAAGCACTAAATGAGTTCTTCAACAACTATGTCGATAAATAAACGAGCAATTGCGCACGCTTTTGGACGGGCAGCTAAAAATTATGATAATATCGCATTATTTCAACAGCAAAGTGGCCAACATCTATTTCATAACCTATCCGCAATGTTTGGCAACACAATTCTAGATGCTGGTTGTGGCACCGGTTATTTTAGTAAAAAATGGCGCTTAGCAGGAAAAAAGGTTATTGCACTTGATCTATCTTCATCAATGTTAGCAATTGCAAAACAAAAGCAAGCAGCTAAGAGCTATATCCAAGCAGACATGGAATACTTACCACTAGCAGATGAAAGTATTGACCTTTGTTTCACACATCTTGCAATTCAGTGGTGCAGTAATTTATTTACTCCATTAAACGAGTTATACCGCATCACTAGAAAAGGCGGGGTCATTGCTTTTTCTACTTTAGCTAATGGTTCATTAAAAGAGCTACAACAGTGTTTGCAAAAAGTTGATAATAACCGACACATTAATGCTTTTATGAATTTTTCACAAATTCAACGCATTTGTCATGGTTGGAGGCATAGTTTAGAACAACAATCTTGGTGTGTAAGTTATCCTTCATTGTCTTGTTTACTTCAATCGATCAAGGGAATTGGTGCAACATATTTAATGGATGGACGTAATCAGCAAGGGTTAATGACTAAAAATCAACTAGCAAAAATGGTTGATTTTTATCCTCATGTTGATGAGGAGTTTCCATTAACCTATCAACTTGTTTATGGCATGCTTTATCGTGAATAAATGTTTTTTTGTCACCGGAACGGATACTAATGTTGGAAAAACTGTTGTCAGCTGCGCGCTACTCCAAGCGGGTACAGCTAACGGCTATCAAACAGTAGGCTATAAACCTATAGCCTCAGGTAGTAAGCAATTAACTGTTGGTTTAAGAAATGAAGACGCGGAGTTTTTAATAAAAAATAGCAGCTTAAAACTGTACTATCATGATGTCAATCCAATTGTTTTTGCTCAAGAAACTTCACCACATATTGCCAGTCAACTCACAGGGAAACGTATTGATTTGCAAATAATTGATCAAGGATTAGATAAATTAAAAAAAATAGCTGATTGGATTATCGTCGAAGGTGCTGGTGGATGGTATACACCGATTTCTTCTGAAGAAACTATGGCAGATTGGGTAATATCACAGGCATTTCCTGTAATATTAACGGTTGGTATTAAATTAGGTTGTATTAATCATGCCATATTAACCGAACAGGCCATTGCGCACAGTGGTTTATTATTAATCGGTTGGGTAGCTAATGAAATTAATGCGCCTGATCAGTATCAGCACAATTATTTAATATCCTTAAAAAAACGGCTCTCTGCGCCTTGCTTAGGTGTTATTCCGCATTTACCAGATTGGCACTCTTATGCGCTTTTAAAGTTTCTGAATATAGAGAACCTGCTATAAAGATAATAATTTTCTGTGATTATTTTCGGCAAAAATTTTGCAAAAAACTTAAATAAATATTTTTTCAACTATTAATTTCTAAAAAATATGCGAGTTATCCATCCTTGCTGTTAAAAGTCTTTTATATAAGCCCAAAAGGGCTACCATAATTAAGATATAATGAGTTTTAACAAATTATTCATGCCGTTTTACTTTTAAGTGAAAATTTTCAAAAATTTATTTACAATCCAGTCAAGATATCATGAGGTTTTTATATTAGCTGATTAGTAATCATATACATGATTTGTTATGATTAAGCTTCATTTTGTCTCTCTATTAATTTTCACTCTGTTACAAAAGAGACAGTTATCCAGTAAAATACTTATAGTAGATAAGGTGATATGAGTAAATTGTTTACATTGCATGCTGCATTTCAGCCTGCTGGTGATCAACCTCAGGCAATAAAGAAATTAACAGAAGGTCTTAATAATGGATTAGCCCATCAAACTTTACTTGGTGTTACTGGATCTGGTAAAACATTTACTATTGCTAATGTGATTGAAAAAGTTAACCGCCCTGTAATTTTAATGGTGCACAATAAAACACTAGCAGCACAATTATATAGTGACATGAAAGCTTTTTTTCCTGAAAATGCGGTAGAATATTTTGTTTCTTATTATGATTATTATCAACCAGAAGCATATGTTCCAAGTTCCGATCTTTTTATTGAAAAAGATTCCTCTATTAACGAATATATTGAACAAATGCGGATCTCTGCTACTAAAGCACTGCTTGAAAGACGCGATGTAATTGTAATTGCTTCAGTATCAGCAATTTATGGCTTAGGTGATCCTAATAGCTATCTAAAGATGATGCTTCATTTAACAATGGGTATGATTATTGATCAACGTGATATTTTACGTAGGCTAATAGAGTTACAATATATACGCAATGATAAAGAATTTAAACGGGGCACATTTAGAGTTAGAGGAGAAGTAATTGATATTTATCCATCGGAATCAGCTAAATATGCGCTTAAGGTTGAATTATTTGATGAGGAAGTAGAAAGGTTAGCGCTTTTTGATCCTTTAACTGGTCAGATAAAACATAATGTAGCACGGTTTACTATTTATCCTAAAACTCACTATGTAATGCCGCGTGAACGCATTCTTGAAGCTATTAAGCAGATTAAAATAGAGTTAGCACAAAGACGTAAATTTTTATTAAAAAATAATAAATTTCTTGAAGAGCAGCGACTAACTCAACGTATTCAGTTTGATATTGAAATGATGAATGAACTAGGTTACTGTTCTGGTATTGAAAATTATTCACGTTATCTTTCCAATAGAAAGCTCGGTGAACCGCCACCAACTCTATTTGAGTATTTACCTGTTGATGGCTTACTAGTTATTGATGAATCTCATGTCACAATTCCACAGATTAGGGCCATGTATAGTGGTGATCGTTCTCGCAAAGAGACATTGGTTGAATATGGTTTCCGTTTGTCTTCTGCATTGGATAATCGCCCATTGCGCTTTGAAGAATTTGAAGCCTTATCTCCACAAACAATTTATATTTCTGCAACGCCGAGTACATATGAATTAGAAAAATCAGTTAATAAAATTGTTGAGCAAGTAATTCGACCTACTGGATTGTTAGATCCTGAAATTGAGGTTCGTCCTGTTGCAACTCAAGTAGATGACTTGTTATCTGAAATCTATTTACGCATAGCGGTAAATGAGCGTGTTCTAGTAATAACTTTAACCAAAAAGATGGCAGAAACTTTAAGCGATTATCTTCAGGAACATGATATTAAAGTGCGTTATTTACATTCAGATATTGATACCATCGAGAGAGCTGAAATTATTCGTGATTTAAGATTAGGTTTATTTAATGTTTTAGTGGGGGTGAACTTATTACGTGAAGGTCTAGATATTCCAGAGGTATCGTTAGTTGCTATCATAGATGCAGATAAAGAAGGATTTTTGCGTTCAGAGTGTTCATTAATTCAAATGATTGGCCGTGCAGCTCGTAACTTACATGGTAAAGTGATTTTATATGGCGATAAAGTTACTAATTCAATGACACACGCAATCAGAGCAACTAAACATCGACGAGAAAAACAAATGAAATTTAATCAAAAGTATGCTATTGTACCTAAAGGATTAAGTAAAAAAATAGGCGATCTTTTAGAAAATGACACCTTAATACCGATAAGAACTAAACAAAAAATTCCATACATGAAAACTATTAGCGAAGATTATCATAATCTTTCTTCTCAAGAATTAGAACTTCAAATTCAATCATTAGAGAAAAAAATGTATCGCTATGCACAAGATCTTGAATTTGAAAAAGCAGCTAATTTACGTGAAAAAATTCAATTATTACATGTTCAACTTCTTCATACTTCTCAATAAGTGGACCTGTTTGAGTTATTACGACAAAAGTATACTCTTAGGTTCCAGGCACTGACCAAGTCAGTAAACATAGTTTTCAGGCACTAAAACACTATTAAAATGTTTAAATTAGTGAATTTTAGTCCAATTTTTAGGATAAAAAGGTTTATTATCTTTTAATAGGTTACAGCTTTTATTTTGCGCTTCTTAAAAAACATCTAAGATCTATATTACCAAGATCTATATTATATAATTACATAGATTTTCCTACATAGATTTTCTTGCTATTGAAGCCCTATGTTTTATTAAGCTCCATATAGGTTATTTAAGCCTATGAAGGATCTTTCTATTCTTATTCTAATGAATAAGACATGTTCATTTCTAGTTAATACTTTGGCTAAAAAATAACATATTCACCATCAAAGTATTATGATACTAAGTGTATAAGTAACGCAATCCGTTACCTAACTTCTTCATAATGTAATTTTTATGATGCTGACGTATGGACGATCCAAGGTATTTGCTCTCACTGTTTTGTATATTTAAATGTATTGTGTAGTCAACATCTCACAATTTAGTAATTGAAGTATATAAAATTGAGCATTCGTAAATGTATCATGTAATATAATTGCATGCTATGCTCTCTATATTTACTATTATCCTGTGATTTAACTAGTTTTTATTTTTTTACTCTGTTTACCTGAACAGGTCGTTCTATTACCATAGAATTATTCTTTTTATGCTGATCGGATAATACTATGTTTGTATTTATTATGTCCGTTCATCTTGTGTAAATATAAAAACTTAAAGTAATTACTTGTCCAAAGAACTTGACAGGTAGAAATATTTTAACAAATTACAATGCTTGCATAATTTAATATTAAAAACAGCTCGTTGAGCTAATGCAAGTAAAACTTTTTTTTAATTTATTTCAGATAAATGAAATAACTTCTTTTTACATATATTAGTAAAATCTGATAGATAATAGTTATTAGCAATGAATTATCTTCAATGTTATTCTGCAATATTGCATGCCTTGTCAGGCTACTATAAAATACTCATCATTTTATCTATATTTTCCATAAACATTGTTGGCCATAAAGAATTAATTGTAATAAGGATAGACTATGTATTCAGGACTATTTATCATTTTTTTGCCATTAAGCATAGGTTATCTTTTTCGCTTCAAAAATAAGAAATTTTTAGCATTCATACATCGCCTATTAGGTACAATGATTTATATTATCTTGTTTCTTATGGGAATCAGATTAGCATTATTAGATAATGTGAGTACACATCTAACATCGATTTTTATTTATGGAATTGTTTTCTTTTGCTGCACATTTGCTGCTAATGTGATTGCTTTACTCTTTTTAGATAAATTCTTTCCGTGGAGAATCGATACATATGAGATAAAACAGCCACCCTCTCGATTAAAAACGATTTTAAATTCATTACCACTATATGGTATGTTCATGCTTGGTTTTGCACTAGGACTAACCAAGTGGTCGTTATTATCTTATATCAAATATGGTACTGAAGTTACTCTTATCTGTTTATTATTATTAGTTGGTTGCCATCTACGTAATAGCGGTATGTATTTACGGCAAATTTTAATTAATGGCAGAGGAGCTATAATTGCTGTGATTGTTGCTATCAGTGCACTAATAGGCGGTATTTTAGCTGCATCTTTATTAGGTTTACCTACAAAAGTAGGATTAGCAATTGCAGCCGGCTACGGTTGGTATTCTTTAACTGGAATACTGCTCACCAATGCTTACGATCCAGTCATTGGTAGTACTGCTTTCTTTAATGATTTCATGCGTGAATCAACGGCTATCATGCTTATTCCATTGATTATCAATCAATTTCGTTCTACTGCATTAGGGATATGTGGATCAACATCAATGGATTTCACTCTACCCATATTGCAACATAGTGCTGGTGTGTCTATTGTACCTGCTGCCATTATCCATGGTTTTGTGCTCAGTCTGTTGACGCCATTACTAATTGCTTTCTTTACTCAATAGAGAATTGATAGTTTTCTTACACAATCCTATGGCACAATAGGCATTTTACATGAAAATTTACTGTGAAGACGATGACCACCTTACTCTCATTAAGAGAGTGGCATGAGTATCAGAAAGCTTCCTCAATAAATAAATGTTATTTTATATTTTAAAATAACATTTATTTATTCTGACTTTTATGTCCTGGTTAAGATTAAAAACTTTTACAGTAAATATATTGTACTATATAAAAAAATTTATATCTTTCTCCGATAAGAAATCTATAATGGTGGATAAAAATGAGACTGAACATACAATTACAATGTGATTAATTGCTATTCATGATCTTAAGCCTATTAGGCTTAAGATGTCAGCTCATTTCCCAAATCTGTTCAAATCTTAAACAACTATTGCAGAAATTTTTATAGTTGATGACGGATTTAAAAGCATTTACTGCTTTTAAATAGGTGATTCAGTGATTACTAATCGCAGAAGAATAACCTATCAAAGCCTCTTTACATCATCAAAGCACCAATATCCATATAGATAG
>JAVYJS010000019.1:0-15313 GCA_032378655.1 Candidatus Arsenophonus melophagi | reverse complement strand
GAAAACACAACATTATTCCCATAATATGAATAGATCCTAATCTATTTTTTGAGACACCGTCTTTATATAAAGACGGTGTCAAGCTGTATCTTCACGGATTCATACTGTTAACTATAACGTGATATATGAAAATAAAATACATAAAGCAATTATTCCATTGTTAATAAGTTTTAATTTAAAAGCAATGTATATGAATCAGCTATTTAAAATAAAATAATAGCGGCAAGAACTAAGATTAGTTAAAAGTACATCAGGAGTATGAAGAAACAAGATAGAAATTACATTCCAAGATATTAAAGTAAAATAATAGAACAGAATGAAAGGGTTATACTTTTAATAAAGTAATATACAGCGACACAAGCAGCTCATTAACTCAGAAAATCATAAAGATTCTAGAAATACACTAAAAAAAATATTTTCAGTATGTACTACTAAGTAAATAGTAACGAATTTTGCTACACCATTAAGAAAATATTATGATATTTAGAGTTATATTTTTAGCGTAAAATTCATTTAGATAATTAAAATTAAGGTTATATTAATGACAGCAATTATACGGCAATTTCTAAAATTAGAAACAGCAAGCGGTTTTCTGTTGATTATTGCAGCCGTATTAGCTTTGATTATAGCTAATACCCCGTTACAAAGTATTTACCAGCAATTTCTTAATATTCCGATTGCGATTAAGATTAGTGTATTAAATATTGATAAACCTTTTTTATGGTGGATAAATGATGGTTTAATGGTCATTTTCTTTTTAGTTGTTGGCTTGGAAGTTAAACGAGAACTTATAAATGGCTCTTTATCTGGTCGTGATAAAGCAATATTCCCAGCTTTTGCTGCTATAGGCGGAATGCTTGTACCGGCTCTAGTATATCTATTTTTTAATGCAAATAATGAAGTTACCCGTCAAGGTTGGGCGATTCCAGTTTCAACAGATATAGCTTTTTCACTTGGTGTTATGGCACTGTTTGGCCGGCGTGTGCCATCAGAGTTAAAAGTATTTTTGCTTGCCTTAGCAATTATTGATGATATTGGCGTGATTATTATCATTGCTTCATGTTATACTAAATCTCTTTCCATTATTTCATTAGGGTTAGCTACGCTTTCTATTTTAATATTGATATGGATCAATTCGAGTAAAGTTGAAAATACATTGGTTTATTTGATTCTTGGAATAATCTTATGGGTTTGTATTTTAAAATCAGGTATTCATTCAACATTATCTGGTGTTATTTTAGGCTTTTTAATACCCCTGAAAGGAAAAAAAAACAATTCCCCTTCTGAAGAATTAGAACATCTCTTGCATCCTTGGGTTGCTTATTTAATTTTACCATTATTTGCATTTTCTAATGCTGGATTGGAATTTAGTGGTGTGACTTACATGAATCTTTTTAGTTCACTGCCACTTGGCATTACCTTAGGTTTATTAATTGGGAAACCAACAGGTATTTTTGCCTTTAGTTGGATCTCCATAAAATTAGGTTTAGCAAAATTGCCACCTAAAATTAACCTTAAACAAATATTTGCTGTTTCAGTGATATGTGGTATTGGTTTTACTATGTCAATTTTTATTGCTGGTTTAGCTTTTAAAGATTTCGATGATTGTAGTATTTATGCACGACTAGGCATCCTAATGGGTTCTACTTTAGCGACAATCTTTGGATTATTATTAATGCATGGAGCTTTACCAAAGCAGTCAATTGTAATTAGAAAGCAGTCTAATCATCATATTAACTTTACTTAAAGTTTAAGTTAAAGGAATATAAAAAATATTTTTTGTTAATACAAAAATAACAAATACTATACGGTATATAGTAGATCTTCTTAATATAAGATAATTATCTTACTTTTGAGCGTGTTAATATCATGGTTTTGATATGTCAATGATTTTTATATGTGTCGATATTCTATTTTATGTCGTCTTCTGTTTATGAAATTAAAATAATAATTATTAAGTAGCTAAATGCGATAAAATTGATGATACTGTACTAATAGGACAGTTGCTATGTTTCATAGCAATAAAATTTGTTGCACTACCATGATAGACTTGATTTCCTTAGTAAATCTAAGGATGACATAACAGTGCAGGATCCCATTCTTATTCGTAATGCATGATCATAAAATCCTGTTTATAAACAGGATTTTATGATCATGCATTACGAAGTTTTTGTTAATTATCTTCGCAATCCTTATAAACTATAACAGGATTGCGAAGAGCAAAAAGTTCAGCTATATCTAGTATTTCTAACAATTATTTAGAACGTTACATTGATTTTACCTTTGCTGCTGTGCGTGCTTTATGACGTGCAGCTTTGTTTTTGTGGATTAAGCCTTTACTAGCATAACGATCAACTATAGGTTGCATATCATTGAATGCTTTCTGTGCTCTTCCCTTATCGCCAGAAGCGATGGCAGCATGAACTTTTTTGATAAAAGTACGTACCATAGAACGTCGGCTAGAATTCTGCTGACGACGTTTTTCTGATTGTATGGCACGTTTCTTAGCTGATTTGATATTAGCCAAGGCTAAACTCCCAAATATTGATTTGTATCAAAAATATCTCAAAGGCACAAATAATATGTGCCTTTAGCATGTATTTGTCAATGAATTTGTATAAATCAATATCGTGTACTATAATATAATTTTTATTATAGCTTATAGCTTGATCAGATTAAGGCATAAAATATAGTTTTATATGTGAATACTTAATGAAGTGACATAAAATCATTAATCTGTTTTTTTTACCTTGTTTCTGATAAACAACAAATTTTTACCTTAAATATAAAAAACTAATTAAATACTACCTTAAAGTTTAAAGCAATAATAAATAGACGCTTAATAAGCGATATAACCAAAAATTGTATTGTATTGAGTTGATTATGAAGTTAGTGCGTGGAATACATAATATTCGCGAATGGCATCATGGATGTGTATTAACTATTGGTAATTTTGATGCTGTTCATCGAGGACATCAGGCATTATTACAATATTTAAAACGACAAGGTCAGCGTCTATACTTACCAACGATGGTTATGATTTTTGAACCGCAACCATTAGAATTTTTTTTAGGTAGACATGCACCAGCACGTTTAACATGCTTACGTGATAAGGTAAGATATTTTACTGAATATGGTGTTGATTATTTACTGTGCATTAAATTTAATGCTGCATTTTCTTTATTGTCACCACACACTTTTGTTTCACAACTACTTGTGAAAAAATTAGGAGTCAAATTTTTAGCAATTGGTGATGATTTCCGTTTTGGTAAAAATCGACGTGGCCATTTTCAATATCTCTGTACGGCTGGAGAAAAATATGACTTTCAAGTAGCTAATACTGATAGTTTTTGTGATTCTGGAAAGCGAATTAGCAGTACAGCTGTCAGGCAGGCGCTATTAAGCGATAATATTACCCTTGCTGAAAGTCTTTTAGGGCACCATTACCGCTTAAGTGGTAGAGTAATTCATGGTAGTCAGCTTGGCAGTAAGATAGGTGTTCCAACAGCCAATATACAATTTAAATGCTTAGTGATGCCTGTAAAGGGTGTTTATGTGGCGAAGGTATATGGTTTGGGTGATTATCCATTAAAGGCAGTAGTAAATATTGGCCACCGTCCAACAGTAAATGGAGTAGAAAAAAAAATAGAAGTCCATTTAATGGATGTGAATATAAATATATATGGACATCATATTGATGTTGTTTTATGTAAAAAATTGCGTAATGAGCGACGCTTTGCTTCTACTGAGGAATTGAGAAAGCAAATCGATAAGGATATAATGGCTGCAAAACAATTCTTTCAGTTGCCATTATTAAGATAATTACTAGAAATCTGTCACTGAGAATCTTCATGAAAGACTATAAAAACACTCTGAATTTACCGAAAACAGAGTTCCCAATGCGTGGTGATCTTGCTAAACGAGAACCAAAAATTTTAGATCGTTGGTATAAAAACGGTGTATATAAAGCTATTCGTCAAGCTAAAATAGATAAAAAGATATTTATATTGCATGATGGTCCTCCTTATGCTAATGGCAGTTTGCACATTGGCCACGCAGTTAATAAAATTCTTAAAGATATTATCATTAAATCTAAAGGATTAGCTGGGTTTGATGCACCCTATATACCTGGGTGGGATTGTCATGGGTTGCCAATTGAACATAAGGTTGAACAAATTATTGGAAAACCTAGTAATTCAGTATCTGCTGCTGCATTTCGTGAAAAATGCCGTAAATATGCCAAAGAACAAATTGAAGATCAAAAAATTGATTTTATGAGAATGGGTGTATTTGGTGATTGGAACCAATCTTATTTAACCATGAATTTTAACACTGAAGCTAATATTATTCGCGCTTTAGGTAAAATAATTGAAAATGGTCATTTAATAAAAGGCGATAAACCAGTGCATTGGTGTACTTCTTGTGCTTCTGCTTTAGCAGAAGCAGAAGTTGAATATTATAATACATCTTCACCTGCCATTGAAGTACGATTTTACGCTGTAGATGTAAAAGCAGTTTATAGTGCGTTTTCTGTAAGGCCATCCAGTTTACCTATTTCAGCAGTCATTTGGACGACAACACCTTGGACATTGCCTGCTAATCGTGCCATTGCTGTCAATGGTAAGTTACCATATCAACTAGTTAAAATTAATAATGATGAATGTTTAATTTTAGCAAAATCACTCGTTAAAACAGTAATACAGCGTCTTGCAATAACAGAGTGGCAAGTGATAGCAGAATGTAACGGTGCTACATTGGAATTACTGCGCTTTCATCACCCTTTTATGCATTTTGATGTTCCTATTATTCTAGGTGAGCACATTACTTTAGATGTAGGTAGCGGATTGGTACATATTGCACCAGGCCATGGTCCTGAAGATTATCTTGTTGGACAAAAATACAAACTTGAAATAGCCAACCCTGTTGGCGAAAACGGTTGTTATATGCCTAATACTTATTCTGGTTTAGATGGCGTTTTTGTGTTTAAAGCAAATAAGTTAATTATTGAACTTTTAGAAACTAAAAGTGCTTTATTGCATCAAGAGATATTACAGCATAGTTATCCTTGCTGTTGGCGACATAAGACTCCAGTTATTTTTCGTGCAACTCCTCAATGGTTTGTGAGTATGGAAAAAAATAATTTACGTAAGCAATCACTCAACGAGATTCAAGGTGTTAAATGGATTCCTGATTGGGGTAAGAACAGCATTGAATCTATGGTAAAAAATCGTCCAGATTGGTGTATTTCTCGTCAGCGTACTTGGGGTATACCAATGGCATTATTTGTACATAAGCAGACAAAAAAATTACATCCACGCACATTAGAGCTAATTGAAGAAATTGCTAAACTTGTTGAAAAATCAGGTATTCAGAAGTGGTGGGATCTCGATCCAAGTATTATCTTAGGTAGAGATGCAAAAGATTATATTAAAGTTCTCGATACGCTTGATGTTTGGTTTGATTCTGGTTCAACTCATTATTCTGTTGTTGATGTTCGTCCTGAATTTAAAGGCTATGCTGCAGATCTATATTTAGAAGGTCCCGATCAGTATCGGGGTTGGTTTATGTCGTCTCTCATGCTATCAACAGCGATAAAAGGTCAAGCGCCATATAGAGAAGTATTAACACATGGTTTTACTGTGGATGGAAAAGGCCGTAAAATGTCAAAATCTTTGGGAAATACTATTAGTCCACAAGATGTAATGAATGATTTAGGGGCTGATATTCTACGGCTATGGGTTGCTTCAACTAATTACACTAGTGAAATGGCTGTTTCAAATGAAATTTTGAAACGTTCTACAGATAGTTATCGGCGTATTCGTAATACCGCACGCTTTTTATTAGCTAATGTGAATGATTTTAATCCGGACTTGCATCAAGTGAAACCGGAAAACATGGTAGTATTAGATCGTTGGGCCGTTGGGATTGCTCAAGCTGCTCAAAGTGAAATCATAATGCATTATGCTAATTATGATTTTCATGCAGTTATTCAACGGTTAATGAAGTTTTGTTCAGTTGAAATGGGTTCCTTTTATTTAGATATCATAAAAGATCGTCTATATACATCAAAAAATAATAGTTTGGCGCGGCGTAGTTGCCAAACAGCATTATTTCATATCATAGAGGCACTAGTACGTTGGATTGCTCCAATCCTTTCGTTCACTGCTGATGAAATTTGGCAATGTTTACCAGGTAAACATTGCCAATATGTTTTTACTGAAGAGTATTATAATGGCTTGTTTGGATTAGATGATAATGAAACACTGAATAATGAATTCTGGGATAAACTCTTAATTATTCGCAGAGAGGTGAATCAAATACTTGAGCAAGCGCGTGCATATAAGCATATTCGCAGTTCGTTGGAAGCTTCCGTAACTTTATATGCAGATAAAGTATGGGGTAAAATTTTAAATTATTTAGGTGATGAGTTACGTTTTATATTATTAACTTCACAAGCTACTGTAGCAGATATTACAAAAGCTCCAGTTAAAGCATTAAATAGTAGCACGAGTGGATTAAAAATTGTTTTTCGGAAGGCTAAGGGCGAAAAATGTCCTCGTTGTTGGAATTATGCAACAGATATTGGTTTGGAGGAACAGTATGCAGAGTTATGTGGTCGTTGTGTAACAAATGTAGTCGGGAATGGTGAGATGCGTAAGATTTCCTAATATACTTAAGGTTTTTCTAATGAAAAATCCTATTTTCTCTACTGGCTTACGCTGGCTATGGTTAACGTTATTAATATTTATTATTGATCTTGTCAGTAAACAACTCATTTTGAATACTTTTCAAGTAAATGAATCATTACCGTTAATGCCTTATTTGAATTTAGCTTATGTTCAAAACTATGGAGCAGCATTTAGTTTTTTAGCTGATAAAAAAGGCTGGCCACGTTGGTTTTTTGCATGTGTAGCAATTGTTATTTGTATAGTACTTGTTGTGATTATGTATCGTCAAAGCGTTAAAAACAAGTTGAGTAATATTGCTTATGCAATGATTATGGGCGGAGCACTAGGTAATTTATATGATCGTTTAGTCCATGGTTTAGTAGTAGATTTTATTGATTTTTATATTGGTCAGTGGCATTGGTTAACTTTTAACATTGCTGATATGGCAATTTTCATTGGTGCTACATGCATTACTCTTCATAGCTTTATCAATACAGAAAAGAAAACGAGTATGACTTAGTGTATCATTTTTACTGCCTGTATTGTTCGTCCTATAAGCAAAGAAACATTTATAGTAAATCCAGGAAAAATATTGTTTAGTAAAATTAACAACGATAGTATCTCATGTTTTACTTCAAAATATTTATACCCATTTATACTTAAACTTGATAGTATCAAGTTATTTACTCTGTTACATAACAGTAACTCAGAACATTATTTCTACATTGTAGTTATTATAAATCGATATAATAACAGGATAGATCAAATGCAAATATTGCTAGCTAACCCTAGAGGTTTTTGTGCTGGTGTTGATCGAGCAATTAGTATTGTGGATCGCGCATTACGTATTTATGGTGCTCCAATTTATGTTCGTCATGAACTCGTTCATAACAGTTATGTAGTTGATAATTTACGTCAACTCGGTGCAACTTTTATTGAACGAATTTCTGAAGTACCAGATGGAGGTATTTTGATCTTTTCTGCTCATGGTGTTTCTAAGGCCATTCAGCAAGAAGCTAAACAACGCCATTTAACAATGTTATTTGATGCAACCTGTCCCTTAGTAACAAAAGTACATATGGAAGTCATAAGAGCTAGTCGTAAAGGTAAGGAAGCTATTTTAATCGGTCATTCTGGTCATCCTGAAGTAGAAGGTACAATAGGACAATATAATAACCCAGATGGTGGTATATATCTTGTTGAATTTCCAGAAGACGTTTGGAAATTAAAAGTAAAAAATGAAAATAATCTTTGCTTTATGACGCAAACTACTTTATCTGTAGATGACACAGCTCATATTATACATGCACTACATACGCGTTTTAAAAATATTGTTGGGCCACGTAAAAATGATATCTGTTATGCCACCACTAATCGTCAAAAAGCAGTACGAGAGTTAGCTTATAAGGCTGATATTATATTGGTTATCGGTTCTAAAAATTCTTCTAATTCTAATCGTCTTTATGAATTGGCAAGTCGATCAGGTAACCCTAGTTACCTGATCGACTCTGTGGATGATATTCAAGAACATTGGCTGCACAATAAAAAGATTATTGGCCTTACTGCTGGTGCCTCTGCACCCGATATTCTTATTCATCAGGTTATAGAGCATATAAAAAGGCTAGAGGAAAGTGAAATAGTTGAACTTGTCGGACATAAAGAAAATATTTTTTTTAACGTGCCAAAAGAATTACATCTTGAGATCAAGCAAATGTAGTAATTACTTTTTTTTTGTATTTTATTAAACTACTTTTCAATGCTCCAGTTAATATACTAATTAAGCTGACTCTAATAGCTTTAGAGTCACTAAGGCTTATAAATGTTACGTTTTATCTGTGTAATCATTTAAATATTAAAATTTTCATCATGAGCAAAATATGACTAATTCAAATATACGTGTTGCCATTGTTGGTGCTGATGGCTGCATGGGACGCAAACTAATCAAAGCTGTATCGAAAACAAATGGTATTACTTTAGGGGGGGCGTTAGTGAAAAAAGGCTCAAGTATAGTAGGCATTAATGCCGGTACATTAATCGGCATGAGCAGCTTGAATATCATTATTAGTGATGATCTTATAAGTATTTTAGATAAATTTGATATTTTGATTGATTTTACTCGTCCAGAAGGGACGAAATATTACTTATCTGTTTGCAAGAAATATGGAAAAGCAATGATTATTGGCACTACTGGATTTAGTGAAATCGAAAAACAGTCGATTAAAGAAGCAGCAAAAATAATTCCTATTGTTTTGGCGGCAAATTTTAGTATAGGAATTAATTTAATATTCAGGTTATTAGAAAAAGCAGCAACAGTAATCGGAAAATATAGTGATATTGAAATTATTGAAGCCCACCACAGATATAAAGTTGATGCACCATCAGGAACTGCCTTAGCAATGGGAGAAATTATTGCTAAGGCTATTGGAAGTAATTTAAAATATTGTGCAGTATATGACCGCCAAGGTTTTACTGGCAAAAGAAAAAAGAACAGCATTGGTTTTGCTACAACTAGAGCTGGTGACATTATTGGAGAGCATACAGCAATTTTTGCTAATATTGGTGAAAGAATAGAAATAACGCACAAAGCATCTAGTCGCATGATATTTGCCAATGGTGCTATTAAAGCTTGCTTTTGGTTAAAAGATAAAAATAATGGCTTATATAGTATGCAAGATGTACTAAACTTAAAAAGTATTTAGTTTTTATTTATTGATTCATTTTTTGAAATGCTTAATGTTTAAACTATTCTTTGTATTAACTGATTAAGTTTGAACACTCATTAAAATAAAATTCTTGTACAAAGGTCATTTTAAAATGACCTTTGTACTCTATATAACGATATAGTAGAGTGTTTTGTATTGCTATTTTACCATAAATGAGCTGCAACACAAAAATATTTTTAACTAGACAATTGTTCTTTTCATCATTAGAATTGCGCGCAATGTTGTAAAAAAATTTTCTTGTACTGTCCATTTTAACACAAATTTATTGGCTTTTAGATAAATCAATATGCTCAATACACAGTTTTTATTTTTTGGAGGATATTTTGATTAAGCCAGCTATGTTAGTTCTGGAGGATGGAAGCCAGTTTCATGGTCGTTCCATTGGAACTGAAGGTATTGTTGTTGGAGAAGTTGTTTTTAATACATCAATGACTGGATATCAAGAAATTATCACTGATCCTTCCTACGCCCACCAAATTATTACCCTGACTTATCCTCATATTGGAAATATCGGTATTAATCCTGATGATGAAGAATCATCTATCATTCATGCTCACGGATTAGTTATACGTGATTTATCATTAAATTATAGTCATTTTCGCAGCACAGAAAGCTTATCAGATTATCTCAAGCGTCATCAAACAGTAGCAATTGCTGATATCGATACTCGTAAGCTTACACGATTATTAAGAAAAAAAGGCACGCAAAATGGTTGTATTATTACTAATCATAATTTAGATGTCAATTTAGCATTGGAAAAAATTAAATTATTTAGTGAAATAAAAGGAGTAGATTTAGTTAAAGAAGTTACAACAAAAAAGATGTTTTCCTGGAAAAAAGAGAATTGCCAGCTCAAAAGCTATGGATTTTTGTCTACGAAGACTCTAGAGCAACCCTCTTATCATGTGGTAGTTTATGATTTTGGAGTTAAGCAAAATATTTTACGCTTGCTTGTTGATCGTAGTTGTTATTTGACGGTTGTCCCAGCAACAACACCTGCTAATGAAGTATTAAAAATAGTACCTGATGGGATCTTTCTTTCTAATGGTCCCGGTGACCCTACTGTTTGTGATTATGCAATCACAGCTATTAAGCAGTTTCTAATAAAAGAAATCCCTATTTTTGGTATTTGTTTAGGTTATCAATTACTGGCACTAGCAAGTGGCGCTAACACCATAAAAATGAAATTTGGTCATCATGGTGGTAACCATCCAGTAAAAGATTTAGTTAACAACCGTCTTATGATTACTACTCAAAATCATGGTTTTGCAGTTGACGAAACATCATTATCTGATGAATTACAAGTTACCCACAGATCACTATTTGATGGAAGTTTGCAGGGTATACATTATACTAATAAACCAGCATTTGGATTTCAAGGACATCCTGAGGCTAGCCCTGGTCCTAAAGATGCAGAACTTCTATTTGATTATTTTATTGAATTAATGAAAAATTATCGTCAAATAAATTTAGCAACTCAAGTTGATTGATCAGGAGAGAACATGCCAAAGCGGACGGATATAACCAGTATCCTGATTTTAGGTGCTGGGCCAATTGTTATTGGCCAAGCTTGTGAATTTGATTATTCAGGCACACAAGCCTGTAAAGCACTACGTGAAGAGGGTTATCGTGTTATTCTAATTAATTCTAATCCGGCCACTATTATGACAGATCCAGAACTTTCTGATGCTACTTATATTGAGCCAATTCGCTGGGAAATAGTACGCAAAATTATTGAAAAAGAGCGGCCTGATGCGATTTTACCTACCGTGGGTGGACAAACTGCTCTAAACTGTGCTCTAGAATTAGAGCGTAAAGGTATATTAAACGAATTTGCAGTTACTATGATTGGCGCAACAGCTGACGCAATTAATAAGGCAGAAGATCGTCAGAGGTTTGATAAAGCAATGAAGAAAATTGGCTTAGAAACTGCTCGTTCTGGAATCGCACATTCTTTAGAAGAAGCATTAGCAGTTGTAGAAAAAGTAGGTTTTTCCTGTATTATTCGTCCTTCATTTACTATGGGCGGTTCTGGAAGTGGCATTGCTTATAATCATGAAGAGTTTGAAGAAATTTGTTTAAGTGGATTAAATCTTTCTCCAACGCATGAATTATTGATAGATGAGTCATTAATTGGTTGGAAAGAGTACGAAATGGAATTACTTTGTGATAAAAATGATAATTGCATCATTATTTGTTCTATTGAAAATGTTGATGCAATGGGAATTCATACTGGAGATTCCATTACTGTTGCACCCGCTCAAACTTTAGCGGATAAAGAATATCAAATTATGCGTAATGCATCAATGTCAGTATTACGAGAAATTGGTATAAAAACAGGCGGTGCTAATGTTCAATTTGCCGTCAATCCTAAGACTGGTCGCTTAGTTGTAATTGAAATAAATCCACGCGTATCGCGTTCATCAGCCTTAGCATCCAAAGCAACTGGTTTTCCTATTGCTAAAGTTGCAGCAAAACTTGCAGTAGGTTATACATTGGATGAATTAATGAATGACATTACAGGAGGACGAACACCCGCTGCTTTTGAACCTTCCATAGATTATGTTGTAACTAAGATCCCGCGTTTTAATTTTGAAAAATTTCCAGGTAGTAATGATCGTTTGACCACTCAGATGAAATCAGTTGGTGAGGTAATGGCTATTGGAAGAACATTCCAAGAATCAATGCAAAAGGCATTGCGTGGATTAGAAGTGGCTGCAACAGGTTTTGATCCAAAAGTTAATTTAGATGAATGCGACTCATTAACAAAAATTCGTTGTCAACTAAAAGATGCTGGAGCTGAACGTATTTGGTATATAGCCGATGCATTCCGCGCAGGTATGTCTGTGAATGGCGTGTTTAATTTGACTAATATCGATCGTTGGTTTTTAGTTCAAATTGAAGAACTGATTCGTTTAGAAGAAAAAGTTATTGAATTTGGCCTTAATGGATTATCTGAATCATTTTTATGGCGATTGAAACGGAAAGGTTTTTCTGACATTCGTTTAGCTAAACTAGTAGGTGTTTCTGAAACTGAAATTCGTACATTACGTCATCAATATAAATTATATCCTGCTTTTAAGAGAATAGATACTTGTGCAGCAGAATTTGCTACAGATACTGCTTATCTTTATTCCACTTATGAAGATGAATCTGAAGCAAATCCTGACAATACTCAATCTAAGATTATTGTACTAGGTGGCGGACCAAACCGCATTGGTCAAGGAATTGAGTTTGATTATTGCTGTGTACATGCTTCACTAGCATTACGTGAAGATGGATACCAAACAATAATGGTAAATTGTAATCCTGAAACAGTTTCTACTGATTACGATATCTCTAATCGTCTCTATTGTGAACCAGTAACGTTAGAAGATGTATTAGAAATAGTTAGAATCGAAAAACCGATCGGAGTTATTGTGCAGTATGGCGGACAGACACCATTAAAATTAGCGCGTGCTTTAGAAGAGGCTGGTGTTCCTATTATTGGTACTAGCCCAGATGCGATTGATCGAGCTGAAGATCGTGAACGATTTCAGCAAACAGTGATTTGCTTAGGATTGAAACAGCCCGAAAATGCTATGGTTACTAGTATTGAAAAAGCTATAGAAACAGCTCATAAAATTGGTTATCCAATAGTTGTACGCCCTTCTTATGTTTTAGGTGGACGCTCTATAGAAATTGTTTATGATGACACTGACTTACTACGTTACTTTCAGAAAACGATGAATATTTCTGATGATATGCCAATATTGCTAGATCATTTTCTTGATGATGCTATTGAGGTTGATGTAGATGCCATCTGTGATGGAGAAACCGTTTTAATTGGCGGGATTATGGAGCATATTGAGCAGGCTGGTGTTCACTCTGGTGATTCTGCTTGTTCTTTGCCTTCTTATACTTTAAATCAGAATATACAGAATATTATACGTGATCAGGTAAAGAAACTTGCATTTGAATTGTGTGTTCGGGGATTAATGAATATTCAATTTGCGATTAAAAATAATGAAGTATATTTAATTGAGGTAAATCCACGAGCTTCTCGTACAGTACCTTTTGTATCCAAAGCAACAGGTATATCATTGGCAAAAGTAGCTGCTCGTGTTATGGTAGGACAGTCTTTAGCTCAACAAGGCATCACAAAAGAAATCATTCCACCTTATTATTCAGTAAAAGAAGTGGTATTACCTTTCAATAAATTTCCTGGCGTTGATCCTATTTTAGGACCAGAAATGCGTTCCACTGGAGAAGTAATGGGAATTGGTAGAACCTTTTCTGAAGCATTTGCTAAAGCTATGTTTGGTTCTTCTACCACGATGAAAAAGACTGGTCGAGCTCTTCTCTCAGTAAGAGAGAGTGATAAAACAAAAATTGCTGCATTAGCCACTAAATTAATGGAGCATGGTTTTGAGTTAGATGCTACTCATGGAACTGCAATTGTATTGGGCGAAGCAGGAATTAACCCACGTTTAGTGAATAAAGTACATGAAGGACGTCCTCATATTCAAGATAGAATCAAGAATGGTGAATATAGTTATATTGTCAATACTACTTCAGGTCGTCGTGCAATAGAAGATTCTAAACTTATTCGTCGCAGTGCTCTACAATATAAAGTAAATTACGATACAACGATTAATGGTGGTTTTGCAACCGCGATTTCCCTTCATGCTGATCCTACTGAGAAGGTTATCTCCCTTCAGGAGATGCATAAAATGATTAGTTATTAACTGTTTTACTATTTAATTGGAGCATATAAAACATATTAAGATTCTTATCTTAGATAAGAATCTTAATAAGATAGAAAGGAGAATGATAGATTCTCTATGTTTAGCATTTTAACATCATCACTTATTCTAGTCTCATGTATCTACTTGTAACCTAAATTCAATAAATAATAAATATGCATAACATTATGATTCATAATGTTATGCATATCAAGTTAATGTGTTATTAAGCTCATATATCCTATTATATTTTAATATTTCAGATGTTTTATAATGTTACAATTTTTAATGAATAAAAATTCAAAAGCATACTTATTTTTTTTGTGTACAGTAAGTACTGTTACTATTGGCTGTGATAAATTACCTACACTTCATAATAGTGTACAAAAACGGAAGGGAGTGCCAAAACATAAAGCGAGCAAGTGAAGATAAAGCAAAAAAATAGTGGATACGGTCCAAGCAGTGCCTGGATTTATAAAAAAAATAAAACTACCTAAGATGTTAATAAACTTATAAAGAAAAAAAATTAATGAAAAGAATAGCTCAAAAAAACAATAGAATAACAGAAAATATTTTATATCAAGGCCCTTATATCAAGGCCCTTGATATAAAATAAGGGACAAAAAGAACATATAACTAAAGTTATAATATGTAATATCTCTGCTTAAAATCAGAGATATTACATACAAAAGTTACATGACTCAAATATAACTCAAAATGAAGATCAAAAGAAGCACAAGCCAATTAAGTGAAATTCGCACGCAAATAATAATATCTGAAGAGTGGTTCATAGTATTGCAATATACTCTTGAGCTTTAGAGATACGAGTTATTGAGTAAAATTCAAGGAGTGCAATACAAATAAAAATATTACAAAAATTTATTATGATTTTGTATTCTAAATACAATATAATTTTTTGTTCTAAAACAATACAATCTTTCGTTAAAGCAACATAAATCGCTTGAATAGTTTTATATTTTTATTAGTACATTCAGTGAATATGATGAATATGAGAGTAATAATGAAGAGTAATAATGCTGTTTGCAACAGAATCCAATTAATATCATACAATGCAGTACAATATAAATAAATATTAATTATTATTGATAATAATAATTAATAGATTTTCTTTCCTATTCATATTCCTATTTCCTAGATTATCAAATCTAGGATCATGCTCTTCTCTTTTCTTGGATCT
>JAVYJS010000018.1:0-18096 GCA_032378655.1 Candidatus Arsenophonus melophagi | reverse complement strand
AATAGCCTTTTAGGTAGTTTTATCGATCCATGATTTACGCAGGTAATGCCGCCTCATGTAAAAGTGTTTTTATTAATATCAGCACCACAAGCCATGATTTGGAGTGCTGTGCCATTTCTTTCAGTCTTACTCTATTCAAACTGTCTTTACTTATCTAAGATAACGGATAAAGGCAACCAAGAATAAGTGAAGTAGTGAAGTAATGATTACAGGCGCTTTTGTCAATATTTATTTTTGTTCAAAAGTGATTATGGTCAAAGTTCATGAACAATCTGTTAGGAATGTGAAAGCCAAAACCTATATAGAAAATTATTTATAAAAGTTATCAATCAATTATATTAAGCACAACAATACAATTATTCATAATAATATCTATCTATATGGATATTGGTAGTAATCGGTGATGCGTTAAGATATTGCTGGTATTCATATTAGTATTCTTTTGCACATTAATGATAATTACTAATTATCAAGCTATTGGTTTATATGGTTTTTCCTTGCAGTAGAAAAGGTTTTAAACACTCTTATTTCCTACAATCGCCTAGCGTAATAAAAGGATGTAGATAAAAAATGCGATTTATGAAGATTTTTAATATACTTTTCTAACTAGATTATCAGGCGATAAATGTTAATTTTTCTTATTTTTAAAAATCTGTATTAATGTAAGAAATATTTATACAATATCGTTGTTTTCTATATATCAGTTATTTTATTGTTTAGCTATGTGTTGCCAATCAAATATGAGAACCTGTAACGGTGAAGAGGTTGATTTGCTACTGATGAATTGAAATATTTAAGATACCATTCATTGGTATGGCCTTAAGTATAGGAATTAACAGTCTCTTATACTGCGATAATACGCAGTATAAAATCTTTGTTATTATATGTTACTTTTGTACTTAAAGCATGGTGTAAATAAAATCCTTTATGGCAGTTTGGATCAAAAAATAAACTGCGTTAAATATTTGTTAATCACCCATTGTATCCAAGACACGATTGGATACTGCATGCACGCAAATAATCTTTCTTGCTCCATAAGACAAGCAATATTAATATTTTCCGCACAATCTTAGGTTCAGAGGAAACACCAACAGCATGAAATTCTGCTGCATGATTAAAGAACATGATAAATACCTTAAAACCACTAGATATTTGTTACTTCTAAGTGATAAAATCAGTAGATTTTAACTGGTTTCAAAGGTTGTTATAAACAACGTCATTATATTTAGTAATGACGAAAGTTCAAAAGGGTTTTCTTTTCCAATTCTTGTATTATTACGGACGTAATAAGGACACTCAATACTATTAATATTCATATCTGAATAATGCTCAGCTTCAATAAGCTACCACTAAATTTATTTAGTTGCTTATGTTGGATCAAAGCAGTATTTACTGCCTTTATATTGCTCTAATATAGCAATATAAAGCTTACCTTTTCTTTTCATAGAAACCGTTAATAAAATTTTTCAATAGCCACTAAAACTTAGCGTATTGCTTTTAGTAGTTGTTAGCCCAACATTAAGTGATATGAACCTAATATCATTATTAGGTGGTAGTATATTGCACATAAGTAATAGAATATTAGTAATATTCTATTAGTGAATAAACATTATTTTACTTTACTAAAAATAAAGTGCAAGACAAATGATATCTAATCAATAGAAATCAAAGCATGCAATACATGAATTGATTTCAATAGTCAAACATGACAAGAGTTGATAAAGGTTAGGAACATTATACAGTTAGAAATATTATAAAATGTTTTCCAGCTAACGCTCAGTTATAAAGAACACTTATTTATATAGACTGAATAAAGTTTCTATTGATTGACTTAACTTCAGGTATCTCATGGAGATATAAGTATGGCAATTACATAAGCTATTATGCTGAACATGTTAAAAGCAAAAACATAACATTACAATAAAAAAAATTATTGTATTAATTCTATTAAAATAAATGTGCTAAAAATCTTGACTGATGAACGTACTCGTAAATAAAAAACAATGTATGTGGTGTAACCACACGCGAACTGATCTATGAAGCCTGTTGACACGATTTTATTTTTGTTAAAATAACAATAATATACTTGATGCTTGCTTTTTATTTACATAAAAAGCGCAATGATGAGATAATAGATGCGGAAATCGTTATGCGCTATAGAAGTAGCGACCATAGAATATGGGAATATATTGTAATCTCCATTGTTAATCCTCTCTCTCGCTTAGAGATTAAATAATTTGTTTTTGCTACATAAATGCTTTTGTGAAATGTTAGTAGATTACTTTTTAATTAAAGCTTGATCTCATATAAAGAATTTAACTCTTATATGAAGAGAATATTAATTCTCTTCATATAAGAAGAAGAGTCAGGTTTAAAACATTTAGCGATTATTATTTTTTAGATCAGGAATATTGAATCTCCGCTTAAAGCGATCTACTCGACCGCTAGAAGCCATATCACGCTGCTTATGCGTATAGAATGGATGACATTTACCACAAACATCTAAATTAAAACTATGATTAATAGTTGATTTAATGTGCATAACATTACCGCAAGAACAAGTAGCAATAACTTTTGTATATTGAGGATGAATATCTTTTTTCATAAAAACCATTTTAGTTAGGATAAATCGCTATAACTCTAGCGCTAGATGCCATATGTTAAATCAATTAACAACAATAACTGATTAATAATCATCAACAATTAATCAGAAAATATGTGCATTATATATATAAGCTACTTATAGCACAATAAATCTATTAAAATAATGCGCTATTCTATTCTTATTAATGTGATACATCTATCATATGTCTTATAAATCAGACATATGACGATAATTAGGAAAATTTCATCATGGCTATTGTTCAAGTGGCGCTTCCTGTTCCGCTGATGCGTCCTTTTGATTACCAATCCTCTAATCTCCCTTCGCCCATTAAAGGGAATCGAGTATTAGTACCATTTGGTAAACGCACAATCTTAGGTATTGTATTATCACATAATCAAAATAGTAAACATGATAGTGAACAGTTAAAAACTATTGCAAAAGTTTTAGATCAAGAATCTCTATTCTCTGATAGAGTATGGGCACTACTCCTTTGGGCATCCAAATATTACCATCATCCAATTGGCGAAGTACTATTTCATGCGCTGCCAGGTTTACTTCGACAAGGTAAGGCAGCAGCATTTTCTCCTCTGTGGCAATGGAAAATCACAGCACAAGGTAAAAAATTCCCTATCAACCAGCTTAAAAGCGCACCAAAACAACAAAAGGCGCTCGCATTTTTACAGAAAAAACCCCTGTATCGGCATCAAATAGTAGAATATGAATTGAGTGACTATGCATTACAGGCACTAAAAAAGAAAAACTTAGCTCAGCTATTAGCTAGCCAACCAAAACTAGAAAATTGGCATGCTAATTTTCATATTTGTGGTAAAAAACCAAAACTCAACCTAGAGCAGTCAACTGCAGTAGGGGCAATAATATCTCAGCCATTGTTTATAACTTGGTTGTTAGTAGGGATAACGGGATCGGGTAAAACAGAGGTGTATCTCAGTGTTATTGAAAATATTTTAATGCAAGGTAAACAAGCATTAGTCTTGGTACCAGAAATTAGCCTTACTCCTCAGAGTATTCAACGCTTTAATGAACGATTTCACGCACCAGTTGATGTGCTGCATTCCTCGCTAAATGATAGCGAGCGATTAACGGTTTGGTTGCGAGCACAAAAGGGACACAGTGCTATCGTGATTGGTACACGCTCTGCGTTATTCACATCTTTTGCTAATCTTGGCTTGATTATTATTGATGAAGAGCACGATAACTCTTATAAACAACAAGATGGATGGCGTTATCATGCTCGTGATCTGGCTGTTTTGCGAGCAAAAAAAGAGAATATTCCTATTGTGCTTGGAACAGCAACACCTTCATTAGAAAGTTTTTATAATATTTTGCAAGGAAAATATCATCGTTTAGATCTCACTCAACGTGCGGGAAATGCTAAACTTGCAAGTCAATATTTACTTGATTTAAAAGGTCAGCCATTAAAATGTGGTATGTCTAGACCATTAATTCATCGTATGAAGGATCATTTATCAGCTAATAATCAAGTGATGTTATTTTTAAATCGTCGAGGCTATTCGCCAACATTAATTTGTCATGATTGTGGATGGATTGCTGAATGTTCACGTTGTGATCATTATTATACGCTACACAATCATAAACGGCAACTCCGTTGCCATCACTGTGATAGCCAATTAAAAATTCCAATACAATGTGCACATTGTAGCTCTACGAATTTACTCCCTGTTGGTTTAGGAACCGAACAATTAGAAGAGGCGATTAACCAACTTTTTCCTAAAATACCTATTACGCGTATTGATAGAGATACCACACGGTGTAAAGGAGCATTAGAAAAAAAGCTAGCTACTATTTATGCTAGTGGTGCCCGGATTTTGATTGGCACCCAAATGCTCGCTAAAGGACACCATTTCCCCAATGTCACTCTAGTAGCTTTACTGAATGTCGATGGTGCACTTTTTTCTGATGATTATCGAGCAACAGAAAAATTTGCTCAACTTTATATTCAAGTATCGGGAAGAGCTGGTAGATCTGGAAAGTGTGGTGAAGTAATTTTACAAACCTATCACCCGAAACATCCATTATTATCAATCTTATTAGAAGAAGGGTATAATGCATTTGCACTAGAAACTCTAGCAGAACGACGTGATGTTTTTTTACCCCCATACAGTAGCCATATTATGCTACGTTCAGAAGATTACCACAATCAAACTGCACCTAATTTTTTAAACAAGCTTCGCAAATATATAGAACAACATAATATGCGTGATTCACAGCTTTTATTATTTGGGCCTATACCGGCTATGCCGGCTAAACGAGCTGGACGTTTCAGATGGAAATTATTGCTCCAACATCCTTCTCGCTCCTATTTACAACAATTTCTGTCACATATTTTACCTGAAATTATGCTAGACCCTGAAAGTCGAAAGGTAAGATGGAATATCGATGTTGACCCAACAGAAAATTAATTGTTACTGTTACTTATCAGCATTCATTGAAGTAAAAATTCACTTTATGCGCAATTATTCTATTAATGTTAATAGAATAATTCAATTTTATTTATTTACGAAGTTGGGGAATAACGTGCTTAAAAAGCAAGATAACACAAAGATTAGATATGAGTAATAAAAATAATGTATCTACGGCTATTCTGCTCATATTCATGCGTTAAAAGGTAAAAATCTTCATTAAAAACAGATTTTTACCTTTATCTGAAAGATAAATAAAAGATCTAAAAAAACTATTTTTAATATATGCAAATAACTCTTTTGATTGATCCTAATATTATTATTGATATTGTTTAAGCTACGATTGAACAAGAATAAATGATACTGATTTTTGATTTTAAACATCATTAAAACAATAATGATAAATTATCAGATGTATTCTGCTTAAATAAAAGATTGATGCTTTTCACAGAGTTATTAAAAATAAGTGTTATCTTTATTTCGATCTGCTATTGATAGAGAGCAGATTATTACTAATAGATATTGGTCATTTTGATTTACTTTGGAATCTAAAAGGCTTCTAAAATTCCATAGAATAAATCAATGGTTGCTCATAATAAAATCAGAAATACTACTATGTAGCTAACATAACGATTCTATGTACATCAATAGCAGCTATAAGGAATGTGTTGCTAACAGAAATGTTAATATCTAAAATACTGTGGATTGCATTACTGTAGATTGGATTACCTCATCCAATCTACAGTGTTTTAAGATAAAGAAAAAAATATTATGTTTAATAAGGTTACAGTTCATAGAACTGACTTTACAAAAGTATCTCTATTTGTTATGGTTAACAACCTCACATGTTGCATTTTAGCAAAATTTTCTCTACAATAGAGAGCCATATAAGAATATGGATACAATAAAATGCTAGAAAAACGTTTAAAGATAATTAAAAGTTTTAATCTCAATTGAAACGAGATTAAAGTACTTAAATTGATTAAGTAACTTATAAAGCATTAATAATAATTTTGATTAATTATCGAATGAATAAGTGGTGCAAAAAGACTATGTACAACAAGGATGCATAACATCCAATAAAAATAAACTTGCAGGCAATAAAAAAACAAAGCGCGGATTGTCGAACATAACCTTGATTTTTTTTATTTTCATTATTTTTATTTTTATAAGTATTTTATTTTTCATTACTAAAAATGAAAAAATGTCCTTTTTTAACAGAAAAATTTTACCAAGCAGAGTAGAACTTATTAATAGTCTACCTTCTAAGTCAGAAGAAAGATGGCGTTATATAAAAGAACTAGAAAATATGGGAACCGATCAGAAAAATTTTAAAAACTCAATTTAAATCAACTTTATATCAAAAATCAACACAAAATTCTTGAAAGTGCCTCTGATCTAGCAAAAAGTAGATAGTCATGAATAGGATTCATGACTAACGTATCATCATTTACAAATGCTAATCAATAAGATTGGCATTTGTTTCAATTTCTAATGTAGAAAAGGGCTCATCAACATAAAATAATTATGCAAAGAAACAGCAAAAAATACGCAAAAACTTGATCTTTTGGAACATAAGCTGTCTGCTCTACCAAGCAGACAGCTTATGTTCCAAAATCATCTCTGAGAATGTTAAAATCAATGAATAACAACATAAATTGAGCAAAAGACTTCAAAGAAGTTGCTGAAGTTAACGGAAATGCAGTCAGAAACTCTTTTATAATTATCCAAGAAAGATACTTTCTTATTGATGATGAAACTCAATCATGCGTGTCCATTGCCCATTCATGAAATTTTACATGTATTTTGTTTTAGTCTACTCAAAAATAGTACAATCAATACGTATTTAGTATATTTTAATCATCTCTTAGTGTCGAGATACTCTCGTTATATTAATAATATCTTAGCTCCTTAATATCTTACATATCCTATTATTAAATTTTAAATAAAATGAATAAAGACAATCGTATGATACGAATAAATAAAATTATTTTGATAGTAAAAAATTTTCAATACCATGAATTAATGAAAGATAATTACACTACTATTTTAGTAGTAATGAATGTTGTATAACATACAATTAATGAATAAAAGATCATTTTTATATTCTTATCTTATAACTGTGTGGTACTATAAAACAAAATTGCTTTATAGTTCTAGTATAAGCAATTATGGATAATAGCAATTGTAGAGTGGCTATTTTAAATTATTAGTGTTGCTATGCATAGATAATCATCGTTGTTGTAGAACAACAGTTCAACAGTTCTAAGCTTTTGCTAGCTTAGCTTCTGAGCAGAGACAGGGAGAGTATCTCTATTAGCCGAGCTCATTATGCTGTATCTTATTATTATCAACTCTTAGTTCTATCTCAGCTTCGTTTTGTGTAAGAGAAGAAACTACGCCGATTTATCTATACCAATTATCTATCCATTACCATTATAAAAATATTTCTATAAAAAATATTTTTATAAAATGTTGCTTAGAAATATCGCTAATATCCAAATTTTGTAAAGTTGCTATTTGCTTAATTAGTAAATTTTTGTCGATTAATTATTGCCTTATATTCAGCCTCTGCTTTAATAAAACGTTTTACAGCACTTTGACTTGGAGCTTCCGTTAACAGACTAACAATCATAATAGCGATTGAAGACAAAATAAATCCAGGGATAATTTCATATAAACCAAACCACTTATATTGCATCCAGATTAATACCGTTGTGCCACCTACCAACATACCTGCTAATGCACCGTAGCGATTCATACGCTGCCAGAATACTGAGATTAAGATAACTGGACCAAAGGCAGCACCGAAGCCCGCCCAAGCATTGCTAACTAAAAGCAATACTTTATTATTTGGATCCCGAGCAATAAACATAGCTATAGCCGCTACACCTAATACCATCACACGACCAATCCAAACTAACTCCTGTTGGCAGGCATTAGGTTTGATAAAAGGCTTATAAAGATCTTCAGTCAATACACTAGCACATACTAATAATTGACAACTCAAAGTGCTCATTACAGCTGCTAAAATTGCTGATAGCAATATACCGGCTAACCATGGATTAAACAAAATAGTCGCTAATTCCATAAATATACGTTCAGGATTAGCTATAACTGCTTCAGCAACCATTGGATGCAAATCGAAATAAGCGATACCAAAAAATCCAACAGCAATAGTGCCTGCTAAACAAAGTACCATCCAAGTCATACTAATACGTCGTGCCCGGTTGATCGTTTGTGCGGAGTTGGCAGCCATGAAACGTGCTAATATGTGTGGCTGACCAAAATAACCTAAACCCCATCCTAGTAAAGAAATAATGGAAACAAAATTTAATCCTTCAAACATATGCAAGTAAGACGGATCTTTATTTTTAATTAATATTACAGTATTATCTAAACTGCCAATAGAAAAAAAAACCATAAGCGGCGTTAATAACAAAGCAAAAATTATTAAAGTAGCTTGGACCGTATCAGTCCAACTCACTGCCAAAAAACCACCTAAAAAAGTATAAATAATTGCGGTCAATGCACATAACCACATGGCTTTTTGATAAGTTATGCCAAAAGTATTTTCAAAAAGGAGCCCGCCAGCAACGACACCAGAAGCACAATAGATGGTAAAAAAAACGATGATTACAAAAGCTGAAATAACACGTAACGCTTTGCCTTTATCTCCAAAGCGGCTGCTAAAATAATCTGGTAATGTCAAGGAATTATGATTATTTTCTGTTTGAATACGTAATCGCCCTGCTACTAATCGCCAATTTAAATAAGCCCCTATTGATAAACCAATGCCAATCCAACTTTCCGCTATACCACTTAGAAAAATTGCACCAGGTAACCCCATCAATAACCAACCACTCATATCCGATGCACCAGCAGAAAGCGCCGTAACTATTCTTCCTAAACGACGTCCACCTAAAATATAATCATCAAAATTGTTTGTTGAACGGTAAGCGCAAAAACCAATTAGCAACATAAAAAAAATATAAACTACAAACATAATTATCATTGGGTAGCTTAATGTCATCAGTCCTTCTCCATTTTAATTCTGAAATTTAATTTTGAGTAAAGGCGTTCAATAACGTAATGAATGAAATGAAAAACTACAGAAATTCAATTTCTGTCTTTTAAGACAGAAAGAAAGATTGTATGATTTCTTGTAAACGTTTATTCAATTTTTTGACATTGACTAAAAGATAACAAAGGTAATATCTTATCCATAACTCATATCAAAAATCTATTTTAATTAGCATAAAAATAGATTCATTTCACATTTCTAACACTTTCATCATTGAACAATGTTGCACCAAATTAAAACATGAAGGATAGTGTTAAATAGCTGATTTTAAAACATCAGCACAAGAACAAGAATTGTTAAATTAATCATAAACAGGATTACAGTCGTTTTAGAAACGCACTTAGATCATAAAAATTTTCTAGATCTTAAACTGGTTAGTGAGCAAGACAGGCAATAGTTAATTATCTTCTATCTCAATAGTTAATTATCTTCTATATTTAGAAACTGTGATAGTGAGGCAACTATGGTTAAGGTAAAATCTCCAGCAAGCAAAGTTAATAAAAAAACTAATGTACTTAGCGAAGCATCGCTTGGATCTAAAAATGATCATCCATTTTTTGTAAATTTTGCCGCGCATATTTTACCTCAATCAGCTAAAAGCTCGGCAATTACTTCAGCATATCTATTACCTGAAACTGAACTGTTACCACTACTATTACAACATGATCAGTTAATAGAAAGCGAATCAGTATATCAGCTAGCCTTTCAGCTAGCTGAAAGGATACGCAAACAAAAAAATAGCCTAAACCGCTCAGGCTTAGTACAAAGCCTTTTACAACAATTTGCTCTCTCCTCACAAGAAGGAGTGGCGCTTATGTGCTTAGCAGAAGCACTACTAAGGATTCCGGATAAAGCTACTCGTGATAATTTAATCCTGGATAAAATTAGTAGAGGCGATTGGCAATCCCATATTGGGAAAAGTTCCTCATGGTTTGTAAATGTTGCTACCTGGAGTTTATTCTTTATCGGAAAATTAGTAGACAGTTATAATGAAACTAAACTAATCAGCGCTATTTACCGCATCATGCATAAAAGTACTAAACCTATGATTCGTCAAGCCATGAATATGGCAATGCGGCTAATGAGTAAACAATTTATCACTGGTGAAACAATCACACAAGCACTTAATAATGCTCATAAAATAGAAAATCAAGGCTTTAGTTACTCTTATGATATGTTAGGTGAAGCTGCACTAACAGCTGAAGATGCAAAAAATTATATGGCTGCTTATCAACAAGCAATTGATGCAATTGGTAAAGCTTCTCATGGCAAAAGTATTTATGCTAATGATGGTATTTCCATTAAACTATCAGCACTGCATCCCCGCTATTGTCGGGCCCAGTATCAGCGTGTTATGGATGAGCTTTATCCACGTCTATTAACGTTAACCTTGCAAGCACGACATTATGATATCGGCATTAATATTGATGCTGAGGAATCTGATAAACTAGAAATTTCCCTTGTTCTGTTAAAAAAACTGTGCTTCGAGCCACAGCTAGCTGGTTGGAATGGGATTGGATTTGTTATTCAATCATACCAAAAGCGTTGTCCTTATGTTATCGATGAAATTATTGATTTAGCGCAACGCAGTCAGCACCGTTTGATGATTCGTTTAGTAAAAGGTGCTTATTGGGATAGCGAAATTAAACGTGCACAAATAGAGGGTCTTGAAGATTATCCAGTTTATAGCAGAAAAATTTATACGGATGTTAGCTATCTAGCTTGTGCCAATAAGCTTTTGTCAGTGCCTAATTTAATTTATCCACAATTTGCTACTCATAACGCTCATACCTTAGCTAGCATTTATCATATGGCTGGTGAAAATTATTATCCTGATCAATATGAATTTCAGTGTTTACATGGTATGGGAGAATCCCTATATCAACAAGTTGTTGGCTCTGTTGCTGATGGTAAACTCAACAGACCTTGTCGTATTTATGCACCAGTGGGTAGTTATAAAACGTTACTGGCTTATTTAGTGCGCCGTTTATTAGAAAACGGAGCTAATACCTCTTTTGTTAATAAAATTGCCGATCCTAATATTCCATTAGATACACTGTTGAATAATCCAATACAAGTGGTGCTATCTGAAGCTAAGACGGAAGGCAAATTGGGTTTACCTCACCCAAAAATCCCACTACCGCGTGCACTTTATGGAAAAGATCGTCTCAATGCCATAGGTATTGATCTAACTAACGAACATCAACTAGTAACACTGGCAAAAACATTATTAAAGACTCCACGTTATTATCAGGTGAAACCTTTGCTAGGTGATCAACAGCAATCTCAGTATGAAATTTCCGATCGAAAAACAATTACTAATCCGGCCAATCATAGTGATATAGTGGGATATGTTTATGAAGCCACAATGAGTGATGTAGAACATTCATTAGTAGTGGCCACTAGAGCTGCAGCTAGTTGGGCAAAGATTCCTGTGCTAGAGCGAGCAACTATTTTACAACAAGCAGCAACTCTAATAGAGCAGCAAATACACCGTTTGGTTGGTGTATTGATCCGTGAGGCAGGTAAAACCTATAGCAATGCCATTGCTGAAGTACGTGAAGCGATTGATTTTCTTCGTTACTATGCCCAGCAGATTAGTGTAACATTTATTAATGAAAGCTATACTACTCTAGGAGTAATTGTTTGTATTAGTCCATGGAATTTTCCATTAGCTATTTTTATTGGTCAAATTGCAGCTGCTTTAGCTAGCGGTAATAGTGTACTTGCTAAACCAGCAGAGCAAACGCCAATTATTGCCATGTTAGGTGTAACCTTATTACATAAGGCAGGTATACCACGTAATGTTCTTCAGTTATTACCTGGCCAAGGTGAAAAAGTTGGCACACAATTGATTAGTGATCAACGTACGTCAGGTGTGTTATTTACCGGATCCACCAGTGTAGCTAAACTAATCCAACGTAAGCTTTCTAGTCGACTCAATGCTCAGAACAAGCCCATTACACTCATTGCTGAAACTGGAGGATTAAATGCCATGATCGTTGATTCATCTGCTCTAACTGAGCAAGTGGTCAATGATGTTATCATTTCAGCCTTTGATAGTGCTGGGCAACGCTGTTCTTCTTTACGAATTCTTTGCCTTCAAGAAGAAATTGCTGAACGCACTTTGATTATGTTAAAGGGTGCCATGGCCGAGTACAATATCGGCGATCCAATTCAACTGTCTACTGATATTGGACCAGTTATTGATCAGGAATCTCAAAAAAATATTGAGCAACACATAGAAAAAATGCGACAAAAAGGTAAAAAAATTTACCAAGCTCAGAAACAAGAAAAGCATGAATGGAAAAAAGGTACTTTTGTTCAACCAACATTAATTGAAATTGAGCATTTTAAAGAAATAAAAAAAGAAATTTTTGGTCCAGTTTTACATGTCATACGTTTTAAACGTAATCAATTAGATAAGTTGATTAAACAAATTATTGATTCAGGTTATGGCTTAACTTTAGGTTTACATACTCGTATAGATGATACGATTGCTTATGTTTCCAAGCATGCAAAAGTAGGTAATCTTTATGTTAATCGTAACATGGTCGGCGCTATAGTTGGTGTACAACCTTTTGGAGGTGAAGGGTTATCAGGTACTGGTCCAAAAGCTGGCGGTCCACTATATCTCTATCAATTGCTTAGTCAACGTTCAGACGCCGTGATCGATAAAGTGTTTCAGCAGCTAGCTGATTGCTATCCATTAGCAGATAGCAAAGCATCCATGGAGCAATTAACCATATTTAATGCCTTCTGTGACTGGGCTGAAAAACAGCATGATCCAGTACTCAACCAAGTGATTATCCGCTATAAGAAATTGTCCTATGTCTGGACAAACTACCAATTGGTCGGACCAACTGGAGAACATAATAGTTATAGTTTGGTACCACGTGGCAAAATCTTATGTTTGGCTGAAAACCAAACAGACACGCTACTGCAATTAGCGACAGCATTAACCATGGGATGTCAAGTAATATGGCCTAATAATACCATGCAACAACAACTACATGCAGCTTTGCCTGCTTTGGTTAGTAAAGTAATTACAATAACAGATAATTGGCAACATGTTGATTGCCAATTTGATTCTGTTATTTTTCATGGTGATTGCCAGCAATTACAAATTATTTGTGCTATAGTTGCCGAGCGTGATGGGCCTATTATTTCTGTACAAGGATATCAATCCGGCGATAGTCAATTATTAGTTGAACGTTTAGTCCATGAGCGCGCCATCAGTATCAATACCACTGCTGCTGGAGGTAATGCTAGTTTGATGGCGCTGGAATAATTTCTTTTTATACACGAAATCTTGATTGGATTTTTAGATTGCAAAAGTAATTTATCCCAAAAAGATAATTTATCTAATCTCTTTAATGCTTCAGACAACCCATTTGAAGCCCTATTAAACTAATAGGTTGTTTTCAGTTAAAAGCTATGTTGTAGCTATCATATAGCTAAGGAAATCATTTATTTTATGCTAATACTGAGTGATCAGTAAGCGCAGCAATAACTGAACACTATTCAGTTCAGTGTTAAAAATTTGATTTCTTTAATATCATTAATATCTAATCAAAGATATTAATGATATTATGTGTAGTGAGTTTAATTTATTTAATAGTATTTTAAATTTAACGTTTTATATAAAAACTATTTTATGCATAATCTCAGATATGTTCAACACAACACCTATGCTTGCTAGCCCAATCTTATTGGGGCAGATTGTGCTTATCTCCGTCCGTAATAATCATTATTAACACTATTTTATTTATTAACGCTCTATTATTCTGTCTTTGACAGCTTACTATCTATCTTCTAAAGCTATGTACTATTTGATCACTGCGTGTTTCTGAGGATACATACTTTAAAACTCTCTATTGTGGCAAATAATGTAAAAATAGTGTTATGCATTAGCTGTATTTAAATCTCTAAGACTAAGAATGCATCTAATAAATTAATATAACAATCCTACACTAATCATCTCATTTAATGCATCTTCTTTAAAACTCTTTTTGATTGTAGAGATCTTTCGCTATTAGTAGCTGCCAATTATTTATTGATGCTGATTATCCGAAATTACATGTAAAATAATAGTGATAAAAAATTTTTTTAATCTATTAGATTGAATATCTATCAATAGTAGAGTTACTTGAAGAATATTCGAGCTTCTTATGATTACCAGCTTCTTAATATTGATTGATGACCTCTAACTTAAGAGTTAGTATCTGTTATTGTTAAGATTATCTGCAACTAAACTGATCAAATTTCATAAATGAAGGTAATCGTTTTGAATGCAGACTTCTTGCAGTCTGCAAATAGTTAGTAGTATTAGCTAAGTTATGAATAGTAAAGTTTCTAGCTCATGTTAGTGTTATCAAGTGCTTGATAACTTTTATTGAATCGCATGCGTTTTCAATGAAAAGCTTATCCAGTCAGTAAAAATACACCCGTTGCTTATTAGCAACAGGCCACGTTGTTAGAAAAAAAATATTAATCTGTGGCATATAATAATATTTTATTATATATACTTTATACTCTGCTTTTATTTTAACCCTTCTCAGGCTCAGGAAGGGGTTTCCATATACTTTGAGCGTGTATTATGTTATTAGAGCAGTAATATTAAAAACTATTGCTAATTGTTTAGTTCCTCTTACTCACTATTCATCCATGTCAATAATGGATGATTGATTTATAACAATCATGCTATATTGTATTCAATAATATGGCTCAGTAATGCTCACATTTAATAATGTGATCAATCATACAATTATAGTCCAATGAATATTGGATTATTCAATATTACAAACATAGCTATTATGTATAATAGCTATGTTTGTAATATTTCTACATAACTTTTATTTTAAAATATAGTTCACGATTATGTTAATAATTTTATAGATGAATAAACCATGCAATATTTTATAAGCTATCCTGTTATCCTATCTTGTTGTGTATGAAAAGGTTATGCACTGATATAACTGATATAGTAATTAATACGGTAATAACGTAACATTGATTTTAATAATACCAATGGTATGTGTTGATATGCATATCGCGTATACAATAATCCTATAAAAATAAAGTTAAAGTTGAAAAGATTATATGTGACTGATATCAGTATAATAAAAAAGTTCAATCTGATGCCATACAGAGTTAATTATAATTTTTGAAAAATTAAATAGTTGTTTATGTAGCAAAAAGTAATAAATTTGATAAAGTGAAAAAGTTTATCTACACTATCAAGCATATATACTGAGATATATTCTATCATTGTTTAGTCTCTCTCAATGAGAGAGACAAGCTTGATATTGTTAAGGTTGTCTCTGATTAAAAGAGAACCAATAGTTAACCTCAGAGTGGATAGTTAACTGATATTAACATAGTTAATACTACAGATTAATATTAAGAATATTAATCGCCTTGCAATTCATTTTCAGTCTAAAATGTAGCAGTTCTAATTTTTAATGGTAGTTATCGATTAGTGTCAAGTCTTAGAGTTAAGAGTATATAGTAATAGTGTGTAGTACAATTAGGACTTATAGGTAAATATGCATACAATACAAAATATTATTTTATTCAAATAAAATAATATTTTGTATTGTATGCATATTTATGAAAATGGTTGAGTAATTAGTACAAAATCATATTAGCTATTCCTTAGAAGGAAAACGTCAATAATGCGATATTAAAAATTTTTCTTTCTAATTGAGAAAGAAAAATAAAAGATTGCTGATCAATTACGTTATTTAAGTAGAGGCAAATTAGATTAAGTTTATAAATCTTCATGCTATCAGTGGATTCTTAAGGAATCATTCATGCATTTTCGAGCAATAACCCGAATTGTTGGTTTGCTTGTCATCTTGTTTTCTGCCACGATGATTATTCCAGGTATAGTGGCATTGCTTTATCGAGATGGAGCAGGACGTGCGTTTAGTCAGACTTTTATTGCAGCATTAATTATAGGTTTATTACTTTGGATACCAAACAGAAGTCATCGACATAAACATGATCTAAAACCAAAAGAAGGATTTTTAATCGTTGCTCTGTTTTGGATCGTACTAGGAAGTGTTGGAGCATTACCATTTATATTTGCTGATCGACCTCATCTTTCAATTACTGATGCTTTTTTTGAATCCTTTTCTGGTTTAACAACAACTGGAGCGACTACATTAGTTTGGTTAGATACTTTACCAAAAGCAATACTGTTTTATCGACAAATGCTACAGTGGTTAGGTGGTATGGGAATTATTGTTTTAGCAGTAGCCATATTGCCTCTTTTAGGCGTAGGAGGGATGCAGCTTTATCGAGCAGAAATGCCTGGGCCTCTTAAAGATAATAAGATGCGCCCAAGGATTGCAGAAACAGCAAAGACTCTTTGGTTCATCTATATTGTGCTCACGATCGTATGCGCAATAGCATTATGGGCGGCTGGTATGGATGTTTTTGATGCTATCTCTCATAGTTTTTCGACTATTTCTATTGGTGGATTTTCTACTCATAACCAAAGTATTGGTTACTTTGGTAGTCCTGTTATTAATATCATTATTGCTATTTTTTTATTGATTTCTGGTTGCAATTTTGGTCTTCATTTTGCTGTTTTATCTGGTCGTAATTTAATTACGTATTGGCGTGATCCTGAATTTAAAGTATTCATCGGTTTTCAGTTAGTCTTGATTATTATTTGTATGTTAGTACTTTTATATCATTCAGTTTATGAATCACTCTTGCAAACAGTGGATCAAACCTTTATTCAAGTTATATCTGTAGCAACAACAGCAGGGTTTAGTACTGATGGATTTGCAAATTGGCCACTTTTTTTACCGATATTATTACTTTTTGCTGCTTTTGTTGGTGGATGTGCAGGCTCAACTGGAGGTGGATTAAAAGTGATTCGAGTTTTACTATTATTCTTACAGGGTTCAAGAGAGCTAAAACGTTTAGTACATCCAAATGCTATTTACACGATAAAATTAGGCGCCATGGTATTACCAGAGCGCATTATCGAGGCTGTTTGGGGTTTTTTTTCTGCTTATGTATTGGTTTTTTTAATAAGTTTATTATTATTAATTGCTACTGGTGTAGATGAGTTTTCTGCTTTTGCATCAATTGCAGCAACACTTAATAATTTAGGGCCTGGATTAGGTGCAGTAGCTGAAAATTTTACTGCTATGAATCCAATTGGAAAATGGATCTTAATCGTTACCATGTTATTTGGTAGATTGGAGGTTTTTACTTTATTAATTCTCTTTACTCCAACTTTTTGGCAGGAATAATTATTTATATATAATTTCATAAGTATATTATAAGTAGGTATAATATGAGCTATTTGCTACTTTTTTCTAGTAAATATGGTCAAACTAAAAAGATAGTATTGAAAATTACTGAATATTTAAATAAAGAAGGTAAAGAATGTGATGTAAAAAATTTAAATATAGAAAAAAATATTAATCCTGCTATTTACCAAAAAGTATTAATTGGCGCTTCTATACATTACGGTCGCTTTAATTCAACTGTATTAAATTTTGCTAAAATTTATCAAAAAGAGTTAAATAGTATCCCAAGTGCTTTTTTCAGCGTTAATCTAACAGCTCGAAAAAAGTATAAAGATACACCAGAAAAAAATATTTACTTACGTAACTTTTTAGCTAAAACTCCCTGGAAGCCAACTCTGACCAATGTATTTGCTGGAGCCATATGTTATTCAAAATATCATTTTTTTGATCGTATGATGATTAAATTAGTTATGAAAATCACTGATGGCAAAACAAATATAAATAAAGAAATTGAATATACTGATTGGAATAAAGTTGAATATTTTGCACGTGCATTTAATGCTCTGAAATAGAATCTTAATTTAAGAGGAGTTTTCTTTAATAGAAAAGTGAGATCTGACCCAAGCAACAAGAGTACTTAAGTTTAAGTAAACACATAAGTTTATGTTAAAAATAAAACAATGAAGTATCTAA
>JAVYJS010000017.1:0-21545 GCA_032378655.1 Candidatus Arsenophonus melophagi | reverse complement strand
CTTCACCCCATAGTGTATATTATTATGTATATAATTTATACAAAGATAAAGTATTGGAATAAAATCTATCGTCATTAAAATGACCTTCAATTTTAGAAATGAAAAGTAAGATAAGATCTTATACATAAATCTTAGATCCTATCTATTTTTATCTATTTTTTATCTATTGCTTGCTATTTTTCTAAAATTCCCTAAAATCTCTAGGTTTTTAAAATCTCTAGGTTTTTACTTCAGAGTCTGATTAGTTTGCTTCTGAAGTTATTATCAGGATGATAATACTCCTTCGTCAATCGTAAAGAGAGATAAATTGAAGTGATTTTTTGTGCGTTTTATAAAATACTTATAAAAGTTGGAGCTCTGACCATATGCAGAACCAAAGAATTCGTATCCGCCTGAAAGCCTTTGATCATCGTTTAATTGATCAATCAACTGCGGAAATAGTTGAAACTGCTAAGCGCACTGGCGCTCAAGTACGTGGTCCGATCCCGTTGCCTGTACGTAAAGAGCGTTTTACCGTTCTAATTTCTCCTCACGTCAATAAAGATGCACGTGATCAGTATGAAATTCGAACTCATAAACGTCTTATTGATATTGTTGAGCCAACTGAGAAAACTGTTGATGCTTTGATGCGCCTGGATCTAGCTGCCGGTGTAGATGTGCAGATAAGCTTAGGTTAAACAAGTGATTGTGCAATTAAGAGGTTAAACAATGATTGGTTTAGTCGGAACAAAAGTAGGAATGACGCATCTTTTTACTGAAGATGGTATTTTTGTTCCTATAACTGTTATTAAAATAGAAAATAACCGAGTGACTCAGATTAAGAGTTTGAAATCTGATGGTTATAATGCAATTCAAGTAACTACTGGTAGCAAAAAAAACAACCATGTAAAAAAGCCTGAAGCTGGGCACTTTGCTAAAGCTGGTGTTGAGGCTGGTCGCATTTTATGCGAATTTTGTTTAAGTGAAAATGAAAAATTCACTTTAGGTCAAAGTATTAGTCTTACAATTTTTTCTGATATTAAAAAAGTAGACGTTACTGGTACTTCTAAAGGTAAGGGGTTTTCTGGTACGATTAAGCGGTGGAATTTTCATGCTCAAGATACTACGCATGGTAACTCTTTATCACACCGTGTTCCTGGTTCTATTGGTCAAAACCAAACTCCAGGTAGAGTATTTAGAGGGAAAAAAATGGCTGGACAATTAGGCCAAGACCGCGTAACTGTTCAAAGTCTAGATGTAGTACGTATTGATACTGATCGTAAGCTACTTTTAGTAAAAGGTGCCGTCCCAGGTGCAACTGGGAGTAACCTGATGATAAAAGCAGCTATTAAAGCGTAACCTCTAGGAGGTAAGCATGGAATTAATAAAATGGAATTGGTAATAAGAGATACGAAAAGCTCGCTAACTGTTTCCGAAACTACTTTTGGGCGTGATTTTAATGAAGCGCTTGTACATCAGATAGTGATTGCGTATGTTGCTGGTGCTCGTCAAGGTACTCGTGCTCAGAAAACGCGAGCTGAGGTTTCAGGTTCTGGTAAAAAACCCTGGCGTCAAAAAGGTACTGGTCGTGCACGCGTTGGTTCAGTTAGAACGCCACTTTGGCGATCTGGTGGTGTTGCTTTCGCAACGAAGCCACAAAACCATAGTCAAAAAGTAAATAAAAAGATGTACCGCGGTGCATTGAAAAGTATCTTATCTGAATTGGTACGTCAAGATCGTCTCATTGTTCTTGAAGAATTTGTTCTTGAAGCACCAAAAACTAAACTGCTTGTACAAAAATTACAGAAAATGGATTTAAATAATGTCTTGATCATTACGAATAATGTTGACGAAAACTTGTTTTTAGCAGCTCGTAACTTATACAAAGTTGATATTCGTGATACGATAGGAATCGATCCTGTAAGTCTGATTACCTTCGATAAGGTAATCATGACTACTGATGCTGTAAAGCAAGTTGAGGAAATATTAGCATGATCCGTGAAGAACAGCTCTTAAAGGTACTACGTGCACCGCATGTTTCTGAAAAGGCTTCCACAGCGATGGAAAAAGATAACACCATTGTACTGAAAGTAGCTAAACATGCGACTAAAAGACAGATTAAGGCTGCCGTACAAACATTATTAGCAGCTGAAGTTAAAGGTGTCAATACTGTCTTAGTTAAAGGCAAAAGAAAACGATCCGGTCAGCGCATGGGTCGTCGTAATGATTGGAAAAAAGCCTATGTTACTTTGAAAGAAGGACAAAATCTAAACTTCTTTAGTAGTAAAGAGTAAGTCGGAGGAATAAATAACAATGGCAGTTGTTAAATGTAAACCGACGTCTCCTGGCCGTCGCCACACAATTAAAGTAGTTAATCCTAATCTGCATAAGGGTAACCCATTTTTTCCGTTGCTAGAAAAAAGAAATAAAACTGGCGGACGTAATAATAATGGCCGTATTACTACACGGCATATTGGTGGTGGTCACAAGCAACAGTATCGTATGATTGACTTTAAACGTAAAAAAGATGGTATTGCTGCTACTGTTCAGCGTTTGGAATATGATCCAAACCGTTCTGCAAATATTGCATTAGTGCTTTATAAAGATGGAGAGCGTCGCTATATTTTAGCGCCAAAAGGTTTAAAAGCTGGCGATCAAATTCAGTCTGGTATGGATGCGACGATTGCAGTAGGTAATGCTTTACCAATGCGTAGTATTCCTGTTGGTTCAACAATTCATAATATTGAACTGAAGCCAGGTAAAGGCGGTCAGTTAGCTCGTTCAGCTGGTGCTTATGCGCAAATCGTTGCACGAGATGATAATTATGTAACGATCCGTTTACGTTCTACTGAAATGCGTAAAATATTTTCTGATTGCCGTGCTACATTAGGAGAAGTTGGTAATGCAGAGCATATGTTGCGTGTTTTAGGTAAAGCGGGTGCTAGCCGTTGGCGTGGAATTCGCCCAACCGTTCGCGGTACTTCTATGAACCCAGTAGATCATCCGCATGGTGGTGGTGAGGGCCGTAATTTTGGTAAGCATCCGGTTACACCTTGGGGTATACAAACAAAAGGTAAGAAAACACGTAATAATAAGCGTACTAATAAATATATCGTACGTCACCGTTCTACAAAATAATTATACAAAATAATTAGAGGATAAACCATGCCACGTTCTCTCAAGAAAGGACCATTTATTGACCTACATTTATTAAAGAAGGTAGAGAAAGCGACTGAAAGAGGAGATAAAAAGCCTATCAAGACTTGGTCCCGTCGGTCAACTATTTTCCCTAATATGATCGCTTTAACGATCGCTGTCCATAATGGACGTCATCATGTTCCAATTTATGTTACCGATGACATGGTTGGCCATAAATTGGGTGAATTCGCACCTACCCGTATTTATCGTGGTCATACAGCTGATAAAAAACTAAAAAAACGTTAAGGTAAAAGAAAAAATGGAAACTATCGCTATGCATCGGCACGCTCATGCTTCTGCTCAAAAAGTTCGTTTAGTCGCTGATTTGATTCGCGGCAAGAAAGTGTCAAAAGCTCTTGAAATTTTGAATTTCTCTAACAAGAGAGCTGCTAGTTTAGTGAAGAAAGTACTTGAATCAGCTATCGCTAACGCTGAGCACAACAATGGTGCTGATATTGATGATTTAAAAGTTATAAAAATTTTTGTTGATGAAGGCCCGACTATGAAACGCATGATGCCACGTGCGAAAGGCCGAGCAGATCGTATTTTAAAGCGCACTAGCCATATTGCTATAGCTGTGTCCGATCGCAGAGAATCTGGAGATTAGCAATGGGTCAAAAAGTACATCCTAATGGCATTCGCTTAGGCATTGTCAAAAATTGGAATTCTACATGGTATGCAAATTCGAAAGAATTTGCTGATAACCTAGAGAGTGATTTTAAAGTACGCAAGTTTTTGAATAAGGAGCTGGCAAAGGCATATATTTCACGTATCGTTATCGAACGTCCTGCGAAGAGTATCCGTGTAACTATTCATACGGCTCGTCCTGGTATCGTCATCGGTAAAAAAGGTGAAGATATTGAAAAACTACTGAAGGAAGTAACAAATATTACTGGTGTTCCTGCACAAATCAACATTACTGAAGTGCGTAAACCTGAACTAGATGCTAAATTGGTTGCTGATAGTATCGCTTCACAGCTAGAACGTCGTGTTATGTTCCGAAGAGCTATGAAACGAGCAGTACAAAATGCTATGCGTTTAGGTGCTAAAGGCATAAAAGTAGAAGTCAGCGGCCGTTTAAGTGGTGCTGAGATTGCACGTACGGAGTGGTATCGTGAAGGCCGTGTGCCATTGCACACTTTGCGTGCTGATATCGATTATCACATTACAGAAGCGCATACTACTTATGGCGTTCTTGGCGTTAAAGTATGGATCTTCAAAGGTGAGATCCTAGGCGGCATGCCAGTAGCTGAGCAGGTTGAAAATCAAAAACTTCAACCTACAAAGCAGCAACGTAAAAGCCGTAAGGAGAGTCGCTAATGTTACAACCAAAGCGTACAAAATTCCGTAAAATGCATAAAGGACGTAATCGCGGTCTCGCTGTGGGTACAGCTATTAATTTTGGTATTTTTGGTCTGAAGGCAGTAGGTCGTGGATGTTTGACTGCACGTCAAATTGAAGCTGCACGTCGTGCTATGACTCGTGCCGTTAAGCGTCAAGGTAAAGTCTGGATCCGTGTGTTCCCCGATAAACCAATGACTGAAAAACCACTTGAAGTACGTATGGGTAAAGGTAAGGGTAATGTAGAATATTGGGTTGCTTTGGTACAACCTGGAAAAGTGCTTTATGAAATGGACGGTGTTCCAGAAGATCTAGCTCGTGAAGCATTCAAGCTAGCAGCAGCAAAACTTCCTATTAAAACTACATTTGTAACCAAGACGGTGATATAATGAAAATAAAAGCGCTACGTGCAAAAAGTATGGAAGAGTTGAATACTGAATTGATTAATCTGCAACGTGAGAAATTTAACTTAAGTATGCAGTCAGCAAGTGGAAAACTAAAGCAATCTCATCTTTTAAGAAAGGTGCGCCGTGGTATTGCAAATGTTAAGACTTTATTAACTGAAAGGCGAGTACATGATGAGAGATAAAATTCGTACTTTGCAAGGCCGCGTTACTAGCAATAAGATGGAAAAATCAATTGTAGTTGCTATTGAGCGTATGGTAAAACATCCTTTATACGGTAAGTTTATCCGTCGTACGAGTAAATTGCATGTACATGACGAAAATAACGAATGTGGTATCGGTGATTTAGTTGAAATCAGAGAAACTCGACCTCTATCAAAAACAAAGTCATGGACACTTGTTCGTATTTTAGAAAAAGCTGTTTTATAAAAGAATTGCTATCTCTTAATAGGAAGAGATAGCGCTTGAAACAGCTATTATTTTTTATCTATATTTTAATTATAGTGTTATAGTTCTATATGTTTATTTTGTAGAAATCGTTAAGTTTCGTCTTCAATTTATATAAGAGTCGGCTTAGTAGCACTGGACATTTAGTAGCGGAGCAATACAATGATCCAAGAACAAACTATGATGAACGTAGCTGATAATTCTGGTGCGCGTCGCGTAATGTGTATTAAAGTTCTTGGCGGCACGCGTCGTCGTTACGCAGACATAGGAGATATAATAAAAATTACTGTTAAAGAAGCAATTCCACGCGGTAAGGTAAAAAGGGGTGATGTTTTGAAGGCAGTAGTAGTGCGTAGCAAGAAAGGAGTTCGTCGCCATGACGGTTCTGTTATTCGCTTTGATGGGAATGCTTGTGTATTATTAAACAATACAACTGAGCAAGTTATTGGTACTCGTATTTTCGGTCCGGTAACTCGTGAACTGCGTAATGAAAAGTTTATGAAAATCATCTCTCTTGCACCAGAAGTACTCTAAGGAGTAAGTAAATGGCAACAAAAATTCGTTGTGATGACGACGTGATCGTGTTAACTGGAAAAGATAAAGGCAAACGCGGTAAAGTAAAACAGGTCCTTGCTTCTAGAAAGGTCATTGTAGAAAAGATTAATCTGGTTAAGAAACATCAAAAACCTTTACCAGCTCTGAATCAACCAGGCGGAATTATCGAAAAAGAAGCAGCTATTGATATTTCTAACGTTGCAATCTTTAACGTAAATACTGGTAAAGCTGATCGAGTAGGTTTTAGATTTCAAGAAGGCAAAAAAGTTCGTTTTTTCAAATCTAATAGTAAAACTATTGAGTAATTTTTGGGGTATAGAATGGCAAAATTGCATGATTTCTACAAAGAAACAGTAGTCAAAAAACTGATGGCTCAGTTTAGCTACAAGTCTATCATGCAAGTCCCTAGGATCGAAAAAATCACCTTAAATATGGGTGTAGGTAGAGTTGTTGTTGATAAAAAGCTACTTGATCATGCATCTTCTGATTTAACAGCAATAACAGGGCAAAAACCTTTTATCACAAAAGCACGAAAATCTGTCGCAGGCTTTAAAATTCGTAAAGGTTATCCAATTGGCTGTAAAGTAACTTTGCGTGGTGCGCGCATGTGGGAATTCTTTGAGCGTTTAATTTTTATTGCTGTACCACGTATTCGTGATTTCCGTGGTTTATCTACAAAATCATTTGATGGACATGGTAACTACAGTATAGGTGTACGGGAACAAATCATCTTTCCTGAAATCGATTATGATAAAGTATATTGTGTGCGTGGTTTAGATATTACTATTACCATCACTGCAAAATCAGATAACGAAAGCCTTGCGCTTTTGATGGCATTTAATTTTCCGTTCCGTAAGTAAGGCAGGATATTCATGGCTAAACAATCAATGAAAGCAAGTGATCTTAAACGTACAAAATTAATTGCAAAATTCTTTACAAAACGTAAAGAATTAAAAAGCATTATTTCTGATATAAATTCTTCAGTTGAAGAACGTTGGAATGCTATTCTTAAACTTCAAATGCTGCCGCGTGATTCTAGTCCGTCTCGTCTACGTAATCGTTGTCGACAAACTGGACGCCCTCATGGATTTTTGCGGAAATTTGGATTAAGCCGTCTTAAAGTCCGTGAATCTGCTATGCGCGGTGAAATTCCTGGACTGAAAAAGTCCAGCTGGTAGCTGCTATTTATTAAATCACTGGAGTCAAGATATATGAGCATGCAAGATCCAATAGCGGATATGTTGACTCGCATTCGCAATGGTCAGGTCGCGAATAAAACTGTGGTCAATATGCCGTCCTCTAGAGTAAAAGTATCTATTGCTATAGTTCTTAAGGAAGAAGGTTATATCAAAGATTATAAAATTAAAGGTGAAATCAAACCAACATTAGAAATTACATTAAAATATTTCCAAGGTAAGGCTGTTGTAGAAATCATTCAGCGTGTAAGTCGTCCAAGTTTACGGATCTATAAGAACAAAGATGCGCTGCCAAAGGTGATGGCAGGCTTAGGTATTGCCATTATTTCTACTTCTAGAGGTGTAATGACTGATCGTGCAGCTCGCCACGCAGCTTTAGGCGGCGAAATTCTTTGCTATGTAGCTTAAAATTTTGGAGGAAATAATGTCTCGTGTTGCGAGAGCAGCTGTCGTTATTCCTTCTGACGTCGAAATTAAATTAGACGGTCAGGTTATAACGATTAAAGGTAAAAATGGCGAGCTTACTCGTACAATCCATAAAGCTGTTAAAGTCAAATTTACTGATACAAAATTAACATTCTCACCTAGAGAAGGTTTTACTGATGCATGGGCACAAGCAGGTACAACGCGTTCTTTATTACATGCAATGATTATTGGTGTTACCGAAGGCTTTACTAAGAAACTGCATCTAGTTGGTGTAGGTTACCGTGCAGCTATTCATGGCAATATCATAAGCTTGTCTTTAGGTTTCTCTCATCAGATTGAGTATACACTGCCAATAGGTATTAGTGCTAAATGTCCTTCACTAACTGAAATTATGCTAAAGGGCGCAGATAAACAAGCAATTGGACAAGTTGCAGCAGAATTACGTGCTTACCGTCCACCTGAACCTTATAAAGGTAAGGGTATTCGTTACGCTGATGAAATAGTGCGTACTAAAGAAGCTAAGAAAAAGTAAGGTACTAGTATGGATAAAAAAATAGCTCGTATCCGTAGAGCATCTCGTGCACGACATAAACTTCATGAATTGGGAGCAACGCGCTTGGTGGTGCACCGTACCTCTCGTCATATTTATGCCCAGATTATTGCTCCCAACGGCTCTGAATCTTTGGCAGCTGCTTCTACTACGGAAAAAGCTATCAATAAGCAAGTCAAATACACGGGAAACAAAGAAGCAGCAACAATAGTTGGTAAACTCATTGCTGAACGTGCTCTGGAAAAAGGCATTAAAGAAGTTTCTTTTGATCGTTCTGGTTTCCAATATCATGGCCGAGTCCAGGCACTAGCAGATGCTGCTCGTGAAGCTGGCCTCCAGTTTTAGAAGAAAGGTAGGAATGTAAAGTGGCTCGTATTGAAAAACAGGCTGGAGAACTGCAGGAAAAGTTGATCACAGTGAATCGTGTAGCTAAAACTGTTAAAGGTGGTCGTATTTTTAGTTTTACTGCGCTAACTGTTGTTGGTGATGGTAACGGTCGTGTTGGGTTTGGTTATGGCAAAGCTCGAGAAGTTCCAGTAGCAATTCAGAAAGCTATGGAAAAAGCTCGGCGCAATATGAAAAACGTTGTTCTTGATAATGGTACTTTGTATCATTCTATAAAAGGTACTCACACAGGTTCTCGTGTATTTATGAAACCTGCTAATGAAGGCACTGGTATTATTGCAGGCGGTGCAATGCGCGCTGTATTAGAAGTGGCAGGTGTTCATAATGTGCTAGCTAAAACTTACGGTTCTACGAACCCAATTAATGTTGTACGTGCAACATTGAACGCTTTAGACTGTATGAAATCACCAGAAATGATCTCAGCTAAGCGTGGTAAGTCTATTAAAGAAATTCTAGGGTCATAAGCCATGGCTAAAACTATTAAAATTACACAAGTTCGCAGCTCTATTAGTCGTTTACCAAAACATAAGGCAACATTGGTTGGTTTAGGTCTGCGTTATATCGGTCATTCTGTAACACGTGAAGACACACTAGCAATCCGAGGTATGATCAATGTGCTGTCCTATATGGTTAAAGTTGAGGATTAACAGATGCGCTTAAATACTCTATCTCCAGCGAAACGCAGTAAACATACTCCTAAACGTGTAGGGCGTGGTGTTGGCTCAGGTTTAGGAAAAACCTGTGGACGTGGCCACAAAGGGCAGAAATCTCGTTCTGGTGATAGTGTACGCCGTGGTTTTGAAGGCGGTCAAATGCCTTTATATCGTCGTTTGCCAAAATTTGGCTTTACTTCACGTAAAGCAATGATTACTACCGAAGTACGTTTATCAGATTTGTCTAAAATTGCAGGCAACGTTGTGGATCTGAATACGTTAAAAGATTCCAACATAGTTGGAATTCAAATAAAATATGTAAAAGTTATTCTTTCTGGCGAAGTTAATCGCCCAATTACTGTACGTGGTCTTCGTGTAACAAAAGGCGCACGGGCTATAATTGAAGGTGCTGGCGGTAAAATCGAGTAATGAGGAATCAGTTATAGATGGTAAAGCAATCAAGTTTAAATTTTCAAAGTTCTCAAAGTAGCATAGGTGAACTTAAACGCAGGTTTTTTTTTGTTATTGGCGCGTTGATTGTTTTCCGTATCGGTTCTTTTATTCCTATTCCTGGAATAGATGCCACTGTGCTTGCAACATTGATTGAGCAGCAAAGAGGCACAATTATTGAAATGTTTAATATGTTTTCTGGTGGCGCGTTTAGTCGTGCTTCTATCTTTGCTCTGGGAATTATGCCATATATTTCGGCATCGATTATTATCCAATTACTGACAGTCATTAATCCACGGTTAGCAGAAATTAAGAAGGAAGGAGAATCTGGTCGCCGTAAAATTAATCAGTATACACGTTATGGTACTTTTGTTCTAGGAGTATTCCAGTCCATTGGAATTGCAATAGGTTTACCTAATATGCTTGGAATTCAAGGGCTCGTAATCAATCCTGGTTTTATGTTTTATTTAACAGCTATTATTAGTTTAGTGACAGGAACAATGTTTTTAATGTGGTTAGGTGAACAAATTACTGAAAAAGGAATTGGAAACGGTATATCCATTGTTATATTCGGTGGTATCGTTTCAGGTCTAATGCCAGCTGTTGGCTATACTATTGAACAAGCTCGGCAAGGCGATTTACATTTCCTACTATTGGTAATTTTAGTTTTAGTATTTGCTGTGATTTATTTTGTGATTTTTATGGAGCGCGGTCAACGCCGCATAGTTGTGCACTATGCAAAACGTCAACAAGGTCGTCGTATTTATGCTGCACAAAGCACACATTTACCATTAAAAGTAAATATGGCAGGTGTTATTCCTACAATTTTTGCTTCCAGTATTATATTGTTTCCAGGTACAATAGCTTCCTGGTTTGGTGGTGGAACAGGTTGGGGATGGCTCAAAACTATTTCAATGTATTTTCAGCCAGGGCAGCCGCTTTATGTTTTACTTTATGCATCTACAATTATCTTCTTTTGTTTCTTTTATACGGCATTAGTTTTTAATCCAAGAGAAACAGCAGATAATCTAAAGAAGTCTGGCGCATTTATACCAGGAATTCGCCCTGGAGAGCAAACAGCAAAGTATATTGATAAAGTAATTACACGCCTGACATTAGTAGGGGCATTTTATATTACTTTTATCTCCTTAATTCCTGAGATAATGCGTGGAGCAATAAAAGTTCCATTCTATTTTAGCGGAACTTCACTTCTCATTGTCGTTGTAGTTATTATGGACTTTATGGCTCAAGTACAAACTCTTATGCTATCGAGTCAATATGAGTCAGCTTTAAAAAAAGCAAATCTTAAAGGTAAATAATTATTTTTTACATTCATTTCTGTAAATATTAGGAAAAGTAATAAAAATGAAAGTTCGTTCTTCAGTAAAGAAATTATGCCGTAACTGTAAAATTATTAAACGTAACGGCAATGTTCGTGTGATTTGCACTGTTGAACCACGACATAAACAACGTCAAGGTTAATAAAAATATTTTTTCTTGAAAAAATATATCTATCCGGCTAGATTAACAGTGAGACTTTATATAAAAATAACTGAGTATACCTATTTAAGTATACTCAATAGGTTTTAGCATAAATTATGCTTTATGTGCCTTTAGGAGTGCATGGTGGTTCGCATAGCAGGCATTAATATTTCTGATCATAAACATACAATAATTGCATTAATATCAATTTATGGTATTGGTAGAACTCGCGCAAAGTCAATCTGTGCAGCGAGTGGAATTTCTGAACATGTTAAAATAAGTGATCTGTCTGAAGAGGAAATTGATAAATTACGTGATGCGGTTGCTAAATACATTGTTGAAGGTGATTTGCGTCGCGAGGTTACTCTCAGCATCAAGCGCCTGATAGATCTTGGTTGCTATCGTGGATTACGTCACCGCCGTACTCTTCCTGTGCGCGGGCAGCGAACGAAGACTAATGCACGTACTCGCAAGGGTCCACGTAAGCCGATCAAGAAATAAGCAGAGTTTATATTAATAGGGTATATGAAATAATGACAAAATCGCCTATTCATGCACGTAAGCGTGTCAGAAAACAAATTGCAGATGGTGTAGCCCATATCCATGCTTCCTTTAACAATACAATTGTTACTATTACTGATCGTCAAGGCAATGTATTAGGTTGGGCAACTGCAGGTGGTTCTGGTTTTCGCGGTTCTCGTAAGTCGACTCCATTTGCTGCTCAAGTTGCAGTAGAACGTTGTGCTGATACAGTAAAAGAGTATGGGATTAAAAACTTAGAGATTATGCTGAAAGGCCCTGGTCCTGGCCGTGAGTCGACTATCCGTGCATTAAATGCAGTAGGTTTCCGTATCACTAACATTACGGATGTAACTCCAATTCCTCATAATGGATGTCGTCCACCAAAAAAACGTCGTGTTTAATTATGTTGTATTTAGGATTGTTGGAGAAACATAATGGCTAGATATTTAGGTCCAAAACTCAAGCTGAGTCGGCGAGAGGGTACAGATCTTTTTCTTAAGTCTGGCGTTCATGCAATTGACACAAAGTGTAAATTAGAACAGGCACCAGGGCAGCATGGCTCTAGAAAATCACGTCTATCTGATTATGGTGTTCAGTTTCGTGAGAAACAAAAAGTTCGTCGCATTTATGGTGTTCTAGAACGCCAATTCCGTAACTATTATAAAGAAGCAACACGGCTTAAAGGGAATACAGGCGAAAATCTATTAAATTTGCTCGAATGCCGATTAGATAATACTGTTTATCGTATGGGATTTGGCGCAACGCGTGCAGAAGCCCGTCAGATAGTTAGTCATAAAGCTATCATGGTCAATGGTCATGTTGTTAATATTGCTTCTTATCAGGTTTCCCCGAAAGAAGTTATAAGTGTTCGCACAAAAGCAAGAAAACAGTCTCGTATTAAAGCTGCTTTAGAGCTTGCTGAACAGCGTGAGAAACCAAGTTGGCTAGAAGTTGATGTTATTAAGATGGAAGGTGTGTTCAAACATATTCCTGAACGTTCTGATCTATCTTCTGACATTAACGAACACCTGATTGTCGAGCTTTACTCTAAGTAAAGCTTAGTCTCAAAGAGAGGATACAATGCAAGATTCTGTGATAGAGTTTCTTAAGCCTCGCTTAGTTGATATCGAACAAATTAGTTCAACACACGCCAAGGTAACCCTGGAACCTTTGGAGCGCGGCTTTGGGCATACTCTTGGTAATGCTTTACGTCGTATTTTGCTTTCATCTATGCCTGGTTGTGCTGTGACAGAGGTTGAAATTGATGGTGTACTACATGAGTATAGTACTAAAGAGGGTGTTCAGGAAGATATCTTGGAGATTCTGCTTAACCTGAAAGGGTTGGCGATAAAAATTCATGGTAAAGATGAAGTTATTCTAACTTTGAATAAGTCAGGTATTGGTCCTGTAATTGCCGCTGATATTACCCATAATGATGATATTGAAATCGTCAAGCCGCAACATGTTATTTGCCATATCACTGATGCAAACGCTAGCATGAATATGCGTATAAAAGTGCATCGTGGTCGAGGATATGTACCAGCTTCTGCTCGTCTTCTAAATGAAGACGATAGTCGCCCAATTGGTCGTTTATTAATTGATGCATGTTACAGTCCCGTTGAACGTATTGCCTATAATGTTGAGGCAACTCGTGTTGAGCAACGCACTGATTTGGATAAACTATTTATTGAAATGGAAACAAATGGCACAATAGATCCAGAAGAAGCAATTCGTCGAGCAGCGACTATTTTAGCTGAACAGCTTGAAGCTTTCGTGGATCTACGTGATGTCACTAAGGTTGAGTTTAAAGATGAAAAACCAGAGTTTGATCCAATTCTACTACGTGCAGTTGACGATCTTGAATTAACTGTCCGTTCTGCTAATTGCTTAAAAGCAGAAGCTATCCATTACATCGGTGATTTAGTGCAGCGCACTGAAGTTGAATTACTTAAAACCCCTAATCTTGGTAAAAAATCACTTACTGAAATTAAGGATGTTTTGGCATCAAGAGGATTATCACTAGGCATGCGCCTAGAAAATTGGCCTCCAGAAAGTATTACTGATGAATAAAATTATAGGTTAAATATTGATAAGGATCAGATCATGCGTCACCGTAAGAGTGGTCGGCAATTAAACCGCAATAGTAGCCATCGTCGAGCTATGTTTCGTAATATGACTACCTCTTTAGTTAGTCATGAGGTTATCAAGACCACTTTGCCGAAGGCAAAGGAGTTGCGTCGTATAGTAGAGCCACTGATTACGCTTGCAAAGACCGATAGTGTAGCTAATCGTCGTCTGGTATTTTCAAGACTTCGTAATAATGAGATTGTGGCAAAATTGTTTAATGAACTTGGAGTTCGTTTCGCAAGTCGTACAGGTGGTTATACTCGTATAATGAAGCACGGCTTTCGTGTCGGTGATAATGCACCGATGGCTTATATTGCATTTGTTGATCGCTCTACTAAGTCTGATGTAAAAAAGTTAAAATAGCTGAAGAATAAATCATTAAGTAAATACAAAATTTACTTGTTTCATGTCATAAATCTACTTACTATGGATTGTTTCGATAGTAATTATTTTTAGTATTTTATGCTACTAAAGTTTAACGCTGACTAAAAATAGTAAGCATACATATATATGTTCATTCCATTAAGTTTATGAACATTACATAGGGAAAAATTAAAAAAATAAAATACAATTGATAGAGAAATACTCAACTTAAAGTAATAATAAAATGGCAATTTAATATTAATGATGCCATTTTAAAATATTCGATATATAATGCTCTTAATAATAAGAGTTATAATGTTGATAATAATTAGAGCTGTAATTTTTAATTAAATTTTGAATTAAATAAGGAAGATCTAAGAATGCAGCATTTATGAAATTCTTTGAATTAAAGATTCCTGTTAATATATCGTATTAAGATTTTTTTTATAAAAATCTTAATTTTTATTTTTATAAAAAAAATGGACTAGGTTGAAAGATCTTTTCAACTTCATGGATATATTTTTTATCAGTAATGAATAAAATTATATGATCATCTTCTTTAATAGTATGGTAACTATTTGCAATAATAACTTCGTTATTACGAACCAATGCACCAATAATGGTTCCAGGAGGAAGTTTTATCTCTAAAATTTTTCTACCAACAACTTTTGATGTATTTTTATCGCCGTGAGCAATAGCTTCTATTGCTTCAGCGATACCCTTATGCAAGGATGAAACATTAATTATATCCGCTTTACGAACATGACCTAGTAAAGCAGAAATTGTTGCTTGTTGAGGTGATATAGCAATATCAATAATTCCTCCTTCTAAAAGATCAACATAAGCAGAACGCTGAATTAGAACCATCACTTTTTTAGCGCCCATGTTTTTAGCTAACATGGCTGACATAATATTCGCTTCATCATCATTAGTTAATGCTATAAAAACATCTGTTTGCTCAATACATTCTTCTTCTAGAAGTTCTTGATCTGAAGCATTGCCATACAACACAATTGTATCATGTAACAGTTCAGCTAATTCAGCTGCTCGTTCTTGATCGTGCTCGATTAATTTAACATTGTAATTTTTTTCTATCTGTTTTGCTAAACCTGCTCCTACATGACCGCCACCCGCTATCATAATTCGTTTATAAGGGTTTTCGAGACGTTGTAGTTCACTCATAACAGCACGAATATGCTCAGTAGCTACCACAAAGAAAATTTCATCACCTGCTTCAATAATTGTGGATCCGCGCGGTCTAATAGATTTATCTTGACGAAAGATAGCTACAATTCGAGTAGCAATATGTGGTAAGTGTTCGCATAAATGTGAAAGAGAATTGCCAACTAATGAACCTCCATAGTAAGCTTTTGTTGCAACAATACTTACTTTACCACTTGCAAAGTTAACAACTTGCAGTGCACCAGGATATTGGATTAATTTATAAATATAATCAATAACAAGTTGTTCAGGTGAAATAAGATAATCAATCGGTATTTTGTCTTGGATAAAAAGTTTTTTAGTCTCTTGAGTATATTCAGTTGCACGTATTCTAGCAACTTTATTTGGCGTGTTAAAAAGAGCATAAGCGATTTGGCATGCAACCATATTAATTTCATCAGAATTTGTTACAGCGATAAGCATATCAGCATCTTTAGCTCCAGCTTCCATTAATACCCTAGGGTATGAGCCATACCCGCTGACAACTCTGAGATCAAATTTATCTTGTAAATGGCGTAAACGTTCACTATTAGTATCGACTATAGTGATATCATTATTTTCATCGACTAAATTTGCTGCGAGTGTTTCGCCAACTTGTCCAGCACCTAATATAATAATTTTCATTATAATTTATCTCAATGCCAAATTGAGTATTGATTCAAAATAGTAGTATTAATTTTTTATCAAAGAAGCATAAAAGAACCCATCTCCACCACATTTAGTAGGTAATATTTGTTGACCTAGTTCCATGTTATTATTATTTAAATAAGCCTCGGGACAAGAGGCATTTGTGTGATTCAAAAGAAATTTCTTGATTTGTTCTCTATTTTCATCTGCTAAAATGGAGCAAGTAGCATACACTAAGGTGCCCTTACTTTTTAAGTAAGGCCAAATAGCCTCTAAAATTTTATATTGTAATTGTACTAACTGAAGAATATCTATCGGTTCTCTTATCCATTTTATATCTGGATGTCGACGAATAACACCGGTAGAAGAGCAAGGCGCATCTAATAATATACGATCAAATTGCATACCTGATGTCCATTCTTGTGGACGAAGCCCATCACCAATAATAACTTTTGCATATAATTTTAGTCGATCAAGATTTTCTTGAATATGTTTTATTCGAATCTCATTAATATCAACTGCTAAAACATGAGCTTTTGGCGCAATTTCAAGTATATAAGTTGTTTTGCCTCCTGGAGCTGCACAAAGATCAAGAATATATTCACCATTTTTAGGTGCTAAAAATTCAACGCATTGTTGAGCAGATAGATCTTGAATTGTTACCCAACCTTCTTTAAATCCTGGTAATTTATTAATTGAACATGGCTGTTGCAATTTGATAGCACATTTACTTTCTTTGCTTAAGTTTGCCTTTAATCCTACTTGCGCTAATAGCTTGAGGTAATCATGAGTGGAATGCTGTAATTGATTTACCCTTAACCACATAGGAGGTTTTTGGTTATTTACTTCCAGGATCTCTTGCCATTTTGTAGGATAAATTCGCTTAATTTTTTCTAATAACCATTTAGGATGAAAATAATTGATTTTTTTATTATTAATTCTTTCATCTAATATATGTTCTTTCCGTTGGTATTGCCTGAGTACACCATTGATAAAGCCTTTTAATTGAGGGAGTTTTAGTTTGATAGCTCCATCAACAGTTTCTCCTAACGCAGCGTGTGGAGGGATACGAGTAAAACGAAGTTGATAAATTCCAATCATAATAAGATAATAAATAATTCTTTTTTTTCCTTTTAATGGTTTAGTTATTAACTGTTGAGTAAACCATTCCAATAAAGGAAATACTCTAAGGACACCAAAATTCAGTTCTTGTAAAAGTGTTTTATCTTTATCTGATATTTTTTTTTTCCAGTGTGGAAGTACAGTGCTTAATGATTTTTTTTGATCAATTACCTGAGCAATAACTTTGGCACAAATACTTCTAAGATTGTATTTTTTCTTCATTTTAATGAAATTACCTGTGAATTATGAATGCAATCACTTTATTTCCCTGCCAGGAAAAAATAATCCAATACGAGAGTTTAGAAAATCTTTAGATAACATTATTTTTTTACCTTCTGGTTGTATTTCTAATATATTTAGAATACCTTTTCCAGTTATCACTTGGATTCCTGTTTTATTGGCGCAAAAAATTGTTCCTGGCTCTAAGTTACTTGTATTGACAATGGTTTCAGCATGCCATACTTTAAGATTTTGATCTAAAAAAGTAAAATAGCTTACTGGCCAAGGATTAAATGCCCGGATACATCGTTCTATTTGTTCTGCCGGTAATGACCAATTAATTAACGCTTCCTTTTTACTCAGTTTGTAAGCATAGCTAGCGAGTGTATTATTTTGTTTTTTTGGATTTACTTGATCTGATACTAGCAAATCCAGAGTATGTAAAAGTGCAGTAGGGCCGAGTTTTGCCAGTTTTTGATATAGTGTTGCACTAGTGTCCTTTCGTTCAATAGGGCAACTGACTTGATATAACATGCTTCCAATATCTAGACCAATATCCATTTGTATAATGGTAATACCTGTTTCTTGATCGCCAGCTAAAATTGAGTGTTGAATTGGTGCAGCTCCTCTCCATCGAGGCAATAGTGATGCATGCACATTCACACAACCCATTGGTAACATATTTAATATAATTTCAGGTAAAATCATTCCATATGCAACCACGACCATAACATCAGCATGCTGATTCTCAATCCAGCACTGACTTTCTGTCGTTTTTAAACTGATTGGCTGCAAAACAGGAATATTCGCCTTTTTGGCCAGTATTTTTACTGGGCTTGATATGCGCTTATGACCTCTTCCAGAGGAGGTATCTGGTTTTGTTAAAATACCAACTATTTTGTATTTATACGGAAAACTAAGCAAATGTATTAAATGTTTTGCTGAAAAATCTGCTGTACCAGCAAAAATAATTCGTAGAGATTCTGACACGTACAGATTCCTATATTAAATATATCTTTCTTTTTAGTTTTGTAGACGCTCGAGCTTTTTAATTTTTTGTTTAATACGTTGGCGTTTTAATGCAGAAAGATAGTCAATAAACAATTTACCATTAAGATGGTCTATTTCATGCTGAATACAGATAGCAAGTAAATCATCTGTTTCTAATTCAAACGATTTACCATTTATATCTAAGGCATGAATTTTTATTCGTTTAGCACGAGATATAAATGCGCGTTGTTTTGGTATAGAAAGACAACCTTCTTCTATTCCAGTTGTTCCAGATGTTTCTAAGATAATGGGGTTTATAAGCACTAATTTTTCATTACGAGTTTCTGAAATATCAATAACAATAATTCTTTGATGAATGTTCACTTGCGTTGCAGCTAAACCAATACCTTTTTCTGCATACATTGTTTCAAACATATCATTTATAATATGATGTATTGCTGTATCAATTTTTTTTATCGGCTTTGCAATTTTGCGAAGACGTTCATCTGGATGATGTAATATATTTAACACTGACATAAGTTTTAAACTATTTTAAAAAAGTGAAAACTATGCAATGTCTATTTTAGACATTTCTTACTATAATTGATAGTACTAGTTATAAAAGGAAAATACTGATTCCAAAGGCAGTCTTAACAACATAAGATCGCTTAGGAACTCTAAGTATTTTTAGAGTTATATCTCACATGTTAGTTATCCATGTGACAGAAATTTCAATGAAACTCATGAAGTAAATCATGTTAAACTTGGTTCTCTTCTGGAACCAAGAGATGATTGCATTGTGAGCAATTTATTTATGTAAAATGTAATAGCTCTGTTTTCTACACTGAATAGTGTAGAAAAGCGATCATCAATCTATTAATTTTATCCTATACTAGTTATTCATAGTAATTAATATGAATTTTAATAGTTATACTCTTGTCTCTACCAGACATCAAGGTGTTTTTACTAGAAAAATAAATCCTGTATTAGGAAGTTATCATGATAGATCACCTGTGAGGTAATAGACTTCAGTATTGAGTCAAAATATTAGTATAATTTGAATATAAAATCATTCAAGATTAGCAATAGATATAAATTAGATCTAAGCATCTTATACAGTACAGCATAAGATGCTAACTATCACTACATGATGTAGTAGTGTAAATAAAATTAGATTAAACTCAATATACTAACTGACGCATAACATCAAGCAATAATAATCCAATCACTGTATACCTAATAGTATTGAGCGGTTCTATAAATATGTTCCTCATTATTTAAATAATATAATTAGTCGCTGTAACTAAGTCGCAATTATGTTCTAAGTGGCTTAGAAATGTATGATTCACTACTACTCAAAAATCTACTCATTCTAATAATAGATAGAATATCTATTGATATACAACTGAACTCTAATCCAATACATTGGAGTTCCTTGCTCAGAACATGATTTATTAGTGATTGAGGCACAAACTCATATTATTGAATGTAAATGGATCAATCAAGTAGTCTATGTATCTTAGGATACATTACGGTTAATGCATAAATCAAATAAAACATTAAGACTATGAATATCATGATAAATGATGACATTGAAACTTCTATGCATAATAGGATAGCAGTATAGATCTTTTAATTACTCTCACTATCTTTAATATTAATTATATGGTTAAGACTTACCCCCAGTTTCTGGTAAGTCTTAACCATATAATTAATATTAGGTATAATATATGGAATAATGGTCATGGCTAATAAAATATCTCTTGCGTTACAGAAAATTATTGCAGGGTTAAATAACGGAAAAATTATAGCATATCCTACAGAGGCTATTTTTGGGTTAGGATGCGATCCTGATAATGAGCAAGTTGTCAGACAGTTGTTTTTATTAAAACAACGTTCATGGGAACAAGGATTAATTTTAATAGCTGGAAGCTATGAACAATTAATACCTTATATTGATAATAATAAATTAACACGTGCACAAAAAAATATGATACTTGCAAAAAGAGCCCAAGCTATCACTTGGGTAGTACCAGCAAGAAAAAATGTACCAAAGTGGTTAACAGGAAAATTTAATTCACTTGCTGTACGAATTACAAATTTTGAATTAATTAAAAAACTTTGTTTTTTATATGGAAAGCCACTAATTTCTACTAGTGCTAATGTACATGGGTTATCACCATGTAGAACTAAAGAAGAAGTTATTGCTCAACTTAATGGCCACATATTAATTTTAGAAGGTTCTACTGGAGGAGGAAAACATCCTTCTGAAATTAGAGATATAATAACAGGTAATTTATATCGAAAAGGTTAATATAAATGGAAGAATTTGCAGTTTTTGGAAATCCAGTTGCACATAGTAAATCGCCAATTATTCATAATTTTTTTTCTGAGCAAACTGGCATTAAATATAATTATGGAAAAGTTTTTGTACCTATAAACAAATTTGAAGAAAAATTAGATGATTTTTTTTATCGTGGAGGGAAAGGAGGTAATATTACCTTACCTTTTAAGAGAAAAGCGTATCATAAAGTTCATGAATTAACAGAACGAGCTAAAATATGTGGCTCAGTGAACACTATTAAAAGATTAAATGGCAATAGATTACTAGGTGATAATACCGATGGCATTGGTTTAATTTTAGATCTTGAACGGTTGCAGTTTATTAAAAATGGAAGTCATGTATTAGTGATTGGTGCAGGTGGAGCAGCACGGGGTATTATAACAGCACTTTTAAGGTATGGTTGTCGAATAACCATTACAAATCGCACTTTTAGTAAAGCAGATAAATTATCAGAAAGCTTTGCTGCGATAGGTAATATTAATTCATTGATGTTAGAATCTATTCATTCTGTTGAGTATGATTTAATTATCAATGCAACATCTTCTGGCATTACAGGAGAATTCCCCTTTATATCAAAAAATATTTTTAAACAGAATGTTTTTTGTTATGATTTACTTTACTCTGTAAATAGTACACCATTTTTAACTTTAGCAAAAGCCCAAGGGGTATTACATTATACTGACGGTATTGGTATGTTAGTAGGTCAGGCCGCATTTGCTTTTAAATTATGGCATGGTATATTACCGAATATTTCGTACGTTATAAAACGTTTAAAGAAAATACTAATATAAATTAGTATTTTCCATCTTAAATGATGGTAAAGATACTTCAATTAAAAATTGCAAGGTAGAAAAGTAGTTCTATAAAAAAATTATAGATAATTACTTTAAAACGATAATTACCTTAAAACAATGAAGTATCTAA
>JAVYJS010000016.1:0-26952 GCA_032378655.1 Candidatus Arsenophonus melophagi | reverse complement strand
AGGTCGCGTATAGTACGCTGAATATACGTTGATGCATAAACGGTTATAAGAAGATAAAGATTACTAATTTAGTTTTATTATTGTTTAGCAACAGTAAAACCTTTTGTAATATCTAAAGTTACTTCTTTTCCGGGCACTAGCTGACCTGATAATATCTGTGTAGCCAATGGATTTTCTATGTGTTGTTGTATCGCGCGTTTCAATGGTCGCGCGCCAAATACCGGATCAAAGCCTGCTTCACTTAATTTTTCTAACGCTGCTTGTGTAATTTTTACTTTATAACCTTTCTCTTCAATACGCTTATATAAACGCGATAGTTGGATTTTTGCGATATCTGCAATTTGCTCTTTATTCAGAGGATGAAATACCACAACTTCATCAATGCGGTTAATAAATTCAGATCTGAAACTACGACCAACAACTTCCATGACAATTTCTTTCATTTTATTGTAGTTTAAACTACCAAAACGTTCTTGAATCAAATCAGAACCTAAATTTGATGTCATAATGACAACTGTATTACGAAAATCTACAGTTCTACCTTGCCCATCAGTCAAACGTCCATCATCTAAAACTTGTAATAAAATATTAAATACATCAGGATGCGCTTTTTCAATCTCATCAAACAAAATAAGAGAATAAGGACGTCGTCTGATTGCTTCAGTTAAATACCCGCCTTCTTCATATCCTACATAACCTGGTGGCGCACCAATAAGTCTAGAAACAGCATGTTTCTCCATAAATTCTGACATATCAAGACGTACCATTGCATCATCACTATCAAATAAAAAATTTGCTAGTGCCTTACATAACTCAGTTTTACCAACTCCTGTTGGACCTAAAAATAAGCATGAGCTAATAGGTCGGTTTGGATCTGATAAACCAGCACGACTACGTCGAATAGCATGTGATACAGCATCCACAGCTTCATTCTGTCCAATAACACGTTTATGTATATCGTGTTCCATATGAAGTAATTTATCACGTTCGCTTTCTAACATTTTTGAAATAGGAATACCTGTCCAACGCGCTAATACTTCAGCAATCTCAGCATCAGTTACTTTATTGCGTAGTAACTTCATAGTTTTGTTTTCTACTTCGCTGGCAACTTTAAGTCGTTTTTCTAATTCAGGAATTGTGCCATATTGCAATTCTGACATTTTAGCTAAATCGCTACTGCGCCGAGCTTGTTCTAAGCTGATACGTGCGTTTTCTAATTCTGCTTTTATATGTTGTGTTCCGGTAAGCTCTGCTTTTTCTGCTTTCCATTCTTCTTCTAGCTCTGCATATTCCCGTTCTTTTTCTGTAAGTTCTTCTTCTAACATTTGCAGCCGTTTTTTGCTAGCTTCATCAGCTTCTTTTTTTAGCGCCTGTTGTTCTAGTTTTAATTGAATAACCCTACGTTCTAACCGATCAAGAGCTTCTGGTTTAGAGTCCATCTGCATTCGCAAGCTAGCCCCAGCTTCATCAATTAAATCTATGGCTTTATCTGGTAGCATTCGATCTGAAATATATCGATTGGATAAACTAGCAGCTGCTACTATGGCGGGGTCAGTTATTTGTACATGATGATGCAGTTCATAACGTTCTTTTAGTCCCCTTAATATTGCTATGGTATCAGTAACAGTAGGTTCAACAATAAAAACTTTTTGAAAACGACGCTCTAATGCTGCATCTTTTTCAATATATTGACGATATTCATCAAGCGTGGTTGCGCCGACACAATGTAATTCTCCTCGCGCTAGTGCTGGCTTTAACATATTACCTGCGTCCATGGCACCTTCAGCTTTACCTGCACCAACCATAGTATGTAATTCATCGATAAATAGAATCACATTACCTCCTTGCTTGACCAGATCATTCAAAACTCCTTTTAAGCGTTCTTCAAATTCACCACGATATTTTGCACCAGCCAATAAAGTTCCCATATCTAATGAGAGAACACGTTTATTTTTTAAACCTTCTGGAACTTCACCATTAACAATGCGTTGAGCTAGGCCTTCAACAATTGCAGTTTTACCTACGCCTGGCTCGCCAATTAAAACCGGATTGTTTTTTGTTCGACGTTGAAGAACCTGTATTGTTCGGCGAATTTCTTCATCACGTCCAATAACAGGATCCAATTTGCCTTGTTCAGCTCTTTCAGTTAAATCAATCGTGTATTTTTTTAGTGCTTGACGTTGCTCTTCAGCGCTTTGATTATGAACATTGTCACCACCGCGCATTTTTTCTATCGCCTGCTCTATATTGTCTTTATTGGCTCCCATCGTTTTTATAGCATCTGCTAAGGATGTTTTTGCATCCAAGATGGCTAGAAGAAATAATTCTGAGGCAATAAATGTATCACCGCGCTTTTGTGCTAACTTATCACATAAATTTAGGTGACGGATAAGATCATTTGAGGGTTGAACATCGCCTTTATTGCCTTGAACTTGAGGTAAAGTATTAAGAGTATGGTTTAATTTATTACTTAGTTGAGTAATATTTACTCCTGCTATTTTCAATAAAGGACTTAAAGTCCCACCTTCTTGAGCTAAGAAGGCAAGCAATAAATGCACTGGTTCAATAAATTGATTATCGTGTCCAATCGCTAAAGATTGCGCATCAGCTAGAGCCTGTTGGAATTTGTTGGTAAGACGATCTAAACGCATAATACCTCCAAAATATAATTATAATCATTTTTAGATTAAAAATCAGTTTTATTGTGCATAATACAGTGATTTATAATAAAGCTTAAAGGTTGTTATATAATGATCACAAAAATTGTTAAAGAACTTTTTTAACTAAAATTGTTAATTTAATTAAAAATTTATTCGTCCATGTAGATCATTATTACAACATGAAAACGCCCATAGATAGCCTATTAGTTGTAATAGGTTATCTATGAATATGTTTGATGCGAATTATTTTTCTAGAAGACTGAATAATAACAGTAAGTCTTCTATATGTGCCTCACTGATAGCACAATACAGTGCTTAACATGATTTTATGCTAGTACAATACCACTGTTTCATATGTATCGTGAAACATGATGTAAAAAGTAATTTCGTTTTACTCTATTCATCTTATTCTTTATTTTACCAACGTAAAATACGTAACGGTCAGTTTTCATCACAACATATATTTATACTTATTCATAACTTTAATCGTAAGTAGCGTTACAAGTACCTTTTCTGAGTCAAATCAATCATATTCATACCATGTCCCGATGAAGCTGGCATCACTACGTTAAGTAGTGATGCCTTTTATATTTTGATTGAAATTTTCTGTCATACATTGTGTCTAAACGTCGACATGTAGATTATATGGGCACCTATTATAAATAAAGAATTGATCACCGCTAATGCTTTTTTGTTAATAGCTACTGTTATTCAGAATTTCAGGGTGCAATCAGGCTGGTATTGAAATCCCTTTATACGTCTATCTTATATTTCTATGCATCATGGTATCTTCTTTGAGAAGATTAATGAGTATCATCATATCTTCAGGAATATCCGTCTGCCATTCCATTTCAATACCAGTAATAGGATGGCATAAACGTAACATTGTGGCATGCAATGCCTGTCGATTAAAATTTTTTATAATTTGTCGAAATTCTTCTGAGATTCCTGTTAATGGACGTTGACGCCAGCCATATACAAAATCGCCAAATAAAGGATGATTAATATGTGCCATGTGAACACGAATTTGATGCGTTCTACCGGATTCTAACTGCAATTTAAGGCGGGTATGGGCTCGAAAAGTCTCCATTACCCGATAATGGGTAATTGCCGGTTTTCCCATTTGATGAATAGCCATATGTGTTCGCTGAGTTGGATGACGAGCTATTGATGCATGTACTGATCCACCTGCCCTTATGCAGCCATTTACTATTGCTTCATATTCACGGATTATTTCTCTTCTACGTAAAACTTCTACCAAATAAGTTTGAGCTGTTTTAGTTTTTGCAAAAACCATTAATCCTGTAGTATCTTTATCAAGACGATGAATAATTCCTGCTCGTGGAATATTAATACTCTCAGGATAACGATATAAAAGAGCATTTAATATTGTTCCATCTTGATTGCCAATACCTGGATGCACTACCAAACCAGATGGTTTATTTATAACTAGAATTTCGTCGTCTTCATAAATAATATTTAATGAAATCTTTTGTGGTTGCCAAGATGTATCTTCTTTAAGAACTGCATCAATGGCAATATGCTCACTGCCAAATACTTTTTTTGTCGGCTTATTTATGATTTTTCCATTTACGAGCACCTTTTTATCTAAAATCCACTTCTTTATTTGTGAGCGTGAATAAAGGGGAAATAATTCAGCTAATACTTTGTCTAAACGTTTGCCAAATTGAGATTCTAGAATTTGCGCCTTAAGTGATAATTGTTGAGTCATAAATGTATCTACAGTAAAATATTTCCCATTGTACTCTTTGTTTTTACAAAATTAGGATCTCAGAAACACATTTAGAGGAAATAAACACGTGATTGTAGATATAAAGTGTTTGCTATCAGGAGTTATATTGAGTTTATTTATTACTGGATGTTCAAGTAATAAAGATGCTGTATTAGTCAGCTCTCCTAATGACATCTATACCAAAAGCCAAAAAAAATTACAAAGTGGTAATTATAAAAAAGCTATTCAATTATTAGATACTCTTGATACTAATTATCCATCTAGTCCTTATTCCAAGCAAGCACAACTTGATATGATTTATGCTTACTATAAATCAGCTGAGTTCCAATTAGCGATAGCAACTATTGACCGTTTTGTTCGCCTGAATCCAACAAATCCTAATATTGACTATGTTTTGTATATGCGTGGTCTCACAGCACAAGCGCTAGATAATAACGATCTTCAAGATTTTTTTGGTATTGATCGTTCTGATCGCGATTCTCAAAATGCACTCATAGCTTTTAGAGATTTTAGCCAACTTGTTCATCTCTATCCAAAGAGTATTTATGCAACAGATGCTACCAAACGTTTAATTGCTTTAAAAGAGCGTTTAGCAAAATATGAATTAGCTATTATTAAGTATTATAATAAACGTGGTGCTTATATTGCTGTTATCAATCGTATTGATAAAATGTTGAAAAATTATCCTGATACCCAATCAACACGCCATGCACTAAAATATATGGAGATCGCTTATAATAAGTTAGGTTTACTTCGGGAACAAAATAAAACTGCAGAATTAATCGTAGCTAATCCAGTCGAAAAAGGTAATAATTGCTAAAAAATCTGATATAAGCAAGAAACATTTTTCTGATATAATGATGCAACTCTGACCCCTATCCCTTTATGGGATAGTAAATAAAATCAATCAAGACTATATGTATGCAAAAATGGATATTCTAAAATATCGATAACCTTATAATAAATACGATTAGGTATACTAACCATTGATCCATTTATTTTCTAATCATACTATAAAACCCCGCTGTTATAATTCTATTATGTTTTCTTAAACATAAGATTCTCTATTTATTTTGCTTTTTATTAATAAGCTAGATTAGCTTATTAATAAAAAGCAAAATAAAACGATCGAATAACTCATTATAAAACAATAGATCTATTTTTTTAAGTGTGTGAGTGTGCTTCTTAAAACGCCAATCTTAAGAAGATAAGATATAGGAATAAAACAGGAAATAATATAGAAGATATAGGTATTTTAAATATTATACATTGTTTTAGATTATTAAATGCAATGTTCTTACTACAAAACTGTTTGCATCAATATCTAAATCCAGCATCAAGTAAATAGTTAAATCCAGTAACAAGTAATGCTTTCGTGGTTGCTGCTCTAGTCTTAATAGACTTATATTTTCTTTAAGGCGCTAATATTAAATTTGGTTTTTTACTTAATTATAGCTATCGAACGTTTAGCTATGATATATTCTAGGATATATCTTTGCAGTGGAACCAAAGAAGTTGGTGATGAATTTATCTGTTAAAAATTCCGGCTCAAAGACAGAAACATGTATTGTATTACATCTACAATGTTCTAAAATCCACAACTTTAATCGTTATGGAATATGTTCGTTTATTAATTATTACCAACTACTTGATCACTTAAATAATCAAGTACTCAAGGAGTATGAAAATAGTTTTATGGAAAAAATTAAATATTACGAAATTAGTTCTACAATTCTAGTGCTCGCGACGAGTTCGAGCACTACTACACAAAGTAGTAAAATCTATTCAAGTCAATTTGCTTGCTTTATATATAAGCAAGCAGGTATTTGCTTATATATAAATCTATATAAGCTTTAGAGAAAGCTTGCGGCTAAAATATCATTCCCTGAGTATTTGAAGGGTGATTAGAAAAGTACATATTGGCTAATGAATAATAAACCATTTGAAACAATGTTGCACTTAACATGCCAGATAACGCATTGGAAATCCACTTTTCATGCGTTATGAAAGTTCGCAGTAATAACATACTTAATAAAAATTTTTACTACTCGTGATACTTTACTAGTTACTGATATTACTAACTAACGATTACTTATGTAATCAGAAGATCTGAAATTGTAATCAGAAGATCTGAAATAATAAAAGAAAATTAACAGCTCATATTATTCGCTCGCTGCAATAAAGTATTACTTTCTTGCATAAATTGTTTAGCATCCTGACTAAACCAATGGCTAATTTTTGCAAATTTTAAAATAAATTTTTCTTTGTCTTTTTCTTTCAACAATGTAACTGAATGACAAAAACTCGTATAATATTTAATGATCAAATCAATGTTTTCATCAGATGCCATAATAATATCAATATAAAGTTGTGGATCCTGAGCAAATAGACGTCCCATCATTGCCAACTCTAATCGATATATAGGCGAAGAAAGTGTTGACAATTTTTGAAGATCAACTTTTTGTTCAGATAAATATTTTCCATACGAAAAAGTTATGAAATAATGAAGTGCATGAATGAATCCCATATACTTATCATGTTCTACAGCATTCATTTTATATAATTGCACGCCAAAAATGGTCAACTGTTCTAATAACCATTTATATGCTTTCGGCTTCCTCCCTTCACAATAAATCACTACCTGTTTAGCAAAATTATTGATATGTGGATCAAATATCGGATGCAAACTAACTACAGGCCCCTTATGCACTGATAACATAGCTTTAAGCGGTACCTGTTTAATAGAAGAGATATCCATTAATAATGTATTTTTAGATAATCTTGGCAATTTATGGATAACTGCTTCCATAGAGTGGATAGGGACACTAATGATAACTACAGCAGCATGAGTCCATACGTTATGGGATGTATCCCAATCGTCTTCGCTCACTCTATGAACTTCATAGCCATGAAGAGTAAATAATTGACTAAATAGTTTCCCAATCTGATCTTCTCCACCTACTATGATAATAGGACCAACATCACTTTTTAATTTTTTAAATCCTTGATTATTCTCATGCTGGTAAGATTCACGCATAATTCGACGCAAAATATCTTCAATCAGATCAGGAGCAATACCTATTTTTTCTGCTTCCTTGCGACGCTTTTCTAACATAGAAGCCTCACGGTCTGGCATGTAGATAGGTAATCCTTGCTGATTTTTTACTGCACCAACTGACGTCACTAATTGTTTTCTTTGTGCAAGTAATGCAAGTAATGCTTTATCAATTTTGTCAATCTGGTGACGTAACTGTAATAATTCTTCTGACATTAATTTCTTTGTATTAGCGTGCTTTTAGAATTTTAAAAAACTCTTTAGTATATTCTGTTTTAAACTGTGTATAAGTTGTTCTTAACAGCTATTTTGTTTATGAGTAAACAAAATATAATTTTTACTCAAATACCATATTAGTTTCATTACAGAAAATAATCATTTTGAATATTAATCGTTTTTTCAATACTCATTGCCTATAATAAGTATAGGTTTTAAACATAACACCTATAACATTTTGATTAATAAAATGTACTCAAAAATCGACTGTATTAACAATGTTTGTATTAACAATGTTGACAACGAAAAACCATTTTTTCTTGAATTGCTATAATTTAGTTATCTTGTTACTTACAATGTAATCGCTCTTTAATACGAGCAGCTTTACCAGAACGCGCTCGAAGGTAATATAATTTCGCTCTGCGAACAGCACCGTAACGTTTCACTTTAATGCTATCTATAACTGGTGAATGTGTTTGAAACACCCGCTCAACACCTTCGCCATTAGAAATTTTACGTACTGTAAATGCTGAATGCAACCCGCGATTACGCAGAGCAATAACTATGCCCTCAAATCCCTGTAAGCGTCTTTTTGAGCCCTCAACTACCCAAACCTTTACTTCTAAAGTATCACCTGGACGAAATGAAGGAATATTGTGCTTTACTTGCTCTTGTTCAAGTTGTTTAATAATGTTGACCATTTTACTCTCTTACGCTATTTATATATTGATATTAGGTAAAATATATAAATGGAAGTTTAGTTATTTTACCTAAATTAATAAGTTATTGTTCTGCATTTTCCTTCTGGAATTCTGCTAAAGTAATTCTCTGTTCATCAGTCAAATCAAGTTTTTTTAGCAGTTCAGGTTTTTTCAGCCAAGTTCGACCTAGTGACTGTTTTCTTCTCCAAGACTTTATTTTAGAATGGTTTCCAGACAATAAAACACTTGGGACTTGCATGCCTTGTAATACCTTAGGACGAGTATAGTGAGGACAATCAAGTAATCCATTCATGAAAGAGTCTTCTTCCGCTGATGCATAATGTCCTAATACACCAGGAATAAACCGAGAAACTGCATCGATAATTACCATTGCCGGTAACTCTCCTCCGCTCAGAACATAATCACCAATGGACCATTCTTCATCAATTTCGGTCTCAATTATCCGTTCATCAACACCTTCATATCGACCACAAACAAAAATAAGGCTGGGGTGTGCCATCAACTGGACAACCCCTTGTTGATTTAGTTTTCTTCCTTGTGGCGAAAGATAAATGACTTTAGCTTCATCACTGATCTCCGATTTTGCTGCATGAATAGCATCTATAAGAGGCTGAGCCATCATTAACATACCTGGTCCCCCTCCATATGGACGATTGTCTATAGTGCGTCGCCTGTCGTGAGCATAATCTCTTGGATCCCAACACTTCATCTTCAGTAGACCATTTTTTACTGCACGACCTATTACTCCATACTCATTTATTATGCGAAACATTTCTGGAAATAAGCTAATAATGCCAATGAACATCTTGTATTCCACTCATCTATATGTAATAGATATTTAAAAACTAGGATCCCATTCTACTTTAATGATCTTAGCATTAAGATCAACGGTTTTAATTACCTGCTTATCAAGAAACGGTACTAGCCGATCTTTAATACCGAATCCATCTTGCTGATTTGCTTTAATTACCAATACATCATTTGAACCTGTTTCTATTAAATACTGAACATAACCAAGACTATAGCCTTTGGTAGTCAGGACATGACAACCAATAAGATCTTTCCAATAATACTCATTACCTTCAAGTGCAGTCAGTTGTGTTGAATCGATAATAATTTCAAAATTATTTATTGAATTAGCAGTATTTCTATTATCAATATTTTTTATTTTAAAAATAAAATTTTTATTATGAGATTTCCAATCTTCTAATTCTAATTGCTGCCACTGATCAGAACGTTGAATAAACCAAGGCTGATAACTAAAAATATCTTTAGTCTCTTCAGTGAAACTGAAGATTCTTAGCCAACCAAGAATGCCATAGGCAGCACCTATCTTTCCTAAAACAATAGGATGCACAGGGACCTTCAGGCGAGGACTCTTTTTATGGACAACCATAGCAAATTAATTAGCTTTTTTACTTTTTGTAATCAATGTAGAAACACGACTAGAAACTGTTGCACCTACACCAACCCAATACTGAACACGATCTAAATTTAGATGCAGTTCATCCGCTTTACCGGATGCGATGGGATTAAAAAATCCAATACGCTCAAGAAAGCGACCATCACGTGCATTACGACTATCTGTAACAACTATTTGATAAAACGGACGCTTTTTGGCGCCACCACGAGCTAAACGAATTGTTACCATAACATCCTCATGAATGCACAAAATTACCAAACTCAATCAAAGATTGGATCTAATGTTATAAACTTCTAAAATTTTATTATCTTTTCAAGATACAAGCAATAAAAAGTATGAATTATTTATTAAATATTAGTTGTTAAGTCCCAGGAAATTTGATAGGCATTATCCCTTTCATGCCACGCATGAAATGAGATAATCCGTGTTTTTTGATTTGGTTCATCAGGCGTTTTATATTATCAAATTCTTTAAGGAGCTGGTTAACATCCTGTACCTTTTTTCCAGAACCAGCTGCAATACGCCTCTTTCGCGATCCTTTGATAATTTCAGGATTTTTTCGTTCTTTAGTTGTCATTGAGCTAATAATCGCCTCCATTCCGATCAATACTTTATCATCCATTTTCGACTTAACCGTATTAGAAACTGCAAATATACTAGGTATTTTACTTAAAATACTACCGATACCGCCTATCTTACGTATCTGTTTAAGATGCTCACGAAAATCATTTAGATCAAAACTATTGCCAGCTTGCAGTTTATGAGCAAGCTTTGCTGCCTTCTTATGATCCAGGTTGCTCTCGATCTCTTCAATGAGCGATAAGACATCTCCCATACCAAGAATACGAGCAGCAATCCTATCAGGATAAAAAGGCTCTAATCGATCAATTTTCTCTCCTGTTCCCAAAAATTTAATTGGTTTTCCTGTAATGTAGCGCATTGATAATGCAGCGCCGCCGCGAGTGTCGCCATCAATTTTTGTTAATATAATCCCGGTTAATATCAGTATTTCATTAAAAGACTTAGCGGTATTAGCAGCATCTTGCCCAGTCATTGCATCAACAATAAATAAAGTTTCAATTGGATTAATAGCATAATAGATTGCCTGAATCTCTTTCATCATATCTGTATCAATATGCAAGCACCCGGCAGTATCGATGATGAGCACATCATAAAATTTTAGTTTTGCGTGCTGTAATGCATTAGTAGCAATGTTAATTGGGTTCTCGCTGTCAGCGGATGGAAAGAAATCAATCCCTACTATTTTTGAGAATGTTTCTAATTGCTTAATGGCAGCAGGTCGATAAATATCAGCAGAAGCGACTAAAATTTTTTTCTTCTGTTTTTCTTTTAAGATTTTACCTAATTTAGCTACAGTGGTGGTTTTACCTGAACCTTGCAACCCTACAATAAGAATAACAGCTGGAGGTTGTATGGTTAAATTTAAAGAGCTGTTCTCATCATCCATCATGACTTGAGTGAGCTCATTTTGTACAATTTTAACGAATACTTGCCCTGGAGTCAGACTTGTATTAACCTCTTGACCTTCTGATCTTTCTTTGACTGATTGAATAAAGTTGCGTACAACTGGCAAAGCAACATCTGCTTCTAAAAGTGCCATACGAACTTCACGTAATGTTTCTTTAATATTATCTTCAGTTAATCTTCCTTGTCCACGAATATTTCGTAATGCACGCGAAAGTCTATTCGTTAAATTATCAAACATGTTTTTACTCCATTCTGTTAATGGGATCTTTTATTAATTATGTTGACTACAAAACGATGATAATGCAATCGCTGTATTGAGTTTTATGAGCATAGTAGCAAAAGTTGGATATGATTCTGGCAACCGCCATACTAGATTACTCATATTAATAAAATGAGTAATAAACAAATTTGTATCAGAATTTTCACTTCTCCTAATGGAGATCTATTCAAGGTGCCAGTGATTATGCTAAGTTTAGTTAGTAACAATATTTAGTAACAATTATGTGAGGCTAATTCTTAGTTAGCCATTATTGTGCTGCTAAGTAATAGAATTGTATTAAAAACATTGTTTTATGTTAGCTCTGTTATAAATTATTAATTAGTATCAATCTTGTCACAGTTGTCTGTAATAGCGATTTTGGTTACCGCTAATGATCAGGTAATGGTATATATATTACCAATATGGTATGAGTAATCATTATTTTCAGGTAATTTCATGACCGCTTAGAAGTAAGCGTGACTATTTCATAGTATATCTTTTGAGTATGATTAGGCTATGTAATTCTGATTCTTGCTGTTTTATATGTCATACAAGTAGTTTGTTGAATTACCAATTAAAAAATTAAAATTTGTTCAGGATATACACAATGATATAGCTAATGGAACATAAAATTGTTCCACCATGATTTTAATAAAGGTAATTTATTCACCCTGTACATTGAGTACAGAAGTGATTGTTATGTATAAATTTCAATAAAAATACAGCTTTTATAAAGCTATTTTATCTATTTTACTTGGTTTATTTACCTCAATCTAATATGGAGCGACTTTCCATCATGACAAGTAAATCAAAAAGGTTATCATATTCAATTTAATTAGCATTTTTTAAATCTAATTCGCATCTTTATTTTAAATTAGCTTGTTTAAAACCAATGGTTACTACATATAGTAACCATTGGTTTTAACTTATTTACACTTTACTAATAAATAGAATAGGAATGTTACTTTGGAGCAAGTGTCAACTAGTACTTTAATAATCATACTGATAGTTATGATTATTTTATCAGCCTATTTTTCTGCTTCAGAAACGGGAATGATGACTCTTAATCGATATCGATTACGCCATTTAGTAAAAAATGGCCATCGAGCTGCTCGTCGCGTTGAATCACTATTAAAACAGCCTGATCGTCTCATTAGTCTTATTTTAATTGGTAATAATTTGATTAATATTTTGGCCTCATCGATAACAACCATTGTTGGTATGAGACTTTACGGTGATGTTGGTGTTGCTGTTGCGACTGGTATCTTAACTTTTGTGATCCTAGTATTTGCCGAAGTCTTACCAAAGACTATGGCAACGCTCTATCCAGAAAAAATAGCTTTTCCTAGCAGTATTCTGCTACAATGCTTACAGAAATTAATGTTACCTGTTGTTTGGTTATTTAACACTATTACGCTTATATGTATGCAGATCTTAGGTATTAGAGAGCCTATGATAAGTAGCTATGCAATTAGCAAAGATGAATTACGTACAATTGTAAATGAATCTAAAAGTAAGCTTTCTCGCCGTAATCAGGATATGTTGATCTCAATCTTAGATTTAGAAAAAGTTACTATTGGAGATATTATGGTTCCACGTAATGAAATTGTTGGTATTGATGTTAATAGCGAATGGAAATCAATTATTCGTCAATTAACACACTCACCGCACGGTAGAATTGTTCTTTACCGAGATACCCTTGATGATATTATAGGCATGTTGCGTGTTCGTGAAGCCTATCGGTTAATGGTAGAAAAGAAAGAATTTAATAAGCAAAATCTTATTAGAGCTGCTGATAAAGTGTATTTTATTCCTAAAAGTACACCATTAAATATACAACTAATAAAATTTCAACGTAACAATGCAAAAGCAGGAATTATTGTTGATGAATATGGTGATATTCAAGGACTTGTAACGGTAGAAGATATTCTTGAAGAGATTGTTGGTGATTTTACAACTTCTATGTCTCCCAGTCTAGATGAAGAAGTTTTACCACAAGGCGATGGGTCTGTATTAATTGATGGCACAACTAATATACGAGAAATTAATAAAGCGCTTAATTGGCACTTACCGATTAATGGTGCTAGAACTATCAATGGGTTATTATTAGAAGAGCTGGGTGATATCCCAATGATAAATACTGAAATTTTAATAGGTAAGTATCGTTTTGAAGTATTAGCTATTCATGGTAATGTGATTAAACAAGTGAGAGCAATGCGTATTGATCTCACTTGTTAGGGAATAAAAGTTATCCTAGTTGTTTATAACTTTATCATCTTACAAATCTCTTTATAAAAGAGTGCTAATTGAACTTATCTTTTAGCAATATCAGTTCGGTATTCTTAGTAATAAGAATACCGCGTTCAATAATATTTCTTGCAATCTCCTTTGCTTCAGTTAAAGAATGCATAGTATAAGCTCCGCACTGATATTCATTTAACTCATGAAGTTGAGTTTGATGTTGTACCTTCAGTACATCTTGCATGGCCATTTTCCAGGCTTCAGCAACACATTCTTCATTAGGTTTCCCAATGAGACTCATATAAAATCCTGTCCTACAACCCATTGGGGAAATATCAATTATTTCTATATCACTACTATTAAGGTAATGACGCATCAAACCAGCAAATAAATGTTCTAATGTATGAATGCCTTTCTCAGTTAATATCTGTTTGTTTGGCACGCAAAAACGAAGATCAAATACTGTAATGATATCACCATGTAGAGTCTTCATACTTTTAACAATACGTACTGCAGGTGCTTTCATTTTTGTATGATCAACCATAAAGCTATCGAGCTTTGGCATTACGCTAACCTCAAAATGATTTTTTTATAAAAATGGAACTTTTATCTTACTGACATTTGTATCTCACTTACCTAAATCTATACACTTACCTTGATCTATATAAGAATGTAAGAATGTTTTCGTTCTACTGTCTAAAGATTTTTTTCCACTGCATTGGCCATTTTCTTTGAGCGTTACCTGGAATATTGTTTCAGGTAACGCTCAAAGCTTATCTTATCTGCTTGTACAATTGCTAATTCTTGTTGAATTGAAGCATGACGAACACAAGTAAATTCACTGTCCGTTATTACTTCATAAGGTTGATTACTTAATTGTTGATGATATCTTTTAGCCAATTGCAAACCATATTGACTAACATTTGTTTGAATGATTGACGATAACATTTTTCCAGAATAAGTCAGTTCTGGATTCTCAAACATTACTTGCAATTGAAAGCAAATTTCGCGATACCGGCTATTACCACTAATATCTAACACATCTGCAACTCTCATTAAATCATCAAATAATATTTGTCCTACTTCTTTTAAAGGCCTCATGGATTTACCAGAAGCAACAGCAATAACTTGTCCAGGATTACGGCCTTCAAGAATCACTCTATTCCAATTTTTTCGGCAACAATGCAATTCTTTTTCATCCATTAGAGGTGCATCTGCTAATACACACCAGATTAAAAAGAGATCAAGAAAATGGATTTGAGCTTCATTGATACCAATAGCAGTAAATGGATTAACATCCAAAGCTCTAATTTCAACATATTCAATCCCTCTTTTTAAGAGGGCATCTGATGGAGACTCTTCGCCAATTATCATTCTCTTTGGACGAATTGGCATATATAATTCATTTTCAATTTGCAAAATATTAGCATTTAACTGCAAATATGTACCATCTTTATTATATAAACCTAATTTTGTAAATTCAGGAGATGGCTGGTTTATTGCTTTTTTCAGTTCAGAAATATAAGTTGATAGATTATTAAAGGTAATTTTTAGATCACTTTGGCATTTGTTAGTATACCCTAAATCACTCATTCGTAATGATGTGGCATAAGGTAGATAGTAGGTCCCTTGTTGTGTTTTTTCAAATGGCAAATGTTTAGTTTTACCTTGTAAAAAAGAACCGCAAATTGCTGGTGATGCCCCAAATAAATAGGGGATCACCCAGCCAAAACGGTAATAATTACGGATGAGTCGAAAGTAACCAGCAGAAATTTTCTCCTTACCACTTACAGCATCTTTAATCCCAATCAATGCTTGCCAAAATTCAATTGGGAAAGAAAAATTATAATGGATTCCAGCAATTATTTGCATTAACGAACCATAACGATTCTTTAATCCTTCCCGATATAAAGTTTTAAAACGGCCAATATTAGAAATACCATATTGAGCAAGTTTAATTTGATCCTGATGCTCTATAAAACAAGGCATACTCAATGGCCACATCAATTCCTGATCAAGATGACGTACTGTATAACGATGCAGATCTCTTAAAAATGCTAGAACATGCTTAATATTATTATCAACAGGAGTAATAAATTCTAACAAAGCTTCGGCAAAGTCAGTTGTGATCCATGGATGTGTTAATGCTTTGCCTAAGCTATCTGGATGTGGTGATGTAGCCAACTCTCCTCTAGTTGTAATTCGCAATGTTTCACGTTCAATGCCTCGACGAAGGCCATGTATAATATTAGGGCGTGCTTCTAACAATGATAGCGCTTTTGATACACTCGGGATCACATCAACCTCCCGTTATCTGTTTAGAATTGTTATAAATAAATTTTATTAGTAAAAACTGAAAGCACCTCCGTCTTGTTGCAATCATTTTTAATCATTGGAATAATGATTAAAGTAAGCAGTTATCTTATTAAAAGATTGTTCATTACAAAACAAAACCCTGTCAATTGACGACAGGGTTTTTGTGGCGCATCCAGGAGGATTCGAACCTCCGACCGCTCGGTTCGTAGCCGAGTACTCTATCCATCTGAGCTATGGATGCGCTTTTCATTTAAATGGCGGTGAGAGAGGGATTTGAACCCTCGATGCAGCTGTTAACCACATACTCCCTTAGCAGGGGAGTGCCTTCAGCCACTCGGCCATCTCACCGTTGAATAATAACAAAAATATAAACTACTGCCAGGTTAAGTAGCATTTATCTTACTTTTTTAGACTTATAAGTCAAATCATTTTCCAACCTTTTACTTTTTTATAGTTTTTGCATACTCCACAATCAATAGGAGTACTTTAACAAAAGTAATAAAATAATATGATAAAAGTAATAAAATAATATGGTTTTTATAGAAAAAACTCAGAAAGAGGAGTATTAAAAGAAAACAGAATAATATAATTTTATTATCCTTTAAGGATATGTCACCAAAGTATTTTCTTTTATAGTCTCATGCTTATTAATAATGACTACTCTATTCATAGAGTATGTAATATGCATTGATATTAACTAGTTGAATTATAAAATTTTTTGTTTTACAAAAGTTGTAAAATAGTAAGAATTCAATAGATGATAATCTATTGAATTCGATTTATTGGCACTTAGCCTTGCTAGTTCTATCTAGAAATAGATAACAATAAGAAATAACATCCATATTTTAAAATAAATGGAATACGCTTAAGAATAAGCGATTAATTAAAAATTACCGATTATTTGGATACATTTTTTCAGCTTTGATCCGTTGATAAATTTCTTCACGGTGAACAGAGACATTTCTGGGTGCCTTGACCCCTAAACGTACTTGGTTGCCTTTTACCCCAAGCACTGTTACTGTTACCCCATCGCCTATTATGAGCGATTCACCAACTCGACGAGTCAGAATAAGCATTCTGTGCTCCTTGAAAATTAAAAGACCCGGATCTCTGAGTTTCCATGGTATGATCCATCATACACTGTGAAAACCTAAAGTAACGATAATCAACTAATGATTTCACCTACAGGAATTATTATACAAATAATGTAGCTAAAAATATATTTTTTACTTAGTTCATTCACAAATAAACTCGAATGCTTAATTCAAGACAAATATGAATTAAGATAAATATGTACTCACCCACTCTTCTACTGAAGCTAATGCAGTAGAAAGTTCTTTTATATTGTAGCTTCCAGCTTGAGCCATATCTGAGCGACCTCCCCCTTTTCCACCTATTTGCTTCGCTAAAAATAAAATTAAATCATTAGCTTTTATTTTAGCTGTCAAATTATCTGTTACACCAACAACGAGACTGACTTTATCATTTCTGATAGTAGCAAGCACAATAATTGCTGTTTTTAATTGATTCTTTAAGTTGTCAATAATAATACGCAACTGTTTAGGTTCAGTATTATTTAATTGATTCACCAATAAGTTAACTCCATTTATTTTTTGCACATTCTGAATTAAAAATATGCTTTCTTGCGCTGCTTTCTGGTATTGGAATTGATTTAAGGATTTTTCTAAAATCTTAACTTGTTCCAAAGTTGCTTTAATTTTTTTTATTAGACTATCAGAATTACCTTTTATTAGTTGACCAATTTCTACTAATAATTGGGTTTTCTGGTGTACCGCATCTATAGCAGTTTGTCCGGTTATTGCTTCAATCCGACGTACTCCAGCTGCTATACTTGATTCATTACTAATGCAAAATAATCCTATATCACCAGTTCGATTAGCATGAGTACCACCACACAATTCAATTGAAAAATCTCCTATACTTAAAACGCGTACCTGAGAATCATATTGTTTATCAATAAACGCTATAATCCCTTTTGTTTTTGCCGTCTTTAAATCCATTAATGTTGTTATAATAGGATTATTACTACGAATTTGATAATTGACGATATCTTCAATGTGGCGAATTTGCGTAGACGTTATTGCCGTAAAATGAGAAAAATCAAAACGCAAATATTTCTCATTCACTAATGATCCCTTTTGGATAACGTGCTCTCCCAATACATAGCGCAAAGTAGCATGCAATAAATGGGTAGCAGAATGGTTAAGACAAATAGCATGTCGACGTTTAATATCAATTTTTGCTTCAACTAAATCATTGACCGCTATTGATCCACTTAACACTTTTCCAATGTGTCCAATTGCTTTAGCATATTTTTGTGTATCAAACACAGTAAAGTTTCCGTCATTATTGCTAAGCATACCGCTATCGCCAACTTGTCCACCTGATTCAGCATAAAAAGATGTTTTATCCAGAAAAATAACTCCTGGCTCACCTTGATTTAACACATTTACAGGCTTTTCATGATAAAAAATAGCCGTTACTTTAGCTTGCTGATTGTTACTTTCATAGCCTGAAAATTCACTATGACTATTTACTTGTATAACATTAAGAGAATCAGCCATAAATCTACTAGATTTTCGAGCTCGATATCTTTGTTCCTTTAGTGCTGCATTAAAACCTAACTCATCAACATTAATATTACGTTCATGACAAACATCGGCGGTTAGATCAAAGGGAAACCCATAAGTATCATAGAGACGGAATGCGATTTCACCTGATAAAGTATCCCCTTGTAATCGTTCTAATTCATGATCTAATAATTGTAATCCATGCGCTAAAGTACGAGTAAATTGTTCCTCTTCGTTTTTTAATATTGTTTCAATTTTCACTTGTTGCAATTTAAGGTCATCGGCTGCGCTACCCATGATCTGAATTAATGGCGCCACTAATTTATAGTAAAATGTTTCTTTTGCTCCTAACATATATCCATGACGAACCGCGCGTCGGATTATCCGACGCAATACATAACCACGTCCTTCATTAACAGGAAATACACCTTCTCCAATAAGAAAAACACTAGCGCGAATATGATCAGCGATAACCCGTAATGATTTAGTATCCATATCTGATAAAGATTTATCGGATAAAGTAATCACTTGAGCAATAGAAGTAATTAACTGACGAAATATATCAATCTCGTAATTGGAGTTAACATTTTGCAATACAGCTGCAATACGCTCAAGTCCCATACCAGTATCAACAGACGGCGTTGAAAGTGCTATCAAGCTACCATCAAACTGGCGATTAAATTGAATAAAAACAATATTCCATATTTCAATATATCGATCACCATCTTCATCCGGTGAGCCTGGTAGCCCACCTAAAACATGTTCTCCATGATCATAAAAGATTTCTGTACAAGGGCCACAAGGTCCTGAATACCCCATTTGCCAAAAATTGTCAGAGGCATAAGGTACTCCATTATTATCACCTATCCGAATAATGCGTTCCTCAGGAATACCAATGTCTTCTTGCCAAATATTATAAGTTTCATGATCAGTATGATAAACAGTAACTAAAAGGCGCTCTTTTGCTAAATTAAACCATTGTTTACTAGTTAACAGTTCCCAAGCATATTTGATTGCCTCTTTCTTAAAATAATCGCCAAAACTGAAATTACCTAACATTTCAAAAAATGTATGATGGCGTTCAGTATAACCAACATTCTCTAAATCATTATGTTTTCCTCCAGCACGCATGCAACGTTGCACGGTTGTGGCTCTAGAATAAGCCATTTTATGTGAGCCTAAGAAAACATTTTTAAATTGGTTCATTCCTGCATTAGTAAACAATAATGTCTGGTCATTATTGGGTACTAATGAACTACTAGGTACAATTTCGTGCCCTTTAGTATGAAAAAAGTTAAGAAATGTTTGACGAATCTTAGCCGTGTTTTTGCTACTCATAATTATCCTGAAATTAAGTTAAAAAAATTTATGACTTGATATGATCAACGCATTATATCGCTAAATAGGTTAGTGACCGATGGTATTGTTCCTAAAACCGAAGTAATCTTTAAAATTTTATGACTAAATCTATGATCAGGATCTACTAACCGATGTATATTAATACATCATTACAATGTCCCAGTCTTATACAAGCTTTATCAAATACCCATGCTTCCTCAAAATAGTGTTTTTACTAATAGTAAATTAACATTCTTTATTAGTGTTAATTTGCCTGGTATAGGCATAAACGATGAGATTTTATCTCAAGCTAATTTTGATTTATTGAATACAGTAAATGGATTACAGCAATACTTATGTTTACATCGGTAACACATCAAGGATATTGGATCATTCTTACTGCTATTTAATACATCATATCTACTACTTATAGGCTCATATTAGCATGATCGTAATAATCTCAGTTAGCACGATAACAATCATCACAGCCAATGATCACTTAAAGCTCTATCTATTCAACAAGGTTATTGATGATTTTTAAAAATCATTGTTATTGATTTTACAAGTTATTTTCTGCTGTTATGACATGTTAATTAACTTTATTGTTATAGTATTATACTCTATGCAATTTACCTTAATTTTAATCCCTTAATTTTAAATCCTTAAAATTAAGGGATTATTCCTATAAAATGATTTGGATAGCTCATTATGATTTTAATAGTTGATAACTATGATTCGTTTACCTATAACCTTTATCAATATCTATGTGAATTAGGGGCTTATGTGCTAGTTAAGCGCAATGATGCAATAACTATTTCTGAGATAGAAATATTAGCGCCAACGCATTTAGTAATTTCACCAGGCCCATGCAACCCAAATAAGTCTGGCATTTCCCTAGAAATAATATCCTATTTTGCAGGAAAAATCCCAATTTTAGGTATTTGCCTTGGGCACCAAGCAATTGGGCAGGCTTTTGGTGCTTCTATTATTCAAGCAAGAGAAGTAATACATGGTAAAGTATCAGTCATTCATCATAATCAACAGGGGATCCTTAAGGGATTAAGGCGTGCATTACAGGTGGCTCGTTATCATTCTTTAGTAATTGATGCTAGAACATTACCAGCAATTTTTGAAGTAACTGCATGGACACTACATGATGGAAATATTGATGAAATCATGGGTATTAAACATAAAACATTACCTATTGAAGGTGTTCAGTTTCATCCAGAAAGTATCTTGAGTGAAGCGGGGCATGAGTTATTACAGAATTTCATAAATTATTAATTTCTCAATAATGCGTTTCAGTTTAGCTATTAATATCATAGCTTGAATCATGGCTATTATATAGCTTAACATAGCTTTTAGCTTAACATAGCTTTTCGAGCTGTACTTTAATACAGTGAATAGTTCATAGTAGGAAATCTATATAAAATTATTAAAATATTTGATATTACTTTCGATCGAAAGGTAAGTATTTGAGTATTATTGATAGATAATCATGAACATGTTTGTGAACTTTTACTAAAAGTACTCATATGAGTATCAGTGATCATATTTTAGGCGCAGATAACAAGTCATAATGGCCATCAAGTTACTGCTTGATAAATCAAGGATTAAGAGGCGTTAGAAAGTTAGATATTTAATCTACGCTATAATGTATTGAATAGTTTTATGAATATCCAGTGCTCTTGTTTATTCTAAGAGACTTTCTTTTTACTTTTAGAGCGTTAAAGCATCATTAGTAAATGAAGCAGTTAGAATTATTATTAATAATGTGGATTTTGTCCCTATAAAACCAGTGTATTCCCAGATACTGGTTTATAGAATTTTAACGTGTACCGTAAACAACAATGGTTTTACCATGAGCAGAAATCAGATTTTGATTTTCAAGTATTTTTAAGATACGTCCTACTGTTTCTCGTGAACATCCCACTATTTGACCTATCTCTTGACGTGTAATTTTAATTTGCATCCCATCTGGATGGGTCATCGCATCAGGTTGTTTTGCTAAATTTAATAATGTTTGTGCAATACGTCCTGTAACATCTAAAAAAGCAAGATTACCAACTTTTTCAGAAGTTGTTTGTAAGCGTTTGGCCATCTGGGCCGATAATCGCATTAAGATATCAGGATTTATCTGCATTAATTGACGGAATTTTTTATAAAAGATTTCAGCGACTTCACAAGTGCTTTTAGCTCTTACCCAAGCTGTTCGTTCTTGGGTTTCCTGAAATAATCCCAGCTCACCAATAAAGTCCCCTTGATTGAGGTAAGAAAGAATCATCTCTTTTCCTTCTTCATCTTTAATCAAAACAGCGACAGAGCCTTTTACTATATAATAGAGGGTTTCTGCTTTTTCGCCCTGATGAATAAGCATACTTTTAGGTGGATATTTGTGAATATGGCAGTGTGACAAAAACCATTCAAGAATAGGTTCTGTATGTGGTTTGCCGAAAACCATTCGCGTAATCCTCTAACGTTATTGTAATGTCAATAAAAGACAAGTTTGAAAACTAACTTGACTTATACAGATCATAAAGATCTAACATAACATATCAACTCTCTTGGTATTGATATTCACAATAATATCTACAGTTAAAATCTACCTTTCTTTACAAGAAAGAAAGTACTCCATTTTCAATTTAGTAAAAATGAATAAAAAAAATAAAAGCTATATTCTAGCGGCTTTGATTGAATAAAGCAAAACTTGTAAGCACAACAACCTTGTTAGTATATTATATATCGGTGGTTATGCGATTAGGATACCGCCTGTAAATTCCTAAAAACATATTTTTTTAAAACACTCTGCTAATAGCGTTGCATAACGCTATCATACATATCATCATGATCTATGATGAAGTAGATCATACATCCACTTAAATTATTTTTAGCACTATTCTAAATAATTTTTATTGTACACCATTTAATTTTATCCTAAATCATTTTTTAAAACCTCCGTAAACAACAATCTGCTCTACTAGCTGCAATAATTTATTCTTGAAATGAACTAATGAAGTTTGATTTATTATCAGTAATATCATGCATTAACTATGCTCCATGAATATGCTCATGTATATTCTATTATCATGTAATCTGCTGTTTAATAAAAACAGTCAATATAATAAAACTAATACTATTTTACCAATCAATGGTTTGTTATGAAAGCAACACTTAACTATGTTATTTATAATACCGATTACCTTAAGCTCTTGATAATGCCCTAATCCGCATTCAGCTCAATTAGAGCTATGATTATTATAAGTTACTGATTGTCAAGGCTAAAAAGCTGAGAGAATAATTATTCTCTACGAGAATACAATATTGAATAAAGTTAAAAATTCGTAGTTATAATAATAGTATTAGCTAGACATCTTTAAGATTATCTTGAATTTTAGCTATAATTATACTTCGATTTAAGAATCGTAAACCTAAATCGTACTCTGTAAGAGAGTATAAACAAAAGAGGATGGTTCACAATATTAATGCAATTTAATTAGCTGATCTAGTAATTGATTAATTGTTATTTACAATTTATAGCCAGTATTCCCGAAAAGGCAATGCTGGCTACCATACAATCTGTTCATTAATCAGAACAATGACATAATTGACATTTTTAATAAAAAGATAAAAGTATAATAATGAAATAGATAATAAAACTTTACTTCTTGTCACTTTGAAAAATTTTTAAACATATGAATAGAATACCCACTTCACAGATCACCAACGACAATCAGCTAAAATCGATTGTTCTATGAAAGGTATAGAAACTTAGCTATAACTCTACAAGAGTGTGATGATTCTCTAAAAACCATAGAATAAAATTCTAAATACCAAATAAAATAGTTGCTTATTAAGCACTTATACATACAGTCAAGTAATAACAGTTGTACATAAAGAAATGACAATTATAATAACGATGTTTTCAACAGTTTTTCTTCTCTGCCGAAGTGGCGAAATTGGTAGACGCAGTTGATTCAAAATCAACTACCTTTGGTGTGCCGGTTCGAGTCCGGCCTTCGGTACCAAAATATAGGTAATTCAGCTGAATTTTACATCTGACATATGATTTTATCGAGTCTACAGACTCGATAAAATCATAAATTCCTGTTACTCATATATCACTCATAAATAAATTCTAGATATAACGATTATCTATTCTACATCATCGATTGATTTGATGACATCAAATCAATCGATGAAACTAGATTAATATAATTGTCTACTTTTATTAATTTATGTGATGTATTAATGATAATGAGCCTAGCATGCGATAGATAAATATATTATTTTAGTCATTAAAATAATATATTCTGCTGCTTTAACGATATAGATATTTATCTCATAATATATAGCAAAAAATAAAATGTTCTGAATATTAGTTTTATAACTTTTAGTGCAGTTTTTATTTATCGTTATTATCTCTTTATTTATAGTTATTGTCTAAGACAATACTTATCAATAGCAAATGATGTATTGCATTTAGTATAAATGCAATACATCATTTGCTATTGATAACATTAATGGTTAAATTAATAATAAATTCTTGAAATTAAAAGAAAGTTTTGAGAGAGTTTAGCAAACTCTGAAATGTGTAATATAATTAGTATAAACCAATATAGTTAATACAAAACTTTTACATAATTTACAATTTTTAATTGTTAGCATAATAAAATAAGGTATCAAGAGAGGTTCTACAATATTGATTTATGATTATTATACAGTAAGCCTTTCATGCTGCTGATTTCTATTGATGCTTCTTCAATATATTTCAATATATTAAAAATTAATCAAGGTTATTTTTAAAATTAATCAAGGTTATTTTTGCACTTGGCCATATTCAATAAATGAGTCACTTAGTCTTAACGTGACTCAAAACCTCATTTTATAAAACGATTACTTAACGATACACACATGTATCAGAACTACAACTACCAAGATCAAACTAGCGTTATTACTGTTGTAATTTGATATCCCGTGTAACTACTAACAACATTGATGTATTCTTTCAATTAATCTTCTTAAGATTTATGCTACAGGTCTATATATCTTAACAATCCACTTCGACTCATATAACCAATTATAGAATTCCTAGATTATCGATTATCTTTGCTTGCGTTTCTTGCGCAAAGACCAACTAATGTTTTGGTAAAATTTCCTAAATAATGTTCTATTCTGAACCTATTTTGTTTATTAAAAATAGTTTCAGAATAGAACATTATTTTCTTTGTAATATCGATTTTAATATTATTTGTTTAAAATTTTAATAATTCTTTTAAATTTTTAATAGTACCATAAATATAGAATAATCATTATTGATATTCGATAATGAATGCAATGTGGTATTATCAAGTAAAATAATTCAATGTAGTTTTTTAAAAATAAAAAGTTATTAATAATATTCTTAAATAATTAAGACAAGTAAATTTTATACAATATAAGTAATATTAGCTTTTTATCATTGGAAGTTATATACTCTTCTTTTTATCATTGGAAGTTATATACTCTTCTTTTAAGAATCGTAAATTCTCTATTCTTATAAAATTGAGATGACATAAATAAAATAGTTACAATAAGACACTGAGCAGTAAGAAGTTTACTATTAGTAATAGTAAACTTCTTAACAAAATCTACAATGAAATTTAATTAAAAATTAAAATACCTAAAAATAAATGCATATTGCGGTTTTTCTGCTATCAATTAAATTAATATCAGAATATTAATTCTGAGATCTATAGATATGATCCAGAATCTTCTATGTTATGTATTAGTAGAATCATTTACTACTAGTCACTAAGATCTAGTAGTAAAGACTTAACATTACATGCAAAGAATTCAATTTACTTGTTTTTAACAGAACAAGGGGAGAACTATTATCAAATAGCAAAATAATTCATAACAGCTATCCACAGTGATTCATGCATGTGATAGATATGTCTTATAATATAACCATTATAAGATTATTGGCTATCTAGTTTTATTAGAGCTTAGTGTGCTCCTATTATTGACAGATTAAATTGGTATCATGTAAATATTTATATGCGCATGGGTTGGTGATTAATTTTAGATAATTGCCATGATTAGGACCATGTTTTATGGTACATATAATTATGTTCCATAGTTTATTAAAAAATAGAAAATTAATGCCAAAACATTGATTGAGCATTGAATACCAAGACCTTGCTAACCAAGGTTCACCAAATATGAACACAGTGTAAATATCATACCTGTTGATGTGAAAATAGAAAATACAGAGACAGAGTAGGAGAAATTGTTGCTTAATTAAAAGCTCTCTCATTATTAGAATTAGAGTTACTGTCATTTTATCGACTATGGTAGCTTGAGGTATTATTTGCCGCTTTTCTTTTGAACATGCTTCAAATAATAGTCATACTCTTACTATCTCTCAAGAGACTACTATCTCTTCTCTACCTAAAAGAGTCAAGAGATAGTAAAATAAAACTTAAAGATGTAAGGTATAGATAATGAGCTAAAAAACTCTTTTTTACTCTTTTTTAAATGAGCCATAAATTAATTATATTGATATCCTCGTTAATGAGGATTATCTTATTAAGATTCATAATATAATCCTCATTTATCTCTAAATAATTTCATAAAAATAATTTTTATTCATAGATGCTAATAAAATAAATTTAAAAAACTACTATCTTTTAAATTTATTTAAAAGATATACTTTATAATCCCACTCAACATAACATACACTTTTATAAAAAAAACCACTTTTAAAAGTGGTTATATTAGTCTTACCAGTATTTTTTTTCTAATTTAACTAGCCTCTTACAGTTACATGTTCTGTATTTATACTTAAAATCAGTTCATAGATATAGATCTATAAACTTATAAATACTCGGAACCAGTTGAACTACGCCCCT
>JAVYJS010000015.1:0-26973 GCA_032378655.1 Candidatus Arsenophonus melophagi | reverse complement strand
TTCAAATTTTTCTTTAGACACAACTCTATTCCTTTCTATTCCTTATAGAGTTCTCTTAAATAATTCAAGAGAATCAGATTTCATAGTTAACTTGAAAGTTCATTACTTAACTTTACGAGCTTCAATTATTGCTTGAGCAATATTACTTGGAGCTTCATTATACTTTAAAAATTCCATGGAGTAAGAAGCACGCCCTTGAGTTTGTGAACGTAGATCTGTAGCATAACCAAACATTTCTGATAATGGTACTTTTGCATACACTATCGTACCAGTAGCCGTATTCTCCATACCTTCAATTATACCTCTACGACGGTTGAGATCACCAATAACATCACCCATATAGTCTTCAGGCGTTTCAACTTCAACTTTCATGATTGGCTCTAATAAAACTGGGCTTGCTTTCATAAAGCCTTCCTTAAAGGCGATAGAGGCTGCAATTTTAAATGCCATTTCTGAAGAATCAACTTCATGATAGGAGCCATCATACAATGCTACTTTGACATCAACAATGGGATAGCCAGCTAGAATACCATTTTTCATCTGTTCTTGAATACCTTTATCCACTGCAGGTATATACTCTTTAGGTACAACACCGCCAACAATTTCGTTATGAAATTCATAACCAATTTTATGACCTGCTTCTAAAGGTTCAACGCGTATCCATACATGACCAAATTGACCACGTCCACCAGACTGACGAACAAATTTACCTTCTTGCTCAAAAGAATTACGAATAGTTTCACGGTATGCTACTTGCGGTTTACCAACGTTTGCTTCAACTTTAAATTCACGACGCATCCGGTCAACCAATACTTCAAGATGTAACTCACCCATACCAGCAATAATCGTTTGCCCTGATTCTTCATCGATAGATACTCGAAATGATGGATCTTCTTGAGCCAAACGTCCTAAAGCAACCCCCATTTTTTCTTGATCAGCTTTAGTTTTAGGTTCAATAGCAACAGAAATAACTGGCTGAGGAAAATTCATACGTTCTAAAATAATTGGTGCATCTATAGCACATAGAGTATCACCAGTGGTTACATCTTTGAAGCCAATAGCTGCAGCGATATCACCTGCACGTACTTCTTTAATTTCTTCACGTTTATTAGCATGCATCTGAACGATACGACCAAAGCGCTCTTTTTTATCTTTAACTGGGTTAAGAACGGCATCTCCTGAGTTGACAATACCAGAGTAAACTCGAAAAAAAGTTAAATTCCCAACAAATGGGTCAGTTGCAATTTTAAATGCTAATGCTGCAAAAGGTTTATCATCACTCGGATAGCGTTCTGCTGGAGTGTTTTTCCCATCAGTCAAAACACCTTTAATTGCAGGAATATCAGTAGGTGAAGGTAAATATTCAACAATTGCATCCAACATAGCTTGAACGCCTTTATTTTTAAATGCTGAACCACATGTAACAAGAATAATTTCATTATTCAATACACGCTTACGTAATGCTTTTTTAATTTCACTTTCAGACAGTTTTTTACCAATAAAATATTTTTCCATCAACTCATCTGATGTTTCAGCCGCAGCTTCAATTAACTTACCATGCCATTCTTCAGTTTGAGCTTGCATATTAGCTGGAATATCTTCATAAATGAACGTAATACCTTGATCGCTATCATTCCAATGAATTGCTTTCATTTTAACTAAATCAACAACACCAGTAAATGACTCTTCGGCACCAATAGGTAATTGAAGTGGAATTGGTATTGCCGATAAGCGTGTTTTGATCTGTTCAACAACACGAAAGAAATTAGCGCCCATGCGATCCATCTTATTAACAAATGCAATACGCGGTATTTGATACTTATTTGCTTGACGCCAAACTGTTTCAGATTGCGGTTGAACACCACCCACCGCGCAATAAACCATTACTGCACCATCAAGAACGCGCAGAGATCGTTCTACTTCAATTGTGAAATCAACGTGTCCTGGAGTATCAATGACATTGATACGGTATTCATCAAATTGGTTACCCATACCAGACCAGAAAGCGGTAGTTGAAGCTGACGTGATAGTAATACCACGCTCCTGTTCTTGCTCCATCCAATCCATCGTTGCTGTGCCATCATGCACTTCGCCTATTTTATGACTAACACCAGTGTAAAATAAGATACGCTCAGTTGTAGTAGTCTTTCCAGCATCAATATGTGCACTAATACCAATGTTTCGATAATGCGTAATGGGAGTTTTACGAGCCATTTTTTCCTCTCTCATGAATATTGAATTCGTACAGGGACGCGGCATGTTGCCTTTACGAAACATAACTAGTGAAAGCTACCAACGATAGTGAGCAAACGCCTTATTAGCTTCTGCCATACGATGAACATCTTCACGTTTTTTAACGGCAGTACCTTTATTTTCAGCTGCATCAGATAATTCGCTTGCTAAGCGCAAAGCCATTGATTTATCATTGCGTTTACGAGCAGCTTCAACAAGCCAACGCATTGCCAATGTATTACGCCGAACAGGGCGTACTTCAACAGGAATCTGGTAAGTAGAACCTCCAACACGACGCGATTTTACTTCTACGGTTGGACGAACATTGCCTAGGGCTATTTCAAAGGCCGCTAAATGATCTCTCCTAGCTCGTTGAGCCAGGACATTAAGCGCATTATATACTATTGCTTCTGCAATAGATTTTTTACCATCTACCATCAAAATATTAATAAATTTAGCCAACAATTCTGACCCAAACTTTGGGTCTGGTAAAATTTTACGTTGACCAATTACACGGCGACGCGGCATTAATATACTCCATTGTTAAGTGAAGGGTTATCAAAACTATATAGGTTTACTTTGGTATCAAAAAAAATAAATGTTTAGCTTTTTCAGCGAAAACCATTAAGCCTTAGGCTTTTTAGTGCCGTATTTAGAACGCCCTTTTTTACGATCTTTTACACCAAAACAGTCAAGTGCTCCACGAACAGTATGATATCGTACACCCGGTAAATCTTTTACACGACCACCACGAATTAAAATTACTGAATGTTCCTGCAAATTATGCCCTTCACCACCAATATAAGAAGACACCTCATAACCATTGGTCAAACGAACACGGCATACTTTACGCAGTGCTGAATTAGGTTTTTTAGGGGTAGTTGTATAAACGCGAGTACATACACCGCGTTTTTGTGGACAAGCGTCCAGTGCTGGAACGTTACTTTTCACAACTTTTGAGATACGCGGTTTTCGAACAAGCTGATTAATTGTTGCCATTCACAATGCTCCTAGTGCTCTGCTTCTTAAGCAGAGAATTTTTTATTTATCATCGTAATAAAATACGAAGACGAAAAATTTTATTGCGGAGAGAATCAGGTGTCAAGCAATATACATATGCAAAGGATCATCAGTTACCAAGAACAATATTGCAGATGTTTTACCGTTAATTGTACAAAATCAATATAAGATATCTGTTGGACATAAGATGAGACATATGGCATAAGCCCCCTGGCTTCTATATCATCTTGTAAAGCAAAAACATAAACCCCTTTCTCCCTTAATTGTATTAAATAATTATTATCTTTATTGTTCCATGCTATTTTATGTGCTATTAAAACAGCATCCTGAATTAACAGGACTTCATCTAGATTAGTGACTAAGTTAATTAATGCATTAAAGTCACTATAATACGGAGAAGCAGAAATGGTATATAGCATGTTACTCTTCTATTAACTAAACATATTCTGAACTAAAAAGTCAGAATTACCTCATAATCATCTAGGTGAGATCTAAGCTTATCAGCAGAAATAACTGTTGCTGGTAGAATAAAGCAACAACTAGAAGAAAAACCTCTTGCTTTAAGGTCCTCTTTACAGATAAAGAGGTCATGAATACCATATAATGGTAGTAATTTATAGGTTGCAATATAATTACGTGCAAAGAGTTTATTAGGATTCTGTTTGTCCAATAACTGACAAACACCATCAGAAATAAAAAAAACACCAATTCTTTCAGTGAATAAAGAAGTTGCCAGTAAGGCATCCAGCCCTTCACGACCACTTGAAGTTCCATGGGGTATTGTCATAAATAAAAAAGCTATTTTTTTCATATTCATATTAAAACTGGACTGTGCGATCACAAAAAATCATAGCCTGTGCCAAGGTACCTAACCCACTTAATGTAAAATCTTTATCTAAATTAGCAAAAGGTAAGTCGTTATTTTGCGCCTCAGTTTCATCGATAATGCCACGTCGTAAAGCAGCGGCAATACAAATATGTAATTGACATCCTGTTTGCTGTGCCAAGGTTTTCCAACTAATAAGTAAATTAAATTCATCGCTGGCCGGTGAAAGCAATTGATTACCGTTATATACACCTTCTCTATAAAAAAAAACGGTTTTTAATATATGTTCTTCTGTAATTAAAGCATTTGCGAATCTCCACGCACTGATAGCTTTCTGAGTTCCATAAGCAGGACCTGTCACTAATAAGCAATAAGTCAAAGACTTTTTAAAAAGCGCATCACACATTTATGTACTCACTATCTTTAACAGGTTGAATATACACTTAAATATTCTGTTAAGAAATCTTCTAAGATCAGCAGGATGATATTGATATTTTGAATGTAAAAATTGCATTTATACAAATTCCATGTACTTTGTTTTTCCATGTACTTTGTTTTTATTATGTTAAATATCACAAGCAACATGCATTTCCTCTATTGCGTATTCTAATATAGGTTTAACAAAAGATCATTAACACAATAGGAAACTAATAAACCGAACTAAAAATATCGCTTGAATAGCAATTTCACTTCATTGAATTACTATGCAAGCCTCCAATAAACTTTTTAATCAACAAACAATAGGTTGTTCAATAAACAAAAATAGTTGTTTTATAACATGAAACATATGTAAAAAAATAATTACGTAAATAATTAATTAGAGGGACTAATCTTATACTTAATATGTTTATTGCTGCTATTAACTTTTTAATCTAAATGCCTGATCATTAACTACAAAACCAACGTTAGACTATTAATCAGCAAGCCATTATTTTATTTTCATCCTATTTATTTGATAATACACACCTCATTATTTTCATGATTATCATTTCTACTAAAACTGTGCTAGTACTAGTATTAGCACAGTTTTAGCTAATCAATACATATTAATTTATAATTCATCAATGCTCACCGACACATTGAGTATGGGTTATACTAAATGCTTATTATACTGAGCATAAGCGTTATCAGCTAAACTTAACATCAAGATGTTTGCAGATGCTATGTACTACAAGTTATTTTCTATATTTACAATTAAAGAATCACGATCATACACATAATCAATTTGCGTACTGGCACATAAATCATTAACTAATCTATTAACCATCTCTGTATAATTAAAGAGATGGTGTAGTCTGCAATCTTAGCAGTAAATATTTATTTAGTATATTGAAAATACCTATTCTAATGTACTCAGATCTATTTACCGTCCTTTCCTTTGTTTCCTTTGTTATTTGTTAAAGGAACTTAGATCCATCTAATGATGGGGACTGTTTATCATAAAAACTATTTCAAGCGTCTTTGAATGCATTCTTTTTCTAAGAATCCAGTATATCCTTAGTTTTGCACTGAGAACACATAACACCAAACGAATCTTTAACGGATTATAACAATCCACTATGTACGTTAATTAATTTTATATTCATCAACATTTTCTGTTGTTCTCGTTATTATTGTATTTTTTCTATTAAAAATTATTCTTTAAGCTTTCCGTGTGTTTTTAGATTTTAGTTTATTGATCAATGCTCAAAATACTGCTACATTAAAAAATTTTTTTAAAATCTTGTAAAATCTATCATAAAGCAATATTTTTCTCTATCCTCTATCTTCCTTGATAAGGATATATAAATAGATTTATATAATATTCTTATATACAACATGTCGATTGCAATAATTATAGATTGTCAGCATAATAATATGCTTTAGCAGCATAGTAATTTTACTGTATGAATTGTACTGACATTGTCAAAATATTATCATAATCTAAATCTAATCTGGTGAGTCATCAATAAATCGCACAGTAATGAACAAGCTCATCACAATCCTCAAGGCAATCACTTTAAGGCAATCACTTTCTGATCGATATATGCAATAAAATGGTTTTTAAAATGCCTCGCGACTTTCATTTTAGCTAGAAAATACATTCTCAGATATAACTCAATGTACCTTAAGCGTGTCTTCAAACACCGCATTTTTACGATTGCTAAGCTAAAATATATGCAATAGTTAGTTGTACTATTTATAAAGATTTAAACATCGATTGTTTTAAAAAAAAATAAAACCAGCATAAGTAAACCCAATAACTGATTCTGCCTTTTGTAATCACTGTATCTCTGATATTTAACTCAGTAATGTTGTTAACATTACTGAGTTAAATATCAGAGATAATTAAAACACAATATATAAGAACGTGCGATACATTGAAATACATAACTTTATCGACATTGTTATAACCTGATTACACATGCTAAAGCAAAAATAAAACTGCATAGATATATTAATTCCATGGTTTAATGGTGTAAACACAGGAAAAGCATGCTCTCTTTCAGGAGAAAGATAGCATAGAGCAGAATAAAATACATTATTCTATAGATTCATAATCTCCATGTTCTTATAGATTCAAGATAAGAATATGCTCCTTAGTGTGCTCAATTGACTTTTTATTTATATATTAATTATTACCGAAAAACACTGCATATACTGCATTAAAGCAGTAAATCAAATACCCTGTTAATTCAGGGAATGAGAAACTTTTGTAATCAGTATATGGATACGCTACCTTATACTGCTTCAAGCATCAATATTTTCTGGTAGTTATTTATTTCAAAAATACATTGCGGGGGAATGTTCTTTTAATTATTTCGAAGAATGAAAATGTTTAATCTAGAAATAAGTGAATACAGAAACATAATATTTTCATTGAAAAGTAACTTTCTTTCATAGAAGTGCTCATAATACAGTTATGAGCACTTCTATATAAATGAAGCAATGAGCAAGTCTTAAGTTCCGAATACATTCTATACTTATCTTATTCGATTGAAATTCAACAGGTTCATAATCTGAATCAATAATAATTGTATTTTTAGCTATATAATGAATTACTCGACAAGTGAACAGAACACAAGTTTCTTTAGCATCTATGCTAAAGACGTTTATGATTTCATTTAACATTACAAATAATTTAAAGTATTATCAAAATACAGTGATACAATTACATTTTCTTACTACGAAAACAAAAACAATAAGCAAGCACTTTAGTATGATTAAACTATACTACAGTATCTGTCAAATAAGGACAGAAAATAGAGTTAATCAGAAATTATCTTAAATTCTATTCTTCGTTAAGAACAATCGAGTTTAAAGTAAGCATTATTACTGTAAACTCGATCCATCACTTGGTTCAAGTAACAAAAATACAAAGCCTAAAAATCTATTCTTGAATATGTGATTAAGAGTAGTTATGACTTCTTGTATAACTATGCATTCTCTTTTCTAGAGAAAAGCATTACAACCAAACATGACAAAATGATGATCGAAATGTTAGGTCAATAACATGGTCATCTTAATTCGTCAAGACTAAGGCTATGCACACTTTTACCCTTAGCTTATCTTAGAACTTAAGTTTTTCTAATTACCAATAGAAGAACTTATTAGTGCTTTTGCTGAGGATGAATAATATGATTTAATTTAATATAAGTTTTTATTTATCATTTAATCTTCTCATATTTCATGAACCTACTTACCCCTTCTTACCCCTTTAGTAGGTTTAGATATACTATAAATATAAAAATAATTATTATTGCATTTAATAATAAATGAATTGTTTTTCTCATGCTCTTGATCTTTTATTAAGAAGAACAAAACAAGTTTGCTTGTTTTTTATCAAAATCAGCTTGTACCATCAGCATTAACCTTTAATAGTAATTTGAAGAGTTAACAAAATAGTTAATGAAAAAGAATAAAACAATCACACCAAAAATTCGTCAAGAATACTTATTAAGATACGATGTTAACAGGGCATGCAATGACTGAAAGATAAGAAGCATTAAAACTAGCATTAATCATAAATCAGAATTTCGATAATATAAAAAATCGATTAGAAAAGAGTAAAAATAATATTGACACCCATCATCATAAATCTAGTAATTAATAATTACCTAAAACAGTAAAATGAATAGAAAGTTAAAATAGAATGGATAGTTCAGAAAAATCAGAAAATATAATAAAAGTTGGTATTTCTAGTATTTCTGGTATGTAAATGTAATTCAATAATAATCTTCTTCCATATGCTCCATGCTTAATCAACAGAATTAAGCAAAACTCATTTTTGAGGATGGAGTTTTAATATTTATTATTAATTTTTATTTATAAATATACAGGTATTTATTATAAATAAATCAGGTTTTCCATGTGTTTTGGAAAAGTAATAAACAATAACTTTCTGCGTGTATTGTTGTAGTGCGAGCAGCAACTGCTGAGCTCAATCATTCAGATTTGTTACCAATACTTTTAATAAGTATCTATTAATAATATCCATTAACTGTATTAATAGATATTATAGTACATTCCAAATAATAATGAAACGAAATAATAATGTTCATACTGCCTTTTAAATATATTCCAACTATCAATCACCGTTTAAAAAGGAAAACAAGCAAGGACATACAGGATAAAATACTACTAACTGTCGTTAGTAGTAAAATACATTGAGTATATATGAAATATAATAAGTTAATAAAATTCACTCAAACACATTCACAATATTGTGTACTTATGTTCTTATTAAAAGTGATAAGTAATTATCACGATAAAAACCATTTATTTGTTCGTCCTCTCCTCAGAGAGGAGATAAAACTTGATTCTTGATTTACGTTTTTATGGATTGCTAAAAGCATCTCAATTTTTGATTGCAGTGTTATTATCTATTAATATTTCATTAATGGGTATTATTAATAAAGATACAAGGATTTAATCCTATTTCTCAATACTGGCAATGACTGTGTTGAGTAATAAACTTAGTAGGCATTAACATACCTTTAATATTTAGTATTAAAGTACCATATTCATGTAGTAACTGAATATCTGCTGCTTGAAGATAATCTATGTATAATGATTACATTAATTTTCTATTGACCAATTTTGATTAATTAAAATTCCATGAATGAAATTTAAAACTACTACTTTCCAAGTATACTGATCTATAATCTATATCCAATCTATATTCATGAATGACTCACTACTATTAATGCAACCAAATAAAAGGAATACAAGTAAGAGTAAAAATACTCATTGTAATATTAAAAATAAACCAGGCATTTCTACCGCGAAGTAGAACACCAATCAATGTACCAAAGCCAATCCAAATGAAACCACCGATTACATTGACGATAAACATAACAAAACTTATAATCAAAATTGAGCTAACATAGTTATCAGGTACACTATAACTACTCACTGCTCCTAATCCCATCATCCATGCCTTTGGGTTTAAAAATTGTAATAAACTCACTTGATACCATTTAATGGATTTAGCAACTTGAGAATCGGTATTAAGTTGCACATGATAAGATGTGGCAAGCTTCCAAGCAAGCCATAATAAATACAAACTTCCAATGAGTTTCATCATAATTTGTAAGACTGGTGAAACCAACAAAACAACAGCAAGTCCTCCAGCTGAAATCAATAGAATACTTTGGATACCTAATATTACACCAAACATTAAAGGTATCGAACGCCTCAAACCATATTGAGCCCCCGATGACGTAAATAATAAATTATTTTGACCTGGAGTAATCGTCACAATAAACAAAAAAGTAAATAACGCAAAAATTAACCCATGACTCATTTCAGATCCCTTGTTTAACTATCATTAATCTTTTTTTAATTGCATTTCATTTTTAAAACAGTATATATCAGAATATATTTAAAATTAATTATCATAATAACAATTATGATAATTAATTTTCAGCTGATAAATTGTGCTACACCAAGCGCTAAAACTCCTCTTATGTATAAGCTATATTGTCTTCTATTGTAAGAGATACATGAAAATCAGGATACCATGACTACATCTAGAATGCCCTGATCATGATGTTAGAGATCTTCACTACTGCAAGTGAAGATCTCTAACATCATGATCCATAACATAAACTTCAGGCAGTCATTTGAAATCGTTGATACGGTTTTATAGAGTCAGATTTAGAAGAAATAAATAATACTCATTACATGTCTGAAATAATGAAAAGACAGAGGTACATGTGATTTAAAGGTATAAATGTATAAGCTATATACTTGCGTAGCTATAAAGAAGAAGTAAATCTAACAGAATATATTGATTATTATCGCAAAGGGGGACGCTGCCTTTTACTTACTAAAATGCAGACAAATTGATTACGTACAACTGGTTGTTCAAGCTAAGTGGTAATCTTATTGATTACCACTTAGCTTGAAGTTGATCACTATGTTGCTGCTTTAACCATAGTTATTTTCTTCACATTTTACTGTAATGTAAGCAAGGCAATACCTGATTAATTAATTTAATCCTATGAATAGTTATGTTTATTACTATATAATAGTAATAAACTATGTAGTGGATACTTTAAATAATTTGCCTTACCGCTTTCTTTTCTAGCAGAAAAAGAAAGCGGTAAAGATATGGAATCATTGAATAAAAAAGTTAATAATATTAAAAAAGTAATGACTATTAAAACAGTTTTATAATGTTTTGATTTTAATTAAAAACATACTTCTTGAAAAGAATGTGTTTTGATCATTATTTTATGAACTGATAATACATTTTACTTTATAGGTCGTTTTATCCCATAAAAACCTAAAAAATGCAATATCACCTATTACTTAACTGTTTATATTACAATCGCCCATGTAAACAGAAAACACAAGATCATTCCAATGATATGACCAGACCCTCATCTCCTGTAAAACTCTTGGAGCTTTACAGGAGATGAGGGTCTATTTTAGAGATACCCTCTTTGTATAAAGAGGGTATCAGTCTATATTATAGACACCTAAGTATCTATATCGTCGCTGATTAATCAAGATCCGTTTTGAAATCAATGTTAAAGCAGTGCAACAATTGCTAAAAATAGATAATTATCTAAGCCTTGATCTTTTGAAGATATTAAAGCTTGCTTTTAAGCACTTTGAAGACCTATTAATTACAAGTAAAATAACGTCTTAGGCTGGATGGCTACTATATAGATTTTAATCACTTTTCTTTTATTTCAAATATATTAAAACTATCAATGCCATAAATGAATGCCATAAATAGTTAGCCAATACATTCTAACCATGTTTCTATAAAAGAATTTTAATAAAAATTCATACTTTCATTTTATTCTTACTAAATTTAAACATTATATTCGTATGGAATAACATTTTTCAATCATGAATTATAGTATGAAAATAATAGATTTACAATACCTATATTTATTCATCTGAATAATATAGGTATGTTTTTATAAAAAATTCTATTATTAATCCATATCTTTATGCAGTACATGTAAGTAAAACTTTTTTTTATTGGTTATATAATAATGTGATACACTATAAAAAATAGAATAATATATATAAATTTTATGATCTAGTTATAATTAATTGTTGAATGATCTCTATAAAATATAGTATAGACTTTTTTAGAAAAAGAGAAAAGGAAAGGACAATATCTGGCATTATACATGCAGTAGATATCACTAAAGTATAATATCTTATATTGTAGTGATCAAATCATGATAAAACAAAATTATGCAATACTTTTAAAGCTAACAATATGTCAAGGCACCATGTACTGCTCTTATCTTGTAAGATAAGAGCAGTACATGGTGCCTTATTGCAGCTGAATCCTATGCTATTAAAGCTTTTGATGCAAAAGCGCTTATGATTTACTTGACCTAATTAGAATTCCTACACCTTAAGCTAATATACCAACTATTTATTATGGTCAAGAATGCCTTGAGGACAAGGAATGATTTATAAAATTGAATCAACTAATAGCTATATTATTTACTATTATGTTAATCATCTAAAACATATCTAAATTATGTTAATTTATAACAGTTATGGAAATTTTATAGAAAATAATAATTAAACGATGAAAACAATTTTTATATAATTAATCAACAAAAATAGTTTTTAGTTATCTCATACCGTTGTTAAATACTGTGTACTTTTCTATATTCTTTCTACAAAATAGAGCAAAGCTTATTTAAGCTCTATATTTTATATATTAAATGTCTAGTATTATATAAAACTTTTTTTTGAAAAAACATTTTTAACATAGATAAAACTATAAAATAATTTTTTGAAAAATATCTACTTACTTTCAATATATAAAAATAAATAACTAATAATGCAACTAAAATTCTTTTTAATAAAATAATTACTTTAATAAAAGTATATACAAGTCCATCTTACAATCGTGTAAGATATAATGACTTTAGGAAATTTCTACCTTGCTAAGTTAATATCTTTTAATAGTTACTTAACAATTAAAGCAGTTAAGTACGTTACTGATCAGTCCAAGTTATTGCTGAAATAAATCATCTATATATCAATATAGTAACGCAAAAAATGTATTTTAAATCGCAAATACTTCATGCTAATCACTAGCAATGTTTCCTAGAAAAAGATGATCTCTAATATAATTAGAGAATATATTTAAAGAAAATTTAATAAAATACCAATAAATAACACTAATCCAACATAGTTGTTATACTTAAATGCTTTAAAACATAATACTGGTTTACGGTTAGCAATAAGTTTTTGTTGATGAATAAATAAGCCTAATACCAGTATTAAACTGGTAAAATAAGACCAATTCAAATCTAGTAGATGTCCTATATAAAATAGGATCATAAGTAAAGTGAATTGTAAAATACAAATAATTAATTTATCAAAACGAGCAAAAATAATTGCAGTTGATTTAATACCAATTTTGATATCATCACTGCGATCAACCATAGCATATTGGGTGTCATAAATAACAGACCAAATGATATTTACCAAAAACAATAACCAACATTCTAATGGCAAGGATTCAATAATTGCTGCATACGCCATGGGAATGGTCCAACCAAACGCAGTGCCGAGAACAACCTGTGGAAAATGACTAAATCGTTTGATAAACGGATAAATCAAAGTTAATATCAATCCAATAACTGATAAATAAATTGTCATCTGATTTAAACTCAACGCTAAGATAAATGCAATAATGAACAATGAGACAAATAGTCTCTTAGCTTCTTTTTCTGTTATATCACCTGTTACCAAAGGACGCTCTCGGGTTCTAGAAACATAAAAATCAAATTTTCTATCCACAAGATCATTGATAACACAACCTGCAGTACGTATCAAAAAGGCTCCGATAGTAAACACTAAAAAAATAAAAAAATCTGGAAATCCTCGGCTCGCTAACCATAATCCCCAATAAGTTGGCCATATTAATAGCAAAATACCTATTGGTTTATCAATGCGCATTAAGCGAAAATAAGCCCTATATTTATTTAATTGTAATTTTGTTTTTCTTTTCATCTTGGATAAAGATCTTTATCTTTTATCTGCTTTTTAGCAAAACGTTCAGTGCATGACCACTACTCTAGTCTAGAGTAGACTAGAGTATACATAATAAGCGCATTACAAATAATTATTCTTTATATACATTCATTGACTTACGTTAATAGTTGTTATCTTTCCTCTTTAGGAAAGTCCGTCAACATAACCATATATAAATATGTAGAAAATATTGATGATCATATGATTGTCTTTAACGAATATCTCACGATCTTAGTAAAGATATTGTATAAATATCGAGTCTATTAATTCTAACGATTTAATCCGTTCTAAAGTGTCGTGATAAGTTTTATTATCAAACGCTGATAAATAGCACTCAACGCATAGAGTTATCAAACATAATTCGCTGATATTTTAAATCAAATACGTTTATTTCTGGCACAATAAACCAATGAATGAATTTATAGGATTGATTAATTTAGATATACGCTATTTTAACTCTAAATCCATGACTCATGGTAATATATCTTACCAAAAAGTTTTTATCTAGAATGAGATTTATCAGATACAAAGATTGTTGTTAAAATCTTTAGTAAAAGTTATGAGCGCCACGCTTTAAAACAATTAATTAATCCATTAGTAGAAGTATCATGACTATTAATTTTAGTCTGTGTTGTTAGTTCAGGTAGAATACGATCGGCTAATTTCTTTCCTATTTCTACCCCCCATTGATCAAAACTAAAAATATTTAATATAGCGCCTTGTACAAAAATCTTGTGCTCATACATCGCAATCAAAGCACCTAAAGTATAAGGTGTAATTTGATTAATCAGGATAGAGTTACTAGGACGATTACCTTGGAAGATTTTATAAAGTGCAATAGACGCCACTGTATCCGAATCATGGACGGATACTTTAAATTCTGCTTCCGTTTCAAGAAGATTTTTGCCAAATGCTAATGCTTCTGTTTGAGCAAAAAAATTAGACATCAATTTAAGGTGATGATCACTTAACGGATTATGACTCAGAACAGGAGCAATAAAATCACACGGAATAAGTTTCGTGCCTTGATGGATTAACTGATAAAACGCATGTTGACCATTAGTTCCTGCTTCACCCCAAATAATAGGCCCAGTTTGATAACTCACTTTTTTTCCATTACGATCAACATCTTTACCATTGGATTCCATATTAACCTGTTGAACATAAGCTACAAACCTATGAAAGTATTGATCATAAGGTAAAATAGCCTCAGTTTCAGTAGAAAAAAAATTATTATACCAAATACCAATTAACGCTAATATTACAGGAATATTATTCTTAAAAGTTGCCATAGAAAAATGGCAATCCATTGCATGAGCGCCACTGAGTAGTTTCTCAAAATTATGAAATCCAATGGACAGAACAATAGAAAGGCCAATGGCAGACCACAATGCATAACGACCGCCAACCCAATCCCAAAATTCAAACATATTGTGCATGTCAATACCAAATGCAGCAACCTCTTGTTTATTTGTTGATAAAGCAACAAAATGTTTTGAGATTTGAGTCGTATCCTTGGCGATATCTAAAAACCATTTTCGAGCAGTCAGTGCATTAGTCATTGTCTCTTGAGTAGTAAACGTTTTGGAGGCGATTAAAAATAGTGTTCTTTCAGGGTTAACTTTTTGCAAAGTTTCGGCGATATGGCTGCCATCAACATTGGACACAAAATGCATATTTAAATGATTTTTGTAAGGTCTGAGCGCTTCTGTGACCATACATGGGCCAAGATCTGAGCCGCCAATACCAATATTGACGACATCTGTTATTTCTTTGCCAGTATAACCTTTCCACTCGCCATTAATGACACGATCACTGAAGCAATGCATTTTATCTAACACAGCATTAACTTGTGGCATAATATCGATACCATCAAACTTTATTGACCTATTGCTACGATTACGTAAAGCAATATGTAGGACAGCTCTATCTTCAGTTCTATTAATTTTCTCTGCAGAAAACATGCTGTTAATTGCACAGCTTAACTTGGTTTCTCTTGCTAAATTAAGTAATTTACGCATTGTGTCATCAGTGATTCGATTTTTAGAAAAATCGACCAAGATTTGGTTATTAAAAATAAGTGAATATTTATCAAAGCGGTCAGCATCATTAGAAAAAAGATCACGAAGATGAATATTTTTTATATCTTGGTAATGTTGCTCTAATTCTTGCCATGCTTCTGTTAAACTTGGATTAATATTTTTCATTGAAATATTCCTTATCTTCTTTAGATCAAACGGTTCTTAAAAGCAGATTTATAACTTCCAACGATCGGATATTAACTCATTCGTGGAGTCCATTAACTGCTTATAATCTCTTATACTGATTTACTTAATTATGTCGACAACAATAAATCGAATTAATAATATTGGTTATCTTGTATCAAAAATAAAAATCATTTTTTCTAAAAATACATTGACCTTCAGATAATAACTCGATAAAGGTAAATTCATTTTCGCTATTGAAAGGTATAGGAATAGCATCATGCACTCAGTATCTAGCATCTGCACAAATAAAAAATTTGTAGTTGCCAAGTTTGGTGGCACAAGCGTTGCCAATTTCGAAGCCATGTACAAAAGTGCTAATATCGTTATTAAAAATAAAAATGTTCGCATTGTTGTGCTTTCTGCGTCGTCTGGTATTACTAATCTACTACTGAACCTAACTAAGGTGTTTAATAAACATAAACGTGCAGCGATTCTAAAGCAAATTAGTCAGCTACAATATACGATAATCAATCGTTTAGACAAACCCTATAATATTCAGTCAACCATTGACTTCTTATTAGAAAGGCTGACTATTTTATCCGAAGTTACAACACAAAAATTTTTCACTTTACTAGAGATTGATGAAATTGTCAGCCATGGTGAACTAATGTCAAGCTATCTATTTGCTGAAATTCTACAGCAATGTGGAGTAAAAACATATTGGTTTGATGTACGTAATATTATGAAGACCAATGATAAATTTGGCCAGGCTGAACCTAATCAGCAACAATTAAAACGACTAGCAGCTAAATATTTACAACCTAAACTACAAGAAAACCTTATTGTAACTCAAGGTTTTATTGGCCAAGATGCAGCGGGTCGAACAACAACATTAGGGCGAGGGGGTAGTGATTACTCTGCTGCACTAATCGCAGAAGCGTTATCTTTTTCACAGGTTGATATTTGGACAGATGTAGCTGGTATTTATACGGCTGATCCTCGTATTGTTGATAATGCTAAATCGATTCGATCCATCACTTTTAATGAAGCAGCCGAAATGGCTTCATTCGGTGCAAAAATCTTACATCCTGCAACATTGTTACCTGCTATTCGAGCAGGTATATCTATATTTGTTGGATCAAGCCAAATGCCAGAAGAAGGTGGTACCCATATTTGTACTAATAATGAAAAACCACCGCAATTCCGAGCATTAACTCTACGACGCAAACAGATACTCATTACTTTGCATAGTCTTAAAATGCTATATGCGAATAGGTTTCTTGCTGAGGTATTGTTGTTATTATCACAACATTGTATTTCTGTTGATCTTATTACTAGATCTGAAGTTAGGATCGCTTTAACCCTAAATACTGCTAGCTCTACCAACACAAATGGTAATTTATTAACGGAGCCTTTAATAACAGAATTAGCTAAATTATGCCATGTAGATATTGAGGAAGGATTGGCCTTAGTTGCAATTATAGGCAATAGCCTATTGAAAATAAATGATTTAGGAAAGAAAATTTTTAATGCGTTAGCCACTTATAAGATTCGTATGATTTGTTATGGTGCTAGTAGTCATAATATTTGTTTACTGGTAGCCGATAAAGAAGCAGAAGCTATTATTCAAATATTGCATAAAAAATTTTTTATATAATTGTAATATTTTATCGCTTAAAATAACGAATAAAATAATTTTATGCTCCTGACTTTACACTTATCTTGTGAAAAACCTATCTTGCTATAGTAGTTGAGTATATCATTGTTTAATAGCATTCATTAACGGTTCATTATTATTCATTCTGTGTGCTGTATAGCACAAGGTAAAATATTTGCTATAATCTATGGCCGATATAGTGGGATACTACTCATTATTTAGTACATTAGATGTTTATTTTTAAACTGTAGCTAAAACAGTTCAATAGATTTTTATTGAGGAATTTTATGCATGCAGAAGCATGGAATTAAATGCATGGAAAGTTTTTAGTAAAATACTAACGCAATTAATAAAGCTTATCAAAATCGATAAGCTCTCAGATCACCGCTCTTCAATAATCTAAAACAGTTGTATAGATTCATTAATCTATTTCTTTAAGCAAGTCTTTAATTCATCAACATACAAGGACTTTTGGTAATCCTGATTCATACGAATTCATACTGATATCAATATCTAAAATTTAGAATAAGAATCACCTTTCTCTAAACTGTGCTATCACTGTACTCTACTTTGGCTACTTTGTAATCTTTGTTCTTTAAGCAATACCTTGATATAATGAAGGTATTGTTATTACCTGGTATGACTGAATGATACAAGTAAGTGATGCGGTCATATAGGCATGATGTTGTATTCTCTGTTCATACAGTTCTTTTTAAAAATCATAAAGTTAGTATCAATATATTTAAGTAGTTTACACAAATCCATATTGGAGCTTGATTTGAATAAGTATGAATATCAGATTACTAATCTATTCCAAGAATTATTAATAAGCTTTATTAAACCATGAAAGTATGTTATTTAACTGTAAGGAACAAGCATGAAATGTAAGCACATAAAAAATACTGATCTAAAAACTGCAAATCTGGAAATCGCTAGTAATATTCTAGCAACAGCGTTTTCAGAAGAACCAGTACACAAACTAATATTTCCTGTTAGTGATCAGGAAAGTCTTATTGATATATTAAGAGATTTTTTTCATATTTATGTTAATCTTGCAAACAAATATGGTGGAATTCTTATTACAAAGAATAATGCTGGTGTTTTGGTCTATTTTCGACCTGAGCTTGCAGTAATACCAAAAGAAGAATTAGCTAACATTGATAATCAGCTACATGCAGTTTGCGGATCACACTATTCAAAAGTTATAACATTCATAGATGGACTTGAGCAACATCATCCAAAAACATTTGATCACTACTATATATCGCTTCTAGCAGTAACACACTCATATAGAGGTAGAGGTTTAGTTAATGATTTATTCAGTGCATTTAATAATATCCTTGATAAAGCAAAATTACCTTGCTACGCTGAATGCACAAGATATAGCACACGAACTTTAATTAGACGGTGGGGATATATGGATCTTGCCTTTCCAATAAGTATTCATGGCTTTCCTAAATTATATCCAGTGATACGTTATCCTCAGATTAACAATGTCTCGCTTCATTTAAATAGAGGAGAGACATTTTAATGATTACTCTTAAAAGAGTGGCGTTTAATGTCTTAATAAGAAATACATATATTCTGCTATATGATTGATCAAAATTGCTAGATGTACTGGATCTATCTTATAGGGAGTAGTTTGCATGATTATTGATTCAATATAGATCTTTATAAGCATTTATTGTGTGTTTGATCATCTTGTTTCGAAAGGTCATCTGTATGGTAAAAAATAATAAACCGCTAATATTTTTGAATAATTCCTATCGAATTAGGCGTTTTGATACATGGAATAGGTAGGTGTATTTTAATATATGAAAGATTGTTACCGAAAGAAACTTGTTTAAAAATCTGATAACTTAGATTAAAGTTATGATATTATCCGTTATTTTACTCATAATTTTAAGTTAATCTATTTTTAAAATAGAAGAAAGTATATTTAATTTAAATCTAAATGTATCAGAACATCACGATGTGATTACTCTCGTAACATAGATCTCTAAGAAGAAACAGTCATTAAAATTGATATATGAGCTTCAATTTCTTCGGTTAGGTTATGTTTGCTGATGTTATACTAAGATTATTTAATGCTTCATGAAAATGAGGAAATTAAGCTTTTCTAACTCTTTTATTTAGAGAAAAATCCATTGATGACTTTCAAATTAACTTAACTCAAATGATCAATACTATTGATCTAGCTATTAAAATATATACAGAATCACGTTCTGTATATTCTTAGCGTATTAAGATTAAACACTTGATTAATGATCGATGTAGTGAGCTGATTTTTTTGAAAATAGCAATTTAATTTTTTAGCAATACGTATTGCTAAAAAATTAAATTGCTAAAAGAATAGTACAACTCTAACTCATAATTGCATGTTTAATGATAATTTCTATTTCATTCTATTAAATGAAATAGAAATTATCATCTTGAGCTTACTACTGCGTACCTAAACGCAGTAGTAAGCTCATTAATTTTAGCATAGATTAGCTTAGAATTCACTGATTAATCCCTGCTGCAACAAACAGAATTTTACAACTAATATTCCTAATTATTGCTGGGAAATATAAAGCAATGGATTTACAGATTTTCCTTTATAACGAATTTCAAAATGTAGTTTCACGGAACTGGTACCTGTGTTACCCATGGTGGCAATTTTTTGTCCTGCCTTAACATTCTCTTGATCACGAACTAATATAGTATCATTATGAGCATAAGCACTTAAATAATCGTCATTATGTCTTAATATTATAAGATTTCCATATCCACGCAATGCATTTCCAGAATAAACTACTTTACCTGCTGCCGCTGCAACAACAGGTTGTCCACGAGATCCGGAGATATCAATACCTCTATTCCCGCCACCCCGTATATTAGAGAACGAGTCAATTACTTTCCCTTCGGCTGGCCATTGCCATTTACCTACTGTATTCACTACGCTATTACCATTAAAACCAGAAGATACAATAGTTGTAGTTGGCATAGAAAGTGTTGATGACTGAGCTGTTCTTGGTAACATATGATCTAAATTTTGCTTGTTGATAACTGCAGTATCAACAACAGTAAACTGAGAATCAATACTTGTCTTTAGAGTAGGATGCGCAGTTACAATTCTAGAAATAGCAAAATGACGGTCAATATTTATCACCTGGCCAATCCTTAAACTGTCAGGTTCCTTAATGTTATTAAGTTGTGCCAAAGCACGATAATTATTACCTGTTATCCAAGCAATATAAAACAGAGTATCACCTTGCTTAACAGTGTAAGTGTTACTACTATAGCTCCCTTGTGGGATATTATCATAATTTCGATTATGAAGTTTTATACTATCGTTATTAGTTTTATGTTCTGGTATCACTATTTGATATAGTGGCTTTCTTGTACTACTATTTTGATTTTTTAAAAAAATATTTTTAGGAGAAGATGAAATTGGAGTACTTCCTGATGATCTATTAACAATAGGATTAGTATTAATCTGGCGGCTAATATCCTGAACATTACTAATTGGAGCTGCTGGATTATATTGATTTGAGCACCCTATTATTAATAGGCTGCTGATTATAATACAGATAGTTGCCCATCGCATTGCGCTTTTTAAGCTCTTAACATGCATACTTCTTATCCTATGAAGAGATAATTTTGAATAAAACATTAATAGATTCATAAACAAACAGAAATTTTATCACAAAAATTATATAAGACATCATTAATGACTACTAATTTTGCCAAAGCTCATAAAATTAAGATTGGGCGAAATCACATTGCAATTTCTACTATGTGAGAAACGATATCATTTTCTTGTATCCACTACCTATAATAATATTAAATGATAATGATTCTCTTAATCAAGTTATACACATAACCATGCATAATTAAATAAAAGTTATTTTTTTAGTTATTTTAAAAAAATATTGGGGTTAAATAACCCCAATCTAATTAACACAAAAACTAATAAGCAATAAATTTAGTCAATGGATCATCACTTCATTTATTAATCACTGATTTTTATTGAATTGGAACTATGCTAAATTAATTAGCACTCATAAAATGATAAGGTACTGCAATATATTTTGATATATTGATTGTTTATCTAATCTAAGAAGCTATTAGTATAGCTAAACACTTTATTTTTAAAGTATTTTAATTAATTATCTACTTTTCTATTTAAATTGTCAACAATGGAGCTTGTAAAAGCCATTTTATATAGCCGCTATAATGGCTTTTATCTTACTTGTTATTCAGTAAGCAGTTTTGAGTTACTAACCCCACTAGCTTATTAAAGCTAGTGGGGTTAAAATTTTTCTGATTTTGCTAATAAAAATTCATTCCATTACTAATAATGACTGACCAACACTTGAGATTTTTTCTTAATCTTTTAAGAAAGCCACAATGTGCTCGTCACTACTTTCAGGCAAAATTCAAGATTTTACCTCCAGGACAATTTCAGAGACAGTTTTATTTTCTCCATTTAATAACCGTGTTACAATGTAGATATTGAAGTTTTATCGTAGCCATGACTATCCTTATTTACTAATAAGGCGACAGCTATGCAAGCAATTCCTTCTTTTCTTCCAATAAATCCTAGTGCTTCCGTCGTAGTGGCTTTAATATTGATATTATTAATATGACAACTAAGATCATGTCCTATATTTTTCTGCATATCAGTAATGTATGACTGTATTTTTGGTACTTGTGCAATAATTGTGATATCGAGATTACCGATACAGTATCCTTTTTTGATCGTCTGTAAATATGCTTCTTGTAACAAACTACGGCTTTGTACATTCTTAATCCCAGGATCAGTATCAGGAAAGAGTTTACCTATATCTCCTAATGCTGCTGCACCAAGAATAGCATCAGTCAGTGCATGCAAAGCAACATCACCATCAGAATGTGCGATTAAACCTTTTACATAAGGAATTTTTACACCACAAATTGTCAATGGGCCATCGCCACCAAATTTATGCACATCAAATCCATGTCCAATCCGCATACAATACTCCACAATACTATTATAAAGCGCGAGAAAGGTAAAACTCTGCTAACAGAAGATCGTCAGGCTGAGTAACCTTTATATTATCAATTTTACCTTCTAATAATTGAGGGTGGTAACCGCAATATTCAAGTGCGGAAGAATCATCGGTAATTTCTGCTTTTTGTTCTAATGCTTGCGTTAAACAGTTTTTAATTAACGTTAAAGGAAAAAATTGTGGTGTCAGCGCATGCCAAAGTTCTTTACGTTCAACGGTATGACTAATATCTATTTTCCCTTGTATTGCACGTTTCATAGTATCTTTTACTGGTAATGCCAAAATACCACCATAAGAAGATTTCTGGCTATCAATAAAAAAAATAATACTATCTAAATCTGCTTGATGTAAGCAAGGGCGAGCTGCATCGTGTACTAAAACCCAAAAAAGATCTTGCTGAAGTGTATTTGATAAATAATTTAATCCAGCTAAAACTGAGTCAGCTCGTTTATAACCACCAGTGACTGTTGTAATTTTTGGATTTTGTGCAATATTCAGTTGTTGAAAACAACTGTCATCTTTTTTCAATAAGACAATTATTTTCAAAATTCTAGGATGCTTAAGTAAAGTAGATATACTATGTTCAATAATTGTTTTTCCAGCTACTTGTAGATATTGTTTTGGAAAAACAGCATTCATACGACTTCCAACACCAGCAGCAGGTATTAAAGCAACAATATGTATTTTATGATTCAAAATGTATTTACTCATCGTTATAAATCGTTTTATGAATGACTACTTTCATTTTTTCTTTTATTTTTTCTTTTATTTATTATGTTGTATGTTTTATTCGTTTACTATGTTTTATTTATTACGCATAATGCATTTGTATCTTAAAATTATCTGCTGTCTGATAATATAAAAAGCATTAATCAATGAATAAAATTTATTGATTTTGAAAGGGTTTCTCATTCACTATACGATAAAAAGACTCTCCAGGTCTAATCATACTTAGTTCATTGCGTGCTCGTTCCTCTATAGCTTCATTTCTCTCCTGTAAATCATTTATAATAGCAAATAAGTGTGCGTTGCGTACTGTAATCGTCATATTTAGTATCCTTAGCGCTCTCACTTCATTCTTAACACGTAAATAATCATAGACGCCGTTTTTACCAAGCCAAAGTGAATGCTGTAGCCAGAAAAGAATAACAAAAAAAATCAACTTTAATTTTCGCATTGAAGCTCCTTGCAAAAATCTGCATCATGCTATAATGCCGCCCCATTATTAACCACCGCTTTCCAAGCGGTGGTTAATAAACAATTGCCAGATAAATATGCAATAGGCTTAAAGAGTGTTTTGTAGGATTTATCCATATTTTGTTGCATATTATTTTAAAAATATTTAAATAACGTTTGCATAATGAGTTGAAAATAAATATTCAGTACACGCTATGTTAGCTAGAACTTAGTACTTAAACGTTTCAAGTCATCAATATCTTTCTGATAACATCACTAGATATTGAATTGTATTTGTTTTATTTAATACCAGTAATCATATACTACATCCAAAAAAATATGCTACTTTTCAAGTCAAAACGATAAGATGCTGCATATTCCATATATTTCAATTTTATATTACTAACCTTGGGAATAGTTGCTAATTAATTTAGCAAGATCATATAAACAAAACTCTCTACAAATACTTGCTGTATCATGATCTTCATATTCACTTGTATCAAATCAATGATTCACTCATTCTAAGTGCTAGGTTGTCTTAATATTAAATTTTGATCTACAATGATGATTAATAATTATTGTTGTTAGTGATTTTAGGCAAAATAGTTAGTAATCACAATCACTAACTCGACTTAAAATCGCAAGAATAAAAAATCTTATAAAGAAATTACCATTATGATTAATCCTATAAATCAATCGATCATTATACTGGTATAATTTAAAAGTTATATGAATGCATCATCAATAATATTTCTCTAAATAATGCAATAATTATTTTTTTATATAAAATATCTACTGCTAACATACCTTTTTTCTTTATTTTGATGGTAAAATATTGGTGCTTGATAACTAATGAATATCATAAGTTATGAACCTAGTAGCATATCCAGTACATTTTTCAGTAAAAATAGCAAAGATAAATATACAAAATAAAAACAATTTAAACAAAGATAAGTGACAAGCTTATTTATTTATGTTATTTACCAGATCAGCTTTATGTCATTGACCAGAGACACTGGACTCATAACTTTGTATGATAGTATCAAGTGGTAATATTAAGCATCCTTAATTACGCAATATAGTAGCCTTAGCTTTACTTCACTGACCGATATAGGTTACTTACCCGTTCTAATTGAAGAAAATCTCTCTTTAAACAATTCATTGTCTTTTATGCAATCTAATTGTCTTCTACAGTTAGATGCGTTTGCAGTTAGATACCTTTCAACTTTCGCATACTGATCAAAAGATATATATGTTACATTTAACAGAGTTATTATTCATAAATGAATATTGTTTATTAAAATTATATTGCAAGAGTTATTCTGAATCTTGAAGGCGCTTTTTGATAAAAAAGCGTTTACTTATGCTGCATCAGCTCATAACAGCCATTCTACTATGATTGGAAATAGCTTTTGCTATTTAAATTTCGATTTAAAAATATAATTAAATCATTTCAGATTTACTTGGTTCGTGCAGTAGGAGTATATTCTCTTTAAGTAATATAATGTACTGCTATAATGCACTCTAATATTAAATTAATATTAATACACAAGCATAATATCTATTAGATAGATATTCCAGCATCATCAACATTGTGCAACTTATTGCAATACTTAACAAGTATATACCATGTCTAAAATATAATAACTACCATATATTAATTTCAAAGTATTCAATCCTATCTTAAATTCAAGATAGGATTGAATACAGATCTAGCACAATAAAATAATCACTCTCTCATAAGATCGTGATGTAGTAAGTAATTAATGAACAATCCATTCACATTATCTCTTGGATTAATAGATACAAAAAATGAAACTCATGATATCATGCGCCACTAATTCAATACACTTAAAATAAAATAAAGTATATAATCTATTTCTTGAAGAATAAAGAGAAGTCATAAAAAGAGAAAATTTACACTGTGATTTTTTCAAAAGTAAAAAAAGCCAAGCATCAACAATATCTTGAACAATTAGCAAAATTACCACAAGCTGCAACTGGTGTTGTGACTCTGTATAAAGCCGATAGCTTTCGTAAAGCTTTATTAGATAAAATTGCAACTGCTCGCCAGCATATCTATATTACTGTACTCTATTTCGAACATGATGATGCAGGACACGATATACTACATGCACTATATCAAGCTAAGATAGCAAGACCGACATTAGATATTAAAATAATGGTTGACTGGCATCGAGCTCAACGTGGTCGTATTGGTGCAAAAAAAAACATAACAAATAACATAACCAATGCTGATTGGTATTACCAAATGGCGTTGGTTCATCCAGGCACTGATATTGCTATTTTTGGCATCCCTGTCAATACCCGTGAGGCGCTAGGTGTTTTACATCTAAAAGGCTTCATATTTGATGATACCGTTCTTTATACTGGTGCAAGTATAAATGATGTTTATCTGCAACAAGATAAACGTTATCGCTATGATCGCTACCATATATTAGACAATGCTCCGCTAGCAGAAACGATGAAACATTTAATCGACAATAGCTTGTTATCATCTCCAGCTATACAACGCTTGGATCAAGCGCATCGCCAAAGCAACGCCAAAATTAAAAGTTCAATTAAGCAATTTAGACATCATTTAAAAAGTTGTTACTATCAATTGCAAAATAATGCTACAAATGAAGAATTATCAGTAATTCCACTAATTGGTTTAGGAAAAAAAAATGAATTAAATAAAGTCATTGTGCATTTAATGAACAGCACCAAAACAAACATAACTATTTGTACCCCTTATTTTAATTTACCTACTATTTTAACCCGTATAATTAGTAAATTATTAAATGACAAAAAACATATTGAAATTATTATTGGTGATAAAACAGCTAATGACTTTTATAGTCCACCAGAAAATCCTTTTACAATTATCAGCGCATTACCTTATTTATATGAAATTAATCTACGTCGATTTATCTATCGGTTACAACACTTCGTGGATAGCCAACAATTAACTATTAGATTATGGAAAGATGGTAATAATGGGTATCATTTAAAAGGAATTTGGGTAGATAACAATTGGCACTTACTCACCGGGAATAACCTCAATCCTCGCGCATGGGGATTAGATTTAGAAAATGCAATATTAATTCATGACCCACAAAAAAATCTACTTCAACAAAAAAATAAAGAATTAAAATGTATAAAAAGAAATACTCATGTAATAAAACATTATCAAGAACTTGAAAATATCCAACGCTATCCAATAAAAATTAGAAAACTCATCTGTCACTTAAGGAGGATAAGTGCAGATAGATTAATACGTCGCATTCTCTAATATTAAATGAATACTCTTCA
>JAVYJS010000014.1:0-29548 GCA_032378655.1 Candidatus Arsenophonus melophagi | reverse complement strand
AACCATGCTCTATTAACCATACTGAATAGTTCATGGAATTACATAACTTATCAATATACTATCAAGGTTATTGTACTTCATTTGTTTGTATTGGTTTAGTAAGATTGAGGTGAAATATAAATCATGATAGACTTTGTTATATCGATATATTTCAGTAATACAATAGATCCTTCTTAAACTTCTTAATAAGAAGTTTAAGAAGGATCTATTGTATTTATATGCTCAATTTCATTGAGTCGTGTTTGCATCATAATATCATAATTATTTAAAAATATAATTTTAAATAACACATTGCGGCGAAAGTTCAAAAGCGGTTGCTCAGGATAATTATGTTATAATTAATTTATAACTAAAAGTTTCTAATTCTTTAAATGTAAAAAAGATCCATCTTTTAAAGATGGACATACATTTTCTTTCAGAAAATTAATTCTTCTATCATAGTCAATTGAATGCACCTATTAAATTGGTAGGAACATACATTCCTACTTAATAAGTATACACATAATTCTTTCCTCTCCTATCCTCAAGTAGGAGGATTCATATAGCATAGCTATGCTGATCTAGCAATCAGTTCATAAATTTACTTAAGTCTGTAACCTTAAGTAAGACAGTTATTCATTAATGGAAAATTTGCTTCATTATAAATGAAATGTATTACCACTGAGATGAAGATAACAAAAGATATACTTATTTTAATTTTCATGAAGTACTAAACATTACATTAACTACTATAGCAGCAAATATCTTTTGCTATTTAAAGATATGATTGCTGTAACTATAGCAAGAATTTTTATTACTTTAGTTGGTCTTTCTTTTACCAAAGAAAGAAATTTATTGTTTTACTGTATTGAATTATCATTCATCTATTGTAATGGTGCTTTGTACATTTAGCAATGAGTTGTCAACTGCCTTATAGTCGGTGACTGAACATGTCAGTTTAAGTTAAACTGACTAATAAAAAGCAAATATTAGTATCAATATCATACTAGGAATTTCAGATGAAATAGTACTTTAATACTATTAGATAGTAATGTTCTTTTACATTTTTTTTTTAAAAAATGGTTTCTAATTATTAGAACTGATATTCTATAAATAATAGAAATTATCATACACGACTACTAATCATATAATTGATAACTTTGTATGATTAGTAGTTTTTAATAGCATGATATGTTTAGTAGTTTTATGAACTTAACACAAGAGATATTAAGCATATATGATTTTTTTTTTGATAAAATGCTTTAATATGTACACGTTTTGTTTTTTTATATAAAGTACTCACTAAAATTGAGTACCTCCAATTGTACTTTTGCTAAGTACAAGTAAAGAACTGTCCTTCACTACACGAATTACATAAAATTATCCATTCTATTAGACCTCATAGAATTGTTTATATACACATCCATTAATATCATTATATTAATGGATAATGATGTAACTTTTATGTAGCTATCGTCACTATTTTAATTTATTTTCTTTACAGAAATATTTTTTCTATTTCAGTTATTAATAATAAGAAACAGTGATGAAAAAAAAGTATAATTATCGATTAGCAAAATTTTTTATAAGCGTCCCTGATATTGATCAGCTACCAAATGATCACGGTATAGAAATTGCATTTCTTGGTCGCTCTAACGCTGGTAAATCTAGTGCATTAAATGCGATCACGCAACAAAAAAATTTAGCGTATACCAGTAAAAATCCAGGAAGAACACAGTTAATTACTCTTTTTGAGATTGAAAAGGGCATCAGATTGGTTGATTTACCTGGTTATGGCTATGCTAGAGTTTCAGCATTAATTAAACATCAATGTCAAACAGCATTAAGTGAATATTTACAAAAAAGGAAATGTTTAAAAGGATTGATAATATCAATGGATATTCGTAATCCATTAAATAATATGGACATTCAAATAATTACATGGGCTATTGCGAAAAATATTCCAATTCTTGTATTGTTAACTAAAGCAGATAAACTAGTAAAAAATAAACGAAAAACACAAGTCATTGCAGTGAATAATAGATTAAGGACTATGGTTGGTAATATACCAGTCGAAATGTTTTCTTCATTTAAAAAAATTGGTATTTGTAAAATACAACTCAAGTTAGATAACTGGCTGAACCAGTTACATTCACTGAACCAGTAATATTATTTTGTTAAATAAGTATGCTTCTGATTATAAACATGTAATAGATATAATAAGAGATTATATCTATTACATTACACCAGTGATGATACTTTGTATCAGATATGATACAAAGTATATTTCTTCTCTTTGTATATTATATACAATTTTCTGATGCATTTAGTATATCATATAAAAGCATGTCTTTTAAAAGACATGCTTTTAAGCAAAACGCTTTTAACGTTGCTCATACGTTGCTCATACGTTGCTCATGTAAAAAATTTTTGCTTACTATTTATTTTAATATTTCATAAATAAAAGCTGAATTTGATTTACATCAAAAATATCAACAATGTATACACATACAACTTTATCTCATAAATAATTTTATCATCGCATCAATATTTTTATTGCATAATATTTTATTATTTAATGTGCTTCATCCCAATTATTACCGATACCAATGTCTACTTTTAATGGAACAGTTAGGGTCATGCTTTGTTCCATTAATTGACGGATTTTTTGTTGTGATCGATCAACTGTGGACTCTTTTACTTCAAATACCAATTCATCGTGTACTTGCATTAACATATAAAGATCAGGTTTAAGTGATGCAATCCATTTATCTAATGCAATCATCGCCTTCTTGATAATATCAGCTGCTGTTCCTTGCATTGGTGCATTAATTGCTTCACGTTCAGATGCTTTACGTCGTACTGCATTACGAGAAGTAATATTAGGCAAATACAGTCTGCGCCCGGTTAGCGTTTCAACATACCCTTGCTCAGCAGCTTGTTTACGGGTACGTTCCATATAACTTAAAACACCAGGATAGCGTTCAAAATAATGATCCATATAACGCTGTGCTTGGCTGCGCGTGATTCCTAACTTACGTGATAATCCAAAAGCACTCATACCATAGATTAAACCAAAATTTATTATTTTTGCACTACGTCGCTGCTCACTAGTAACATCAGTTAACAGTACATCAAAAACTTCTGCTGCACTTGCTCTATGAATATCCTGTTCTTTAGCAAAGGCATTAAGCAATCCCTGATCCTGAGAAAGATGAGCCATAATACGTAATTCAATTTGCGAATAATCTGCAGCCATAATTTTATAACCTTCTCTCGCAATAAAAGCTTGACGAATCCTTCGTCCTTCCTCCATTCTAACTGGAATATTTTGTAAATTAGGATTACGAGAAGAGAGTCTACCAGTTGCTGTCACAGCTTGATGATAGGAAGTATGTAATCGTTTTGTGTTTGGGTGTATCATCATGGGTAGCTTATCAATGTAAGTCAATTTCAATGTTGACAATCTGCGATATTGCAAAACAATTTTTGGCAGAGCATGCCAATCAGCTAGCTCTTCTAACACTTCTTCATTGGTGGAAGGTGTTCCAGACGGGGTTTTTTTTATTATTGGAAGTTGAAGTTTTTGAAATAAAATAGCCTTCAATTGTTTAGTTGAAGCTAAATTAAATTCTTGTTCAGCAAGAACATATGCTTTTTTTTCAATTTTCATTAAGCGATTGCTAATCTCCTGAGCTTGTTTAGCCAACTTCTTTGTATCAATAAGCACCCCTTCTCGTTCCATACGAGCTAATACAGATACTAGTGGCATTTCTATTTTTTGAAAAATGCTTTTTAATTTTGGTTTTGCTTGTAATTGAGGCCAAAGTTTTTTATGTACTAAAAAAGTAGTGTTAGTATCTTTAACTGCATTCTGTGACGCCCTCAGAAGAGGGATTTTATTGAATGTTGATTGCTTTTTCCCTTTACCAGATATCTCTTCAAAGGTTATGGTTTTATAATTGAGATGACGTTTGGCTAAACTGGCCAAATCATGACGGCCAAGTCCAGCAACACTATTTAATACGTAAGATTCGAGCATTGTATCAAAGGTCATACTTTTTAAGTCAATATTATAATTTGCCATTATGCTATAATCAAATTTTATATTTTGGCCAATCTTTTTGATATGTTTATTAACTAAAATAGGTTTTATCGCTTCCAATACTTCATTTATTGATAATTGTTGTGGAGTATCAAGATCATCATGGCCTAAAGGAATATAAGCACCATTGTAATTATGGTCTTCAATAGCAAAAGAAAGTCCAATGAGATTAGCGGATAGCATATCAAAGCTGTCGGTTTCGGTATCAAAGGCAAAACATTTTGTTGATTGTAATTTTTCAACTAATTTTATCAAATCAGCTTTGGTTAATATTGTTTGATATTGCTCTGTTGATAATGCACAACTAGGCTTTTGAGCTACAAAAATGTCATTTTTGATCACAGAGTTAGTGATCAAAAGCCTAGTTGTGTTTTTTATTAGCCAATCACTATTTCTTACATCAACTAAGAAACCTTTAAATTCGTAACGACTAAAAAGTGCGTATAATTTTTCAAGATCAGGTGCCCGAGTAATCAATCTATTATAATCTGCTGTTAAGTCAACATTAGTATTAATTTTAGCTAATTTATAAGATAAGAAAGCAATATCTTTATATTGTAGCATTTTTTCTGCTAATGTTTTTGAACCACGAAATCTTAATGATGAAATTGTTGATAAGTTCTTGTAGATCGTTTCCAGATTGCCAATACCTTGTAATAAGGCTAATGCTGTTTTTTTCCCTATTCCAGGCACACCGGGAATATTATCAGAATCATCACCCATTAATGCAAAAAAATCAACTATTAACGAAGGCGGTACTCCATACTTATCAACAATCTCTATTGGCCCTAAAACAGTACTAGTCATAGTATTAAGGAGCGTAACATTTTTATTTACTAATTGCGCCATATCCTTATCACCTGTACTGATTAATACAGGTAACCCTTGCTTGCTAGCCTGAAGAGCTAATGTACCTATTACATCATCAGCTTCGACTCCCGAAGCAGTCAAAAGAGGTAATCCCATAGCGGAAATTATTTCATGTAATGGTATTATTTGTTTAAATAAATCATCAGGCATCGGCAAGCGTTGAGATTTGTACTGATTAAATAATTCATCACGAAACGTTTTTCCTGGAGCATCAAATACGATCACAATATAACTTGGCTTATATTGCATAAGTAAGCTACGGATCATATAAAGAACACCATACATAGCGCCAGTTTGTTCGCCTATACTATTGGTTAGTTGAGGAAAAGCATAATATGCACGGTACAGATACGAAGAACCATCAACTAAAATAAAGGGATGTTGTGTAATTTTAGACATAGTCTTTTATCGCTTACCTAATTAATCATGGCGAGAGATGAATCTTGCTTACATATATTTTAATATGTCATTTTTAACTTTGAAACCGTTAGAATATCTTTTGGATACACTGCTGTATAAATCTTACCATATTACTAATATGCAATAGTTATTATTAGTTACAGATAAAAATAATATCATTCTGTTGACTTTGTAGTTAAGATTTCTGTGTATCTTTTCTTGATGATATACAAGAAAAGAAAATACGCCATTTTGCTAAAAATGTTACATATTTTGATAAAGCAATGCATGTTCTTTTAACATGAAGAACTTATTTAGTTTATTTATTAATTAAAAAGTTAACAATATCAGAATAAACATTAGCATAATAGTTAATGTCTTCAATTGCTATACCGTTGTTGCACACCATGTACTTACCATTTACAAATGTAGCTGGAACGCTATGTAATTGAAAATCTTTTACTGCTTTTTGTTGCTGCACAACTAATGACTTAACGACAAAACTATTTAGTGCTGAATCATATTCTTCACTTTTAACGCCAGCTTTAATAAATACTGCTTTAATATCCGATGGATTTTTTATAGATTCTGCTCTTTGAATTCCTTCAAACAGCAGCGGTAACACTTTATCTTCAACTTTTAACACTATTCCTACTGTCCAAGCTTTTGTTAAATCGGAGCCTAATGGTCCTCCAAAATCTACATGGTAACGTTGCATTTGAATATCTTTAGGTAAATTTTTAGCAATTTTTTGTGATATATGATAAATTGATTCAAATTGATAACAATGTGGACAATAAAAAGAAAAAAACTCTACTACACGAGGCGCATTTTTTACTACTTGCTTCATTTTAGTAAATTCAGAGCCTTCCGTAAAACTTGCTGCCGCAGCGCTATAAAATATTACTAATTTCATCAAGACTAATAAAAATTTATTCATAAAATTGACTCTCCAAAATATTTGTTAGTTATTAATACGCTAAAATCAGATTTTATGGGGGCCGTTTATTCAGCACATGAAGCGTGTATTCAGAATAAGTAACACCTTTTAATTTTTGCTACAAACTCTTAAGCAGCTATAACTATTTATCATCAAATACATATATTCAATATATCCTGCTAATGATATTCTCGTTAAATGTGCTGTTCCATACATTTATCATTTAAAGTATCTATCCAGATAGATTTCTGGGTCATTAAAAGAATCATGACAATTAATAAAAACAAATCAATCTATGATTAAACTCAATAAACAGTCAGCAAATAAACAGTCAGCACAGAGGAAACATCACGGGTAATGGTTTAAAAGCAATACATGCGCTTTGCTCATGTGAATGATTCATCTCTAAGATGGATAAAATCAAGGTATAAATATAATTTGAACAAAAGAAGTTATTGCAGTCAACTGCAGTAACTTCAGCAACTTTTTAAAGACTGTAAGAAGAAAAATGCTTTTTGCCTTATGCTTATACGGCAAGATACATGTCCATTTTTAGTTATAGGATTACGTCTTAACTAAAATGATTTTTTAACGCATAGCCATAAACTAGGTACTTAAAAAGTACTACCTATTGCATTAAAGAATATAATTGTATGATTACATTAATGATAATTTTAGGATGATGAATGAATAGCTACTACATTACACAATTACTGCGATCAATAGTCACTACAAAAGATAGTAGTGACTATTGATGCTAGTTATTTATATAGCACGTAATTTTTACGTTAAATTATTACTGTTAATAGTAATAATTCATAAAATAGTCATTAAGATATGATTATCCTGTTAATCTATGAGCTCCACTTTTATAAATGCGTTATAAAATTCTAAATTTCTGTAAAGTCAATGGTTCTTTTCAAGAAAAGAACCATTGACTGCATAATCAGCAAAATCGTAGCTAATTTACGAACAAAATGAGGAAATTATAAAGCACAAGCATTTTACTTTTAGATAAAAGTAAAATGCTTAAGGAAAGTAGTGAAATGGAAGTCTTCTTGAAAAGACTCATGTGACCATTTCTTTAATGGTATTAAAGATAGTCAATACTTTCTATAAAGTTACAATGTTATTTTGTTATTCATTTTTATTTTCATTTGCTAACCGTTTTTCTAATTCTTCAATGCGTTTTTCCATTTCAGCTATTTTTACACGAGCATGTAGCAAAACTTGTGTCTGGATATCAAATTCTTCACGCGAAAGTAAATCAAGTTTTCCTAATTGGAATTGTAATGTTGCTCGTAGCTTTTTATCGAGATTTGTGCCTAAGTCCTGTATCTCCTTCGGTAAGAGACCTTTTATTTGGCGAACAACTTGTTCAATTTTTTTCGCGTCAAACATTATTCTATCCTTTCAGATTACAAATCTATATTTTATTGGTTATTGGATTGATAGATATTAATAATAATCAGATAACTCTAACTTAGTTATCTGATTATTATTAATAAATAAGCGATCAATTAGTATTAAATGAGCGGAAATAATTATATAAAACCATGTTAGTTGATGGTATATGCAATAATTCTATTGCGCTTATATATTTTTTTTATTGTCTTTAGTTGTTAGAGATATGCATTCATGATACAGTCTTTCGATTTATGTCAATATTGAGTAAATTCCTAGCTAATGGTGATCTTTGTCATGCTCAAGAACTTACTAAGTTCACAATCGTTATGTTCTAGCAAGTTAGAAAAATTTAGCAGATTTAGAAAAATTATAAAACCAGTAATGTTTATATAGTTCGTATAAGCACGAATGACAATAAATATAGATTTATAATCTACATTTTTGATCGTTGGCTTATAAGAAGCACTTGTTATTTTCTACTTTAAATATAGTCATTTTAGTCATTTAATAATTACTGATGAGGTTTGACAATGAATCAGACGCCACTTTATGAATATGGCACTCTGATCGAACGTATAGAGCGCGCTCTTGAAGCGTTACGTCAAGGTAATGGTGTTATGGTACTTGATGATGAAAACCGAGAAAACGAGGGTGATATTGTTTTTGCCGCTGAAACAATGACAGTTGCACAAATGGCATTAACTATCCGCTATGGCAGTGGAATTGTTTGTCTATGTATAACGGAAGAACGTCGTAAAAAGCTAGAATTACCAATGATGGTAGAAGAAAATTCTAGTCGGTTTCAAACCGCATTTACTATCACTATTGAGGCTTCTTCAGGGGTGACAACTGGAGTTTCAGCTAGTGATCGTTTAATGACTATTCGTAAAGCAATTGCTGATAATGCAAAACCAAAAGATCTGAATCGTCCAGGTCATGTTTTTCCTCTCAGAGCGGAAGAAGGTGGAGTATTACAGCGCCGAGGCCATACTGAAGCGACAATAGATTTAGTGACTTTAGCCGGGTTTAAGCCGGCAGGTGTTTTATGTGAGTTGACAAATGATGATGGTACCATGGCACGAATGCCAGAAGTGCTGATATTTGCAAAGCAATACAATATGCCTGTAATAACGATTGAAGATTTGGTAACTTATCGTCAGAAATCTAATGCATAAAATGCAAAAAAAATATTAGGAGGCAGAAAGTTGAATATGCTTCTTGTACAACATGTTCACATCTAAATATAGGGTGTAGATTTATAAGCATTAAAATTAATTATCCATAACAGAAAATATGGCCTTTTATCCGCCTCTTTATAAGAGGAGATCTATTTTTAGAATACGATTATATTATTATAAATAAGTTAACAAATAATCTGTTTTCAACATGTTCTGAAAAATTTTCTGAACTATTAAAAGAAAGTAAATAGTTCAGAAACCATTAGCGCTCATTATATTAATAACTATTTTGTTTATGTTATATCACACTCAAAGATAAATACTCTTCAAGACTATGGAGTATTTGTCTGTCTTTATCTTAAAAAGATGCTAATCTTAACAACCATACGAGTTCATTGATTATGAACTTGGCGCTATTTTGCAAGTCTGAATAAATTATTGGTTTTACGAAAAGTCTTTTAGTTGGCTAACTTTAGCTCTAGCAGTTCTGTTGATATAACATCACTTAATCAGTGTCTGTATAGATTAAAAATACAGCTTACTCTTGCAACGTGTTCTTGTAAAAAACAGATTTATTAATACTATTGGCGATGTCGGTTTCAACCTTCTTCATAGTCTGCACTATGAAGTTTTGTATTACCAATTTATTGTTTCGATATGTAATCTATTGATATAGGTGTTCTTGATTTGATCAAGAGTGAGTAACTAAAAGCACATAAAACGATAAATGAATATTATTTATATGCTTGGATTGTTGGTTACTTTAAATTCTTAGTACATACGAAGTAAACTAAGTATGCTATATATTCTACATGAAAATAGAATATATAAAAATAGAAAATTATTTTTTTGAGAATTTTCTATTTTTAGGGAAAAAACATTTTGCGCTCTGTACTATCTCTAAGTGAATTACAATTCAATATCCTGAAATGTTACTAGATAAGCAAAATTAGCTTCTAAAATTACATTACTTGCCATCGCGAATATTAGATCGAGAAAACTAATTTCCAGCGATCTATTTACACGTACAATAGTAAAAGTGAATGATAAGAATAATATTCTTGAGATATTATAACTAGGACAGGAACAATGTAATCCTGAGAGGAATGATAGCGGTTCCTGGAATAACAAAGAATATTTTCTTCATGGAAGTTTTTAGTGGAAGCTTGAGTAACGAATCTCGTTTTGAGCACATTTAGTATGTGTATGAATCCATACACATACTAAATGTGCAGAATGATCTTAAAAGGGTTTCAGTATATGAATATGAAACTTATTCTATATTTCAAGACGTATTGCAGTATTTCGTAAATGTTTATCTATATGATTGTTAAGTAATCACTAGTCATAAACCTATGGGAATATCTTCTACTTAGCTTATTCATCCTTATATGAATAAGGATTGAAATTAGTAATAACTATCAACTATACACTATCAGTGTTATCTAAAACACTATCAGTGTTATCTAAAAACAGATAAATTCCATTGAATGGAAGTATTTTATTTAGATTAAAAATCCACTCCTATTAGTGCTAATAGGTGTTCTTGTATAAACTAAAAAAATCAAAAACCATAATATAGTTTTTAGATTATTATAGTTGTAATCAAGTACAATAACCAGAACAATAAGGTTTTTAGGAACTTTAAATGCGATGTATAAACATAATACTTATTATCCATGATACAACTGTTTTAGGTAATTTTCGGTACATTTTCTGTAAAAACATGAATTTTAAAAATTGGATTTCAAAACAATAGTTTCTCTGTTTAAGAGAGAGCGATTATGATCTAAAGAAGCGCCTTTAAAAAATAAAATATTTACTGAAATAGTAGAAATATTTACAATAAGTCATTGGATTTAATACTTCAATTCTCGATATATCCAAAAATGATAATTCTTGTAGACATCAAGAATTAAAAGGAATAAATGACAAATCACTACTAATAAAATTAGTGTTATTTGAAATGTACACAATGTACTATTCCTATCTATTGTAGCAAATTATTTCACAAATATTATTTCTTAACTGTATCAGTTGATTAAATGTATTCTTCCTATTAAGGAAGAATACCCTGTTCATTGTAAACATTATCGTATACACCCACGTTTTACCTTACTAAACGATTATGCCAAGAACTCGATCAAAGAATGACTACGTTGCTACATAAAATTAAAGTTACTAATACAAATAAGCTTATTGAGCTTATGATCACTTCATATTTATAATGAGTAATTTTTATGTTTTAGTACTCTGTGAACGCTTGACATAATTAGGCACAAAATCAGTAAATTAGAACTTACTCTTACGAGAGTATCAATAAAAAATGCCTGCAAAGAACTATATTTTGTTTTTTCAAAAAATGCTCTGTAAAATTATTTACAGCTCTTTCGAGAATTAACATGCTGAGCGCTGCTCTTAAACGCACCAATGTATTCTAAATATATTTTTTAAATAGAAAAATTATTAACGATAATTTTCTGTGCATTATTTACTTTAATGAGATAATTGCGTGATTGAGCTGCTGGATGTTTAGATACTAATGTTTGGTAAACATCACCTGGCGACATTTGATTAATAATTTTCGCTGCTAATTTTTTATCGTGATGGAATACCCTTAATACACTACCAGCTCCAGCATTATAGGCGGCAATGATTGCATAGCGGCGCGAGGTTATATTGGTAATTTCACCTAGATAAGTATTGTTTAACAGTGATAAAAAAGCAGTGCCTAGATCAATATTCTTGATAGGATCTAGTAAATAATTCCGGCTTGGAATGCCTGATTTTCCTTGAGCGCGAAAAACATCTCTACCTGCAGTTTTTTGCATAATCTGCATTAAACCTAATGCATCAGAGCGACTGACTGCATAAGGATTAAAGCTAGATTCTATTTGTATAATAGCTAAAATTAGCGATTCATCAACACCATATTTTTCTGCCGCTAGACGAATATAAGGTAAATATTTATAGGCACGTTTATCCAATTGATTTGGCGCTAATTGGATTGTAATTGACCATATAACATGTAATCCAGATTGTCGCTGTTGTAGTTTATTTGCTACTAAATAGTCAGCAAATTTTTGTGCTTGCCACTTCCAACGGATGGGTTGATTGCCATGATCAAATACTTGTCCATATAAGAAAGGTTCTTTACTGAAAGAACTGTTCTTTATGTCAGAGTAAAGATCAACAGTTCCTACTGTATCACTCATTAATAAGGTAGTGATAATCGCTTGTTTTAACTTTTCTTTAGTGGCTAAATTAGCAACAGTTTCTATTGTAATGTAACCACTATTAAAATTAATATGGCTACGGGTTTTGTATTGATTAGTATATTTAACGTAATCTTGTGGCCCAGGAATCAGCATCTCCTCCATGCCCCAAATATTTTCAATATTATATGAACATTGTTGAGCTAACATACTAGATGTATTGTTGTCTTTAGTGCTTTTAGGAGAAAAGGAAACTTTTTTGTTACTGGAGCAAGCCACTAAAAGTGGTATAGTGATCACATGGAGCAGTAGCTTTTTCATATCACATTTCATTCATAGTTTATTAAAAAATCTATTAGAGTGCTCACTAATTGTATTAGTTAACTATTTTCAGTTTAAGATCATCATATCTTTGTATATGAATATTAAGAACTAAAACAAAAATTTTATCATCTCCTGCTCGAGAAATTTTCTATCTTTAGGATTCATTGTACTAAGCTTTTTTTCGTTGATCAAAATAGTCTGTTTTCTCATCCATTGCCTCCAAGCTGCTTTAGATATTTGATTAAAAATCCGTGTACCTATATCCCCAGGATAAATTGGAAAATCTAAACCTTCTGCTTCACGTTGTAAAAAAGTACAAAAAATAGTTCTACTCATTACATAATCATCCTCAAAATAATGCAGTTTTTTTTCTAAATTGGTTAAGTAATCTTTTAACCGGTGAGGCCAATCCAATTTTTATATCTTCATCCAAGTTATACCAAATGCCTTTTGTTTCATCCATACGAGATGAGCATTGATTAATCATAACAGAAATAGGAATAATTTTTAAATAAACATGGCTAAATTTATGATGAAAAGTAATCAGTTGCTCCTCTCTAGAGTAGAGAGTGCCTAAATTATCAAGGCATTCTTGTAGTGCATGAAAGGTATCAAATTGTGGAAAACTAAATAAACCTCCCCAAATACCAGCAAGAGGACGCTTTTCTAACCAAATTAAATTTTTATTTTGTAGGATCAAAAACCAACTACTTTTTACAGCAATGTGTTTTTTAGGCTTTGTTGTTGGAAACTTTTCCCAACTATTGTTTATAAACGCATAGCATCCATTTTGTAATGGGCACAATTCGCATTTAGGTTTGCGATGATTACAGATCGTAGCACCAAGATCCATCATAGCCTGATTAAAATATTGACTATCATTAACTGGAGTTACTTTGGCACTGATCGCCCACAGTTTCTTGTCAATTTCTCTTTTACCAGGCCAGCCTTGTATGCCATAGGCACGTGTAAGTACACGTTTTACGTTCCCATCCAGGATGGGATAATACTGATTTTGTGATAATGATAAAATAGCGCCTGCAGTAGAGCGTCCGATACCTGGTAATGAAATAACATGTTTAAATGTATTAGGAAAATTGCCGTTATATTTTTCCATAATTTGTTGTGCTGCTTTATGCAAATTGCGCGCTCTTTTATAATAACCTAGACCAGTCCATATGTACAATATTTCGTCTAGTTGGGCTTTAGCTAAAGAGGAGATATCAGGAAAATTTTTAATAAATTTTTTAAAAAAAGGGATTACAGTAGTAACTTGTGTTTGTTGCAACATAACCTCAGATAGCCAGACGTGATAGAGTGATTTTTCTAGTTGCCATGGGAGTGTTTTCCGCCCATACTGATAATACCAGTTAAGTACAGAGTAAGAAAATTGAAGTCTATTCATATAAAAGTATTATCCTCACAAGGATTGATAAAACTATTTTTTTGATTGAAGTAGTGTATCCATAGAGAACTGTGTATTAATAAACACTATTACTCCCTAGTTCGAGAGATAAGGCTTGACAATTTCTTTGATTCCTTCAATTGAATCATTGATTCAATGGCTTTTTTCTTATTCTACTATATCTAAGATAATGGTCTCTCTAGAGCGATGTGTAAAGATAGTCTTAATATTTTTGATAATAATCATTATTCCAGTAGTAAATCAATGGTACCAAAAGTATTCCTCGTAAAGTGATTTTCTCATACTAAGAAGTACTTACTATTATTCATAGTGAAATGTGCTGCCGTGTTATGACCTAACTATGCTAGGTTTACTAGTTAACCCCTATTATTTAATTCTGACCATGCTTTAGACAGAATAGTCAGAATTTTTCTATTATTAAACTGATCGCAATCATTATTCATTATTGCGTATCATGGCATACGATAAAAACAACTTTACATTAAAAAGTAAGCGCTAGTTCTTTAACTGGATTAATATTCTTTAAATAGCTCAATTTTAAAGTGAATTAAAATGATATCTGTTTATATAATTGCAACTTTAAGATTTTAATCTGAATTGTTTTATATAAACTTAGTTCATCCTCATATTGCTATGAGGTTAAAATAATAGGATAAATCAAAAAATTATTTTTTGTTGGCTAGTTGTCGAAAATAAACTACAGAGGTATGAATAAATGTCGACAAATTTAACCTATTGTTATTTACCCAATGAAATCCAAATGTGGCCAGGATTGCCACTGTCATTAAATGGCGAAGAAATTATACCATTGGATTATCGGGCTGGAGATAGTGGTTGGTTACTTTATGGGCGATCGCTAAATAAGCAACGTATTAGCTACTTTCAAAAACGCTCTGGAGATGCCATTGTCATTGTTTCTTCTTGGCGTATTGATGATTATCAAGTTGTACGTATTGAGGGTAGCTTCAATACAAAAATAAAAAAAATAGCTCAAGAATGTAATTTAGATATCGTGAAGCTGGGTAATATACCTCGTTTACGTACACCAGGATTATTGGTAATAAATATGGATTCAACGGCAATTCAAATAGAATGTATTGATGAAATTGCTCGTTTGGTAGGCATTAGTAAGCGGGTTACTGAAATTACTGCAGGCGCCATGCAAAGGGAAAATGATTTGAGTGAACGTTTACGAGCTTGCGTTAAATTACTTGGTGGAACTAACATCCATATTTTACAAAATGTATTGGCACATATACCAATAACACTAGGATTAACCAGTCTGGTCCGTAAATTACAAGCGTTTGATTGGCAAATTGTGATTATTTCAGGTAGATTTAATTTTTTTACCAATTATTTAACAGAAAAATTAAAATTAACCACAGTGGTTTCTAACATATTAGAAATTCTAAATAACAAATTTAGCGGCAGGGTGTTTAGCAATATTTTGGATGCTGAAGTGAAAGCACAAACTTTAATAAAGTTAGCCAGACAATTCTCTATTCCAATTGAACAAACCATTGCTATCGGCGATAGTGATAACGATGTAAAAATAATCAGCCAAGCAGGACTAGGTATTGCTTATCATGCAACAGAAAAAGTACAGGCTATAGCAAAAGTAGCAATTCAGCATGCTGATTTGATGGGAGTACTATGTGTTTTAAGCGATGACTTAAAGCATGAAGAACATTAATTATTAGAGTAATAATTAATGTTCTTCATGCTTTATAAAAAAATGCTTTATTATGAGTATGTAATAGATTACTCACATTAATGACGTTATCGAATCGATTTGCATTCTTGCAATTTTGAATTAATTGTCACGTATAATCTTGGTCTGTCAGATAGTGTTTAAAATACCTTGTGTTATTTGCTATGTCATTATAGACTTGTGAAGTGCTAAAGATTTTAGAGTCTAATCTCACGTAAATCTATGAGCATCAAGCTATTCTTAATCTGACATAGAACACAAAGGTAAATTTCGTGAGTTCATATGAAATATTTACTAAAATACCTATTCTTATTCTATACAGATCAGGACGTTTAAATTATCAATTAAACCTGTTCATAACTTCAAACATTTTATGGTTTTTAACCGTAAAATTTTTCTATAAAAGCATATTTTAGCAGCAATGAGCAGTTTGCAAGTTTCATTATATTCTAATCATTAAACTTGTTTTCACTGATAAACAGTAGCAAAAGCTTTTTCTTGTTGACATGGATAATTTTAAACCGCGTAAGTGATTTTTAAATGATTTGAAACAAGATAATTTGCTGTAATCCTTTTCTTCTTTAAACGAAGAGTCTATTCATTATTCTTATAAATAGGTAAATGATCATGCAATGGTACTACCTGCTGCTTTTATAGTCGATCCAAGAGCTATACAATAGATATTTTCAACTTAAAGCGTATTATTCTATCCCTAACAGGTAATATTAAACATATGGTTAATAATGCATCATTATGCATCGATTTTTAGATATTAACTTGCCACATTGCCTGATTATCATCATATGATCAAGCATCTGATTATTCTACGAATAATCAGATGCTTGATCTGCAATAACTTGATTAACAATCTGGATAGCTTCTTGCTCAATTAATTTAAGATGTTCTTCACCACGAAAGCTTTCACAGTAAATTTTATAAGCTTCTTCAGTCCCTGAAGACCGAACAGTAAACCATCCGTAATCCGTTATTATTTTAAAACCAGAAATAGCTACATCATTCCCTGGTGCTTTTGTTAAGCGGCTAATAATTGGATCACCAGTCAATATTTCTACTGGTATCATTTCAGTACTCAATTTAGCTAAACGTTGTTTTTGTTTATAGCTCGCTTTTGTTTGAATGCGACTATAGTACAGTTTACCAAAACGCTTGGTAAGTTCTTGATAGTATTGTTGTGGATTTTTTCCAGTCACTGCAGTTATTTCAGCAGCTAACAAACAGAGAATTATTCCATCTTTGTCAGTTGTCCATGGTGTTCCATCGAATTGGAGGAACGTAGCACCAGCACTTTCTTCACAAGCAAAACCATACTCGCCATGATATAAACCATCAACAAACCATTTAAAACCAACTGGTAATTCAATTAATTTGCGTCCTAAATCAGCCGCAACCCAATCAATCATGGCACTTGATACTAACGTTTTTCCAACTGCTACTTCTTTTTTCCATTGTGGTCGATGACGAAATAGATAATCGATAGCCACAGCAAGATAATGATTTGGATGCATTAATCCTGAAGGAGTTATAATTCCATGACGATCATAATCAGGATCATTGGTAAAAATTAAATCAAATTGATTATGAAATCCTAATAAACCTTGCATTGCCCATGGCGAAGAGCAATCCATTCTGATTACTCCATCGTGATCTAAAGGCATAAAACTAAAGGTTGGATCAATCTGTTCATTTAATAACTCTAAATTAAGTTGATAATATTCAGCAATGCGTTTCCAATAATTTATTCCAGCCCCCCCTAGTGGATCAACACCTATTTTTAATTTAGCTTTTTTAATCGTTGCTATATCAATAACTTCGCCTAATGCTTTGACATAAGGTTCCATAAAATCGTGTTGCTGATATTGTGGATACTTAATAGCACTATGATAATTAATACGATTGCTAGGCTGGATGGTTGCGAATGGTTGAGCAATGATATTGTTCGCTCGTTGTTCAATTTCAATCGTCAGGCGTTCATCCGCTGGACCCCCATTGGGAAGATTATATTTGATTCCTCCATCTTCTGGAGGATTATGTGAAGGCGTAATCACAATACCATCAGCTTTTTTTGTATGTCTACGATTATAATCTAATATCGCACGAGAAATAGCTGGCGTTGGTGTAAAACCACCTTCTTGTTGTACGATAACATTTACTCCATTTGTGATTAAAACTTCTACGACCGTCATAAAGGCCGGTATAGATAAAATATGAGTATCTTTTCCAACTAAACAGGGACCTGTAATACGATTTAATCTACGAACTTCTACAATCGCTTGAGAGATCGCCAAAATATGTTGTTCATTAAAACTATGACGACAAGAACTACCACGATGGCCTGAGGTACCAAACTGCACGCTTTGAGCAGGATTTTTTACTTGCGGTTTTAGTGAGTAGTATTGGGAAACTAATCGTTCAATATTTATTAAATCACTCTGTTGGGCAATTTGCCCAGCACGTTTATGTAGTGCCACTGATTTCTCTCCAAATAAGCAGATGGAGGTATACTCAGCTTTAATTACTAAGTAATTCATAATATTTTAACGCACCTACATCTTCTTTATTTAAAAGAGTAACAACATTTTTGTAACTAATCCAACTAGAAACTATATATTCTCATAAATTTAATCATATTGAGTTCATAACTTCTATTAATTATTAATTAATACAGCTTGTCTGGAATTATACGAAGTTTTATTTATTAACCTATTTGCCAATAAATCATCAATGCTGTTTGTTACTAACAACCAGAATATGTTGTTCTAGCATGCAACAATGTATATTGCTGCTATAAAATGAGTTCATTCAATTGTATTTAATCTATAAAAAGTTATCACTGCATGCTATCTTCTTATAGATCAAATGACATGGAAAGTAATAAATAAATCATGTCACTATTTTAAGTTGAATTTCTTAAGAAAGAATATTTCTGAAATCAGAAAGATGTGTTAATAAATAGTAATGATGTTTTATGAGTCATATGAATTAATTTAGTTGCATGGAAATCGCGAGCTCTTGTAAAGACCTCTTATAGAGGAGAGGAAGAGAACATGAAGCATGATAGCAATGCTATATGTCTAATAAATGATTGAACCTAATCTTTATCTTTCAATTATTTCAATTTTTCTTATTCTGAATTTAGCAGAACTATTATTGAAATTTGATGCAGATTTGATCAAAAAAAAATTGAATCATGGTCATTCAATGAAATAAATTTTTTATTTCCATATTAGATCGAAATTTTAAATCTTTATTTATGTTTTTACTTTATCGATTGAATTTATTTTTAATGGTCATATAATTTTTTAGGTTTTGTCTCTTAACGCCATTTAAACAAAGATAGATTTATGAACATTTAGCAAGTTAAGTATCTAAATTACTATTAAAATATAAGAGCTATGCTGTATTCAATGACAACTGTAAAACTATTTTCACATGATTGTTATTATCAGTTTATTAAAACTAAAATCCTGAGTATTACCTTTCAAATAAGTTTTTTTAAAAAAAATTGAGCTTATCTTCTTGCAAGTAAGCATGTATAGTAACCATGTATTTTGGTTTAAAAAAATTTTATTTATACTATTAACGTATTAATAGTAGACGACAAGAAAGATATTCCTATTCCAATTTCATTGGTTTACTAATGCTAAGATAGTTCCATTAATAATAATGACTATATTGATAATTGCTTTGAGCATATTAATTACTTTTAGTATATTAAAAGTAGAATTTTTCCATTATATTGGCACCATAAGGTTATGGTAATATTCACATTACTTAACTATATTCATTATAGTTGACAATAAGTTTTTTTAAATAAAAACAAGGGTATAAAAAATATTATGTCTGCATCAGAAACAGTAATGACTATTGGAAGTTACATCGGACACCATTTACATAATCTTCAGTTAAATTTACATACCTTGAAATTAGTTGATCCACATAGCAACGATAATCCAACTTTTTGGATTATAAATCTAGACTCGATTTTTATCTCAGTTTTTCTTGGAGCCATCTTTTTGTTTATCGTCAGAAAGATTGCTGTTCATGCAACAAGCAGCATACCTGGTAAAGTGCAAACTGCAATAGAAATCGCTATTGACTTTGTCGATAGCATAGTACGTGATGTATATCACGGTAAAAATCACGTTATTACTCCTCTAGCTTTTACAATATTTTTTTGGGTGTTGCTAATGAATATTATGGATTTATTGCCAATCGATTTATTTCCCTATTTCGGAGAAAATTACTTGGGTTTTCCTGCATTACGTGTTGTTCCAACTGCTGATGTAAGCATTACCATGTCAATGGCAGTTGGTGTATTTATCTTGATCATTTTTTATAGTTTTAAAATGAAAGGATTGTTCGGATTTATAAAAGAGTTAACTTTACAACCATTCAATCATCCGATTTTTATTCCTATCAATTTAATTTTAGAAGGTATTAACTTGCTGTCTAAACCAGTATCACTCGGTTTACGGTTATTCGGTAATATGTATGCAAGTGAATTGATCTTCGTTCTTATTGCAGCTTTATTGCCTTGGTGGTCACAGTGGGTGCTTAACCTACCATGGGCAATTTTTCATATACTGATTATTACCTTGCAAGCTTTTATTTTTATGGTTCTAACTATTATTTATTTATCGATGGCTTCAGAAGAACATTAAGAATTATAACTTTCTAATTAAACATTTATTAATTAAATATGGAGATTGTTATGGAAAATATAAATATGGATCTGCTGTACATAGCTGCTGCTATAATGATGGGATTGGCAGCTATTGGAGCTGCAATTGGTATTGGTATCCTTGGTGGGAAATTCTTAGAAGGTGCTGCACGCCAGCCAGATTTGATCCCTCTATTACGTACTCAATTTTTTGTTGTTATGGGCTTAGTTGATGCTATTCCTATGATTGCTGTTGGTCTAGGGCTATATGTAATGTTTGCGGTTTCCTGAAAATATAAGCTAAATAGGAAAGAGTATTAAATATGTTAATTTAAAAGAGGTATTGTGTGATGAATCTTAATGCAACAATCCTTGGCCAGGCTATTTCATTTGTCCTGTTTGTGTTATTTTGTATGAAGTATGTGTTACCGCCAATTATGACAGCAATTGAAAAACGTCAAAAAGAAATCGCTGCAGGTCTATCTGCAGCGGAGCGAGCGAAAAAAAACTTGGATTTAGCGAAAGCTGATGCTTCTGAACGACTTAAAAAAGCAAAAGCAGAGGCCAAGATTGTTATTGAACACGCCAATAAGCAACGTGTTCAAATTATTGAAGAGGCTAAATTAGTAGCTGAAACGGAACGTAACAAGATTATTGCTCAGGCAAAGATTGACATTGATGCTGAGCGTAGGCGTGTGCTTGAAGAATTACGTAAACACGTTTCTATGTTAGCTATTTTAGGCGCAGAAAAAATCATTGAACGTTCCGTTGATACAGCTACTCATTGCGCAATCGTTGATAAATTGGTCAATGAATTGTAACAGAGGCACTAGCATGTCAGAAATTACTACGGCTGCTCGACCTTATGCTAAAGCAGCTTTCGATTTTGCTATAGAAAATCAATGTGTTGATAAATGGCAAAATATGCTCAGTTTTATTGCTGTAGTCACCCGTAATCAACACATCGGTGAGCTGATTACGGGTTTGATAGCGCCAGAAAAATTAGCAAAAACATTGATTACTATATGTGGTGATGCAATCGATAACAATGTTCAAAATCTCATTCGTATTATGGCTGAAAATAGGCGGCTTAGTACGTTACAAGAGGTTTGTAAGCAATTTAAAAAATTACGCACTTTTCTGGAATCTAGAATTAATATTGACGTCATTTCTGCCATTGATCTAAATGAAAAACAGCAATTTAAAATTGCTCAAGCAATGGAAAAACGGTTGTCATGTCAAGTTAAACTACATTGCAAAATTGATAAGTCTATCATTGCAGGAGTGATAATTTACGCTGAAGACTTCGTTATTGACAGTAGCGTGCGTACTCGCATTGAGAATTTAAGTAACATCTTATATTCTTAAGAGGTTTAAAAATATGCAACTGAATTCCACTGAAATTAGTGAACTAATCAAGAAACGTATTGCTCAATTTAATGTAGTGAGTGAAGTGCACTATGAGGGTACCATTGTTTCTGTGCATGACGGTATAATTTGTATTCACGGTTTATCTGAAGTGATGCAAGGTGAAATAATTGCATTACCTGGTAGTCGCTATGCACCTGGTAGTCGCTATGCTATTGCGCTCAATTTAGAGCGTGACTCAGTTGGTGCGGTAGTTATGGGACCTTATTCTGATTTATCAGAAGGCATGAAAGTCAAGTGTACAGGCCGTATTCTTGAAGTGCCTGTAGGTAGAGGGTTGCTTGGACGAGTTGTTAATATGCAGGGTGAGCCTATTGATGGTAAAGGTCCTATTGAACATGATGGATTCTCTGCCATTGAAGTTATTGCACCCAGCGTCATTGATCGTCAACCAGTTGATCAACCTGTACAAACAGGATACAAAGCAGTTGACGCTATGATCCCTATTGGGCGTGGTCAACGTGAGTTAATTATTGGTGATCGCCAAACAGGTAAAACGGCATTAGCTATTGATGCTATTATTAATCAACGCGATTCTGAAATAAAATGTATATATGTAGCAATTGGGCAAAAAGCTTCAACCGTTGTTAATGTGGTACGCAAACTAGAAGAGTACGGGGCGCTCAAAAATACAATAGTTGTTGTCGCTACCGCTTCTGAATCTGCGACATTACAATACCTTGCTCCTTATTCTGGTTGTGCAATGGGTGAATACTTTAGGGATCGTGGTGAAGACGCATTAATTATTTATGATGATCTCTCTAAACAGGCAATTGCTTATCGACAAATTTCCCTATTGTTACGTCGTCCATCTGGGCGTGAAGCATACCCTGGTGATATTTTTTATCTTCACTCACGTTTACTTGAGCGTGCTGCACGTGTTAATGCTGAATACGTTGAAAAATTTACTAATGGTAAAGTAAAAGGTAAAACAGGTTCATTAACAGCATTACCGATTATTGAAACACAAGCAGGCGATGTTTCTGCATTTGTTCCTACTAATGTTATCTCAATCACAGATGGACAAATTTTTTTAGAGTCTAACTTGTTTAATGAAGGCATTCGCCCAGCAGTAAATGCTGGAATCTCAGTATCACGTGTAGGCGGCGCTGCTCAAACTAAGATTATCAAAAAATTATCTGCTAGCATTCGTACTGCGTTGGCACAGTATTATGAATTAGCTGCATTTTCACAATTTGCTTCTGATTTAGAAGAGGCAACACGTAAACAGCTTGATCATGGACAGAAAGTGACTGAATTGTTAAAACAGAAACAATTCACGCCAATGTCAGTTGCACAGCAAGCATTATCTTTATTCGCTGCTGAACATGGTTTTTTGGAAGATGTAGAACTAGAAAAAATTAGTGATTTTGAGACAGCATTATTGATGTTCGCTGTTCGTGAATACTCTGTTCTTCTGAAGGAAATTGATCAAAAAGGTGAATATAACGATACCATAGAAGCTAAATTACATGTAATACTGGATTCTTTTAAGGCAACTAAATCCTGGTAATGCATTAAATATTTATTGAATATTTATTAAGAATAACTGAGTGCATAAGGGTCGTTAAAATGGCTGGTACAAAAGAGATACGTTTTAAGATCGCTAGTGTACAAAACACAAAAAAGATCACTAAAGCAATGGAGGTAGTTGCTGCATCAAAGATGCGAAAAACGCAAGATCGCATGGCAGCTAGTCGTCCTTATTCAGAAATGATACGTAATGTCATTGGTCATTTAACGTTAGGTAATTTGGAATATAAACATCCATATCTTAAAAAGCGCAATGTTAAACGTATAGGCTATTTAGTTATTTCAACCGATCGTGGTTTGTGTGGTGGATTAAATATTAATTTATTTAAAAAATTATTGAAAGAAATGAAAATATGGACCGATAAGAGTATTCCGATTGATCTGGCATTAATTGGTTCTAAGGCATTTTTATTCTTCAATTCAGTTGGCACTAATATTATTGCGCATGTAAATGGAATGGGAGATGCTCCTTCTCTATCCAATCTTATTGGACCAGTGAACATTATGTTAGAAGCATATGATTCAGGGCGTATAGATAAATTATATGTTGTAACTAATAAGTTTGTTAACGCTATGACTCAAATTCCAAGTATTACTCAATTATTACCTTTACTTCCAGATAATGATAAAATATTAAATAAGAAATCTTGGGATTATTTATATGAGCCTGATTCTAAGACACTTCTGGATACCATACTTCGTCGTTATATCGAATCACAGGTTTATCAGAGCGTTGTTGAAAACTTAGCTAGTGAACAAGCTTCTAGAATGGTAGCGATGAAATCAGCTACTGACAATGGTGATAACATGATTAAAGAGTTGCAGTTACTTTATAATAAAGCTCGTCAAGCAAGCATTACTCAAGAACTTACCGAGATAATTTCAGGCGTTGACGTAGTTTGATGTTAAGTTTAAGAATTATATAAGAGGATTTAAGATGGCGACTGGAAAGATTGTCCAGATAATTGGCGCTGTAGTGGATGTTGCATTTTCTCAAGGAGAAGCGCCGAAAGTTTACAATGCTCTTGAAGTAAAAAATTATAAAGAAAAACTCATCTTAGAAGTTCAGCAGCAATTAGGTGGTGGTGTTGTTCGTTGTATCGCAATAGGGACTTCTGATGGTTTAAAACGTGGTTTAGATGTTGATGATTTAGCTCATCCAATTAAGGTGCCTGTCGGCAAAGCCACTTTAGGGCGCATCATGAATGTGCTAGGAGATCCTATCGATATGAAAGGCGATATTTGCGCAGAAGAATGTTGGTCTATTCATCGTGACGCTCCTAGGTACACAGATTTATCTCATTCAACTCAATTACTTGAAACTGGTATCAAAGTTATGGATCTTATTTGCCCATTTGCTAAAGGGGGTAAAGTAGGATTATTTGGTGGAGCTGGTGTTGGCAAAACAGTTAATATGATGGAGTTGATTCGTAATATTGCAATTGAGCATGCTGGTTATTCTGTTTTTGTCGGTGTTGGTGAGCGTACTCGTGAAGGTAATGATTTTTATCGAGAAATGATAGATTCTAATGTATTGGATAAAGTTTCTCTGGTTTACGGTCAAATGAATGAACCTCCTGGGAATCGTTTGCGTGTTGCGTTAACTGGTTTAACGATTGCAGAGAAGTTTCGTGATGATGGAAGAAATGTTTTATTGTTTATCGACAATATCTATCGTTATACATTAGTTGGAACGGAGATATCGGCTCTATTGGGTCGTATGCCTTCTGCAGTAGGTTATCAACCTACTTTAGCAGAAGAGATGGGTAGTTTACAGGAACGTATTACATCAACTAAAACAGGTTCTATTACCTCTGTTCAAGCAGTATATGTCCCTGCCGACGATTTAACAGATCCTGCGCCTGCAACGACTTTTGCTCATTTAGATGCAACTGTCGTTCTTAGCCGTCAGATCGCATCATTAGGTATCTATCCTGCAGTTGATCCGTTAGATTCAACTAGTCGTCAGCTTGATCCATTAGTCGTAGGACAAGAACATTATGATGTAGCGCGTGGTGTTAAATCTATTTTACAGCGTTATCAATCTTTGAAAGATATTATCGCTATTTTAGGAATGGATGAGTTATCTGAAGAAGATAAGTTAATTGTTTCACGAGCTCGTAAGGTTCAGCGCTTCCTATCTCAGCCATTCTTTGTAGCTGAAGTATTCACTGGTTCAATAGGAAAATTTGTTTCGTTAAAAGAAACCATTCATGGCTTTAAAGGTATTTTAAATGGCTTTTATGATCATGTTCCTGAACAAGCGTTTTATATGGTAGGAAATATAGAAGAAGCAGTGGAGAAAGGAAAAGATTTATCCTATCTCCGATAGGAGGTTTGTATGGCTGCAATGACTTACCATCTGGTTGTAGTAAGTGCTGAAAAGCAGCTTTTTGATGGATTTGTCCAAAAAATCCAGGTGACAGGTAGCGAAGGGGAGTTAGGTATTTATCCACAACATACTCCGTTATTAACTGCTATTAAGCCTGGTATGATACGCATTACTGGACGGTTTGGTGAACAAGAAGTAATCTATCTTTCTGGAGGAATTCTTGAAATTCAACCGAATAGTGTTATTCTATTGGCAGATACAGCAATTCGAGCGAAGAATTTGGATGAAGTTAAAGTATTAGAATCTAAACGTAAAGCAGAAGAGCGTATTCGTAAAGCACATGCCGCTTTCGACTATGCTCAAGCGTCGACTGAATTAGCAAAAGCAATTGCTAAATTGCGTGTCATCGAGCTGATAAAAAAATGATATAATTTAAAAAATTATATCATTTTTTTATCGATTTTCATAAGGCTCCAAAACATGTAGTGAAAGAATTTCCTTATATGTATTTCTTTTCGTATCTTTAAAAAGCTTTTTCGCTAAAAAGAATGAGTCTGTTCAATAAATAGTTTTACTCTACCTAAGAGTAAAATAGCGAGGTATTCATTGATGTCTATCAATGCAAGAAGTATTGTAATCCTTGCAGCGGGCAAGGGTACCCGTATGTATTCTGATTTACCAAAAGTTTTACATCTTCTTGCTGGTAAGCCAATAATACAGCATGTTATCGATACGGCATTAGCACTCAACGCTGATAATATTCATTTAGTTTATGGTCACGGTGCTAGTTTAATGAAACTAGCTTTAGTTAATCAACCTGTTCATTGGATCTTACAGGAAGAACAATTAGGCACAGGGCATGCAATGCAACAAGCAGCACCTTATTTTTCTGATCAGGAAGATATCATCATGCTTTATGGCGATTTGCCACTAATCACAAAAGAAACATTGGAACGATTAATAGATGCTAAGCCTGATGGTGGAATAGGTTTATTGACAGCAATTGTTAATAAACCAACAGGTTATGGACGTATCATTCGTAAAAAAGAACAAGTAGTTGGTATTGTTGAACAGCAAGATATAAAAGAAGAACAAAGTAAAATAAATGAAATTAATGCTGGTATATTCGTTGCTAATGGCGGTGATTTAAAACGATGGTTAAAAAAACTTAATAATAACAATGCACAAAACGAATATTATGTCACTGATATCGTCTCATTTGCGCATGAAGAAGGTCGTCCAATTAATACTATTAATCCTATTAAATTAAGTGAAATAAAAGGTGTAAATAACTATTTACAGCTGTCAGTGCTTGAGCGGATATATCAACAAGAACAAGCCAAAATATTATTATTAGCTGGTGTTCATATCATTGATCCTGCTCGTTTTGATTTGCGTGGGACATTAAAGCACGGACGAAATGTAATTATCGACGCCAATGTTATTCTTGAAGGGAATGTTGTACTAGGAAACAATGTATATGTTCATGCAGGCTGCATATTACAGAACTGCACTATCGATGACAATTCAATTATTAGCTCATACTCCATTATAGAAGGAGCAGAATTATCTCTATCCTGCACTGTAGGACCTTTTGCTCGCTTACGTCAGGGAACTAAGTTGTCAAATAAAGTACATATTGGTAATTTTGTTGAGGTTAAAAACGTTGCGTTAGGCAACGCTTCTAAAGCTGGTCATTTAAGTTATTTAGGGGATGCTGAAATTGGTTCTGATGTTAATATCGGAGCTGGAACAATAACTTGTAATTATGATGGATCGAATAAATTTAAAACTACTATTGGTAATAGTGTTTTTGTTGGTTCTGGTACACAATTAGTTGCTCCAGTTACCATTGCTAACAGGGCAACTATCGGAGCTGGAACAACTGTAACTAAAGATGTTAAAGAAAATGAGCTTGTTATTAGTCGTACAAAACAGCGACATGTTCTGAATTGGCCACGCCCAGTAAAAGTTAAAAATTAATATTAATTAAGCTACGACAGCATCAGAGCATATTGCTCTTATAGATTGGAATAAAATTAATGTGCGGAATTGTTGGTGCAGTATCACAACGTGATATAGCGAAAATACTTATTGAAGGCCTTCGTAGGTTAGAGTACCGAGGTTATGACTCTGCTGGTTTAGCTGTTGTTGACGATAAAAAAAATTTAACGCGAGTACGTGAAACTGGTAAGGTTCAAAACTTAGCTAATGAAATAGAAAAACATGTTGTCATTGGTGGAACTGGTATTGCACATACTCGTTGGGCCACCCATGGTCAGCCAAGTAAAAAAAATGCCCATCCACATACATCAGAATATATTGCTGTTGTCCACAATGGCATTATTGAGAATTATCAAGAACTTCGCGATCAACTTAAAAAAAAATATTTTTTTACATCAGAAACTGATACTGAAGTTATTGCACATTTAACACATTGGGAATTACAAAAAGGAGGCACTTTATTTGAAGTAGTACCTCGAATTATTCCTCAGTTACAAGGTAACTATAGCATTGTCATTATGGATAGTCGTACTCCTGGATTGCTAGTGGCTATGCGATCGGGTAGTCCGTTAATTATAGGTTTAGGCATTGGTGAAAATTTTTTAGCATCGGATCAATTAGCGCTTTTTCCAGTTACGCGTCGTTTTATTTTTTTACAAGAAGGTGATGTTGCGACAGTGACTCGTCAAGCGGTGCGAGTTTTTAATCCAAAAGGCATAGAAGTTAATCGTAAGTCGATAGAATCCAAGATTCTGTATGATTCTGGCGATAAAGGAATGTATCGTCATTATGTGCAAAAAGAGATCTATGAGCAGCCTTTAGCAATTAAAAAGACCCTAGAAGGTCGCTTTGATCAGCATAATAGTGTTATTTTTACTGAATTAGATACACAAGCCAAAAGCTTATTATCGCGAGTTGAACACATTCAAATTACTGCTTGTGGGACTTCATATAATGCAGGAATGGTTGCCCGCTACTGGCTTGAATCACTAGTTGGTATTCCTTGTGATGTAGACATTGCTTCTGAATTCCGCTATCGAACACCAGCGCGACGGAAAAATAGTTTATTAATCGCCATTTCTCAATCAGGTGAGACCGCTGATACGTTAGCTGCATTACGATTATCAAAAAAGCTTAATTATCTAGCTTCGTTGGCAATATGTAATATTGTAGGCTCTTCTTTAGTGCGTGAATCAGATTTTGCATTAATGACAAAAGCTGGAATAGAAATTAGTGTAGCATCTACAAAAGCTTTTACTACCCAATTGACAGTTTTATTATTGCTCGTTGCTTATTTAAGCCGATTAAAAGATCAAAATCTGACTCTTGAGTATGATATTTTAAAAGCATTACATGCTCTACCTACACGTATTGATAGTCTGTTATCAACAGAACACATTATTGAAATTTTAGCAAAAGATTTTTCTGATAAAAATCATGCTCTTTTTCTTGGTCGTGGTAATCTATTTCCAATAGCGGTTGAAGGAGCATTAAAGCTCAAAGAGATTTCTTATATTCATGCTGAAGCTTATGCAGCTGGTGAATTGAAACATGGCCCTTTAGCCTTGATTGATGCTAATATGCCTGTAATCATTATTGCAGCAAATAATAAAATACTCACAAAGCTTAAATCAAACATAGAAGAAGTTAGAGCTCGCGGTGGATTACTTTATATTTTTGCCGATCAAAATGCTGGCTTTATTTCCAAAAAAAATATGAAAATCATCCCTCTACCTTATGTAGAGGAGTTGAGTGCTCCGATTTTTTATACTATTCCATTGCAATTATTATCATATTATGTAGCCTTAATTAAAGGAACAGATATTGATCAACCAAGAAATTTAGCTAAATCTGTGACTGTTGAGTAAATAAGTATGAAATGGTGGTATTAGGCTCTCATCATTTACGAGATCATATATTAAGATTCATGAAGAATCTCTTTTATTTTTTTATATTTTGCAACTTACAAAACTACATTATCTCTCAAGAGTAGAGATAATTAGGAGTGTTCTCTAT
>JAVYJS010000013.1:0-31935 GCA_032378655.1 Candidatus Arsenophonus melophagi | reverse complement strand
ATAATAAAAAAATTGCTGATTAAAATCTATGCTTTAAACCAGTTTACTTTTAAGCTAAAAAGCTGATTCTATCTAATATAGTGTGTTATACTTTTCTTTGATATATTATATCACTCAATTATAACTATTGATAATAATGAGTTTTCTAATAAAATGGGAATGATTGCGTTTTAATTATTAGTGCATGCTCATTGGAAACCATGCACCATTAATGGAACAATAATGCGTACAAGCCAATATTTTCTCTCTACTTTAAAAGAGATGCCCGCTAATGCTGAACTTATCAGTCATAAGTTGATGCTTCGTGCAGGTATGATCCGTAAACTTGCTTCAGGGCTATATGATTGGCTACCAACAGGCGTGCGTGTGCTACGCAAAGTTGAGAACATTATTCGTGAAGAGATGAATCGAATTGGAGCAATAGAAATTGCTATGCCAATAGTGCAGCCAGCAGATCTATGGAAAGAAAGTGGACGTTTTGAGCAATATGGACGAACATTACTTCGTTTTGTTGATCGCGGAGCACGACAGTGTGTATTGGGTCCAACTCATGAAGAGGTAATTATTGATCTCATTCGTAACGAAGTAACTTCTTATAAACAGCTTCCATTGAATCTATATCAAATCCAAACAAAATTTCGTGATGAAGTCAGACCACGTTTTGGCGTGATACGTTCTCGTGAGTTTATTATGAAAGATGCTTATTCTTTTCACACTAGCCAACACTCACTGCAACAAACTTACGATGCTATGTATGAAGCATATAGTGCCATTTTTACGCGTATTGGGTTAAATTTTAGGGCAGTACAAGCAGAGACTGGTTCTATTGGAGGCAATATATCGCATGAATTTCAAGTATTAGCTGATAGTGGTGAAGATAATATTGTTTTTTCTACTTCTTCAGATTATGCTGCTAATATTGAACTGGCAGAAGCCATTTGTGTTACTCAAGAGCATGAGATACCAGTTGAAGATATATGTATTTTTAATACACTTAATCTAAAATCTATTGCTAATCTAGCTGAAGTACATAATTTACCTATTGAAAAAACAGTTAAACTGTTCATGGTGCGTGCTGCAAAAGACAGTGGACATCAACTCATTGCTTTATTGATCCGAGGTAATCATGAACTAAATGAGATAAAAGCAGAAAAACATCCTTTAATTGCCAGTCCTCTAAAATTTGCAACAGAAGAAGAAATATGTGCTATAGTGCAAGATTCTCAATGTTCATTGAATCCTATTAATTTACAAATACATACGATTATGGATCGTAGTGTTGCTATGATGAGTAAGTTTAATTCTTGGACCAATATCAATTGTAAAGAGTATTTTGGTATTAATTGGAAACGTATTTTCTCTTTATCTGAAGTTTATGATCTACGTAATGTTGTCGAAGGTGATCCTAGTCCGGATGGTAAAGGTACACTACAAATTAAACGTGGAATAGAAGTTGGCCATATTTTTCAACTTGGTACTAAATATTCTGAAGCTATGAAGGTGAGTGTTCAAAATAAAGATGGTCAGAATCAAATAGTAACGATGGGATGTTATGGTATTGGCGTGACACGGATTGTAGCAGCAACAATTGAACAAAGTCATGACAACAAAGGAATTATTTGGCCTGATGCGATAGCACCTTTTCAAGTAATGATTTTGCCAATAAACATGCATAATTCCCACCGAGTTAAAGAGGTTGCTGAAAAGCTTTATTATGATTTGCAAGCTAATAGAATTGATGTTCTTTTTGATGATCGCAACGAGCAACCAGGAGTCATGTTTTCCGATATGGAACTTATCGGAATACCACATACAATTGTAATTGGTGATCGTAGTTTAGATCACAATGAGGTTGAATATAAACAGAGACGACATAATAAACGAGAATGCATTAATCTTGCAGAGATGCTCGATTTTTTAAAAATAAAACTTAGCCAATCATCAATTTTGAAGTAAAACACTTACCTATTTCTAAGTAGGTAAGTGTTTTACTTCAAAATTGATGATTGGTCAGTATCTTGACTTTATTAAAAGTATGTAAAATCATTGACTTTAGATTAAAAATTATAATAGACTTCGAACAAAATCAATATTCCTGATTTTGCTCAGTATACTTTTCTACCAAAGTAATATACATTGCTTGTTATGTTATTTATCATTAAATGATTCAATGACGTAGCTATTGCTATTGAGTTAAAAGATTTTAAACTTCCCACTGTCCCAAGAAATTTAAAGATTTATTTTGCCTTTTAAATTATAAAAACTAGTATTCAATATTTGCATAATTAGAACAATAAGAGTATGCAATGATATTCTTATCTACTCGTTAGTTTTTGAAATTATAATAATTTATGTTTGTAACATAATCAGGTTTACTACTGCTCAATTATCGAGCAGTATTATTCTTTCTTATTAAGAAAGAATAATTAAAATGGTATTCATGAACCATGGACTGGTAATGAACATATGAATTATTGATTAGCCATTAACCATTTTACTTTCAATACTGCATGCTCAGGAATATATCGTCCAGCTTCAGTAATAAATAGACCAACAGCTGCAATAAGTTCTTGATTATAGTAAATCAAAGGTATTCTAGTTCTTAGCCACGGAGCAATACCTAGCTCTTGCCAAAGTTTTTTACTCCGTCTTGCATGTTGGCGACCAAGAATTTTAATATTTCCTTTTAACCCAAAGCGGATAGTAACTTTTTCATTTGAAAATGGAGCACGCATCTCATCACCTGTGTTTGTTACTATTAATATACCTAAATTATCTGGCAATTTTATTGCAGAAGGTAGTTGCCACGTTAAACAAATGTTGTTCAGATCGTTAAAGTTTGGTAACAACCAAAGTTTTTGTTGAAAACGTCTAATAACATTGTTTTTAGCTAAGATAAATTTTGGCTCTGCATCTGGCCTTGCACAGATAACGTCTCGCCAAATCTGTTTTAGTTGAACTTGAGAAGGCATCAAAATTCGATGCAAACTTAACCAACGACGTAATATTGTGTTACGTCTTATTTCAGAAAAACTTTTTAATAGATCAATATGTAATGCTCCTTCTTCTGTTATGAGTTGATCTAAGTTATCTTTTAGTAATTCATCTAGTAATGCTTCTTGTTCTGCACACAAACTGGCACTTCTAGCGATTGTTTTCGAAAAATTTGGCCAACGCTGATTAAAATGCGGCATGATGGTTAAACGTAAAAAGTTACGATCATAACGTTGATTTTGGTTACTATCGTCCTCTATCCAAAAGAGTGCTTTTTGTTTCGCATAAACAACTAATTGCTGACGACTAAATGATAATAGTGGTCTAATTAAATAGCTGTTTGAAAAAGGAAGAGTAGTTGGCATAGAAGATAAACCTGCAGGTCCACTACCACGTTTTAATGCCAATAAAAAAGTTTCTGCTTGATCATCTAAATGTTGAGCAGTAACAAGAATTTCTTCTAGTAATAATATTTCACGAAATGCTTGATATCGTGCATCGCGTGCTGCTGCTTCTATTCCTTGTCCAGTTGAGTTGATATGAACCTGACGTGAAAAAAACGCTACTTTCAAGTCATAACAAACTTTTTGGCAATGAATAGCCCATTCATCAGCTTTATTATTAATTCCATGATGAATATAAACCGCTCGTATATTCAGTTTGTGTAATGTAGTGTTACGTAGTGTTACTAAAGCATGTAATAAAACTGTTGAATCTAGTCCACCGCTAAAGCCCACCAATATTCGGCGCGTAGAACCAATAGCTGTTATAATTTTTTGAAGTAATGCATTCTCATCAAAATTCATAATTATTTTTGATTACTTGTAGCATTAATTGTTCATGTATTAATTATTTACTGTATTTTACACTAATTATTATTAATAAATTAAAGATAATTTTTTAAATAAAATTTACATAGAGGATAAAATAAGTAGTAATGTTTTAAAATTACTACTTATCATTAATCAATGATTAATAATCTTATTATTAATTATCTACTACAATATTAGCAGTAACCACATTCCATTAAACGTTGATAACGACGATGTATTAATTCTTCTGGACTACATGAATCCATATTATTTAAATCAGTTACAATACGTCGCTTAAGATTCAGCGCACTTTGGTCATAATTACGATGTGCACCACCTAACGGCTCTGCAACAATGTTATTAATTAGCTTAAGTGACTTTAAGCGAGAAGCAGTGATCCCCATTGCTTCAGCAGCTAATGGTGCTTTCTCAGGATTTCTCCAAAGAATAGCAGCACAACCCTCTGGGGAAATAACAGAATAAGTACTATACTGTAACATATTTACTTTATCGCCAACACCAATCGCTAATGCGCCGCCAGAGCCTCCTTCACCAATTACGGTACAGATAATAGGTACAGAAAGTCGTGACATTTCACGCAAATTATTAGCAATTGCTTCAGCTTGCCCGCGCTCCTCAGCTCCCACGCCAGGATATGCTCCAGGCGTATCGATAAAAGTAATAATTGGTAATTTAAAACGCTCAGCAAGTCTCATTAACCGTAAAGCTTTACGATATCCTTCAGGGGCTGGCATACCAAAATTACGGAGAATATTTTCTTTTGTTTCACGTCCTTTCTGATGCCCAATAGCCATGATAGGGCGTCCATCTAATCGCGCTAATCCACCAACTATGGCTTTATCATCAGCATAAGCACGATCACCTGCTAGTTCTTGAAAATGAGTAAATATGCGCTGAGTATAGTCTAGAGTATGAGGCCGCATAGGATGACGAGCAAGCTGGGCTATTTGCCAGGCGTCTAAGTTAGAAAAAATTTTTCGTGTTAATTCTAAACTTTTTTCGCGAAGTTTGGTGACCTCCTCATCTAAGTCAATATCTAGCTTAGTATCCTGACGATTTACTGCCATTAATGAGTCTATTTTTGCTTCTAACTCTACAATCGGTTGTTCAAAATCAAGAAAATTAAGGTTCATAATATTCCTAATATTCCTAATATTATTTTTTAGGTAAATTCTAATTCTACCTGCTGATTACCTAGCAGAGTTCGTAGTTCAGTAAGAAGGTTATCTGTTGGAGTAACCAGCCAAGTTACTCCAACTTTTAATTTAGTACGCACATTTTTCTCTTGATAATAAAAATGAACTGGTGTTTTTCCTGAACAATAAGGTTCTAATGTGCTACAAAGCATGCTGAATAATTGAGAATCAATTTTATTATCTGTCAATGAAATAGCAATGCTGCAGGCATACTTTTCACGTGCTTCACATAGATCCATTAATTCGTAAACAGACATTTTATTACCATCATGAAAATCATCAAAGCTAACCTGACCTGTAGCAATTAATATTTTATCTTTTTCTAATAAATGCTGATATTTATTTAATGCATCAGAAAATAATATTATATCTAAACGCCCAGATTGATCGTCTAAAGTACATAGGCCTACTCGATTACCACGTTTAGAGGTTACTACTTTAGTGGTCAGTGCTAAACCAACCACTGTTAACATTTTCCCCTTCAGCGTAGGATTGATATCCTTTAACCGTAATCCTCTAGTATAGTGTTTAATTTCAGGCAAATAAGCAGTAATGGGATGGCCAGTTAAATACAGACCTAAAGTTTCCCGCTCACCTTCTAATATGATATTTTCTGGCCATTTTACTACACCAGCGTAAGATTTTGAGATCTGCTCAGGTGTACAAGTTAACAAGCTAAACATATCAGTTTGCCCAACAGACTCTGTCTTAGCATGTTGATCTGCAGCCTTGAAAGCATCTTCTAATGAAGCAATTAAAGCAGCGCGATGCGGTCCTAAATGATCCAAAGCACCGGACATAATTAATTTTTCCATCATGCGACGATTTAGTTTTTTAGTATCAACCCTCGAACAAAGATCAAAAATTTCTTTAAAATAACCGCCTTTTTTTCGCGATTCAATAATGGATTCTATTGCCCCTGCACCAACACCCTTAATTGCACCAATACCATATACAATTTCTCCTCTTTCATTAACATGAAAATGATATAACCCACTGTTAATGTCTGGCGGTAAAACTTTAAGTCCGATACGCCAACATTCATCAACTAAACTCACTACTTTTTCGGTATTATCCATATCCGCAGTCATCACTGCGGCCATAAATTCAGCTGGATAGTGAGTTTTTAACCAAAGGGTCTGATAAGAAACTAACGCATAAGCAGCAGAATGCGATTTATTAAACCCATAACCAGAAAATTTTTCAACTAGGTCAAAAATTTTCATTCCTAACTTAGCATCTATACCATTTTTCACTACTCCAGCTTTAAAAATTAATCTCTGTCTGGACATGTCTTCATGTTTTTTCTTACTCATAGCTCTACGAAGTATATCTGCTCCACCCAGTGTATAGCCTGCAAGTACCTGAGCAATCTGGATAACTTGTTCTTGATAAAGAATTATGCCATATGTTGATTCTAAAATAGGCTGTAATGATTCATGCTGCCATTTAACATCCGGATAGGAGATAGCCTCGCGACCATGCTTACGATCAATAAAATTATCTACCATTCCTGACTGTAATGGACCGGGACGAAAAAGTGCTATTAAAGCTATCATATCTTCAAAACAATCAGGACGTAATCGCTTGATTAAATCTTTCATACCCTTTGATTCTAATTGAAATACTGCTGTAGTCTCTGCTCGTTCAAGCATTCTAAAACATTTTAGATCATTGAGTGGAATTGCTGAGATATTAATTGGTGCTATATTTTGTTTTGCTCGACGTTGATTAATCATATCTATCGCCCAGCTAATGATGGTTAAGGTTCGCAGACCCAAAAAATCAAATTTTACTAAACCGACATATTCAATATCATTTTTATCAAATTGAGTAAGCGGGTTCTGTCCTTTAGGATCACAATACAGTGGCGCAAAATCAGTTATTTTAGTTGGTGCAATTACTACTCCACCAGCATGCTTACTGGCATTACGTATCACACCTTCCAGTTTTCGTGCCATATCTATTAATACCTTAACTTCTGTATCAGCATTATATATTTCTTGTAATTGAGGCTCTATAAAAAATGCTTTTTCAAGCGTCATCCCAGGATCAATTGGAACTAATTTTGCAATACGATCAGCAAATCCATAAGGATATCCAAGTACCCGACCAACATCGCGAATTACTGCTTTTGCAGCCATTGTACCAAAAGTAATAATTTGCGATACAGCTTCTCGGCCGTACATTTGCGCAACGTGTTCAATGACTTGATCACGTTTTTCCATACAAAAATCAATATCAAAATCAGGCATGGATACACGTTCAGGATTTAGAAAACGCTCAAATAGTAAGTTAAATTCAAGTGGATCTAAGTCTGTAATTTTTAATGCATAAGCAACTAAAGAGCCTGCACCTGAACCACGTCCAGGACCAACAGGAATGGCGTTATCTTTTGACCATTGAATAAATTCCATAACAATTAAAAAATAGCCAGGAAATCCCATTTGATTAATCATACGTAATTCAGTATCTAAACGTTTATCATATTCTACCCGTCGTTCAGCCCTTACTGTCTCATCTGGATACAGGAATAGTAATCGCTCTTCTAATCCAATTTTAGAAGATTTGATAAGAAAATCTTCTGTTGCCATTGCTCCAGTAGGAAATTGTGGTAAAAAATATTCATCAAAACGTAACATTACATTACAGCGCATTGCAATTTCTACACTATTTTCCAGTGCTTCTGGAATATCAGAAAATAATTCCACCATTTCCTGCTCACTGCGTAGATATTGCTTAGGACTATAATTTTTAGGTCTTTTTGGATCAGAAAGTTTAAAACCATCATGAATCGCAACTCGTATTTCATGTGCATAAAAATCATCACTGTCAATAAATCGAACATTGTTGGTAGCAACAACAGGTACACCTTTTTTAGCTGCTAATTGAACTGCCTCATGTAAATAGCTTTCTTCATCAGCTTTTCCTGTTCTAACGAGCTCTAAATAATAGTTATCAGCAAAATAAGTGTGATAAAACTCCAAGCATTGCTCAGTCAACTTCTTATTACCACGCAATAGACACTGACCTACATCACCAAAGCAGCCACCAGAAAGTAATAATAATCCATCTTTATACTTGATTAGCCATTCTTTCTTAATTATTGGTCCTATCACGCCATAACCTTTTTGATAGGCTGATGAAATCAGTAATATAAGATTATGATAGCCTATCTTATCTTTAGCTAAGATAGTTATCTGAGTAACGTCATCATTGCCAAATAATTCACTTTTTAGATAAAAATCAGCGCCAATGATCGGTTTAATCCCAAAAGAATGCGCGGCTCTATAAAATTTTATTAAACCATAAAGATTGGTAAAATCAGTTATTGCCAGAGCTGGCATGCCAAGTTCTGCTGCTCGCTTAACAAGTAGATTAATTTTTGCTAATCCATCAATAATGGAATAATCACTATGTATACGCAAATGGATAAAATTTGGTTTTGCCATTTTTTTAGCTTTACTCTTCTAAAGTCATGAATCGACTAACCAGCATAAAATTTTGATGAAACTTTTAGCACCATACTGAGCTAATTTTCTAAATGCGATGTATCTTTTGTTACCGTATTTGAGTTTTTATCTAGTTCTAGATTAGAACGTTTTTAGTTAATTTTAAATCTAATAATCCTATTATCAGCCTCTTTAATCGTAAAACGGCTTTTACAAAATTAAAATCATCACTATGATATAGTATTGTGATTGATTGCATTAACTCTAGGAATATCCTGAGCTTAAGGGTAAGGATAAAGAAAATTATTTATTTTTACTTATTTCCAAAACGGCTTCTGCTGCTTGTTGATCACTATGGCAACTGAGCCTTTGATGTAATTGCAGAAAGGTTTTTTTTAACTGCTCAACCTTTTTTGTATTGTTTAGTAGAAAATTAAGTGATGCGGCTAATAGTTCAGGCTGACAATCTTGCTGAATAAATTCTTTAACTAACGCTTTGCCTGCTAACAAATTAGGCAAGGAAATAAAAGGGATTTTAACTAATCGCTTAGCTATCAAATAAGTTAATAGTCTCATTCGATAACCAACTACCATTGGGCATTTTGCGAACATACATTCTAATGAAGCTGTACCTGAAGCTAATAAAGTGACATCAGCGGCTATCATAGCTAGCCGTGCTTGACCATTTAAAATTTTTAGTGATAAGTTTGGCAAAATTTTTTTATAAATCGCTTCAAATTGTTGCTTACGCTCTTGATTCACAAGAGGAACTAAAATTTCCAATGTAGGAAAGTCTTTTTTTAAAATGAAAGCAGCGTGTAAAAAATCTTCACTTAACATTTCAATTTCACTCTGACGACTACCTGGCAAAACAGCTAAACATTTTATATCATGAGTTATATTCAGTTTCTCTCTTGCAGATTGTTTATTAGGTTGTAACGGCATGATATCCGCTATAGTATGGCCGATAAAACGACAAGGAATATGATAGCAATCATAAAACTGTTTTTCAAAAGGTAATAAAGCTAGAACCAAGTCTGTTGCTTTTCTTATCTGAAAAACACGATTTTTCTTCCACGCCCAAACAGAAGGACTAACATAATGGATCGTTTTTATCCCTATTAACTTTAATTTTTTCTCAATAGGAATATTGAAGCTAGGCGCATCTATACCAACAAATACATCAGGCCGCAATTTAGAAAACCGGTGAGTTATATCAATTCTAATTTTTAATAAACGCGGTAGTCGTCTAAAAACTTCTGTAATTCCCATAAACGCTAATTCTTCAATTTCATACCAAGCTTCACATCCCTCTGCTTTCATTAATGGACCTGCAATGCCAAAAAAACAGGCATTAGGGACTTTTTGTTTTAGTGCATGAATAAGACCGGCACCAAGTATATCTCCTGATGGCTCACCTGCAACAAGACCAATAGTAAAAGGCCGTTTCTGTATTAAAACTTGATAGCTATTCGTCAATGAATTCTCCTATATAAGTTATTTATTAACGAATAATACCGCGGTTAGATCGAGCGGTTTTTTCTAAAAAATCACTTAATATTTTTACCTGTTGATTTTCTTTACCTAATTGGATCAGAGTTTGCCTAGCTTCGTAGAGCGTTTTACCAGATCGGTAAAGAATTTTATATGCCATCCGAATAGCATGTAGTGCTGTTTTATCAAAAGCACGACGTTTTAAACCTTCAATATTCACACCATAAGGAGTGGCGTGATTACCTTGTGCAATAATATAAGGTGGAACATCTTTAGCAACACCTGAACAACCTCCAATCATAACATGAGCACCAATTTGACAAAATTGATGTACCGCACTCATGCCACCTATAATGGCATAATCACCAAGTATCACATGTCCACCAAGTGTTCCATTATTAGCAATAATACAATTGTTTCCTAACAAACAATCATGAGCAATATGTGTATTGACCATCAATAAATTATCGTTACCTATTTTTGTCAAACCCCCACCATTTGGTGTTCCACGATGAATAGTACAACTTTCTCTAATACGATTGCGATCACCAATTTCAACGCGCACTGGTTCTCCATGATATTTAAGATCCTGATTAATTTCACCGATAGTAACAAACTGAAATATTTGGTTATTACAACCAATTTGAGTATTGCCATCAATAACTACATGAGATTTGATAGTGGTATCGTCCCCAATTTTAACCTGAGAACCAATATAACAAAACGGGCCTATGCGGACATTTTTACCGATAATCGAGCCTTCTTGGACAATAGAAGATGGATGAATAATCGCTGTTTTATGAATCATTTCAGCCTTCATTTTATGCTTCTTGAGTGCGAGCACACATCATTATTGCTTCACATACAACTTTATCGCCTACTGTTGCTATACCTTTAAAACGCGTCAAGCTTCGTTTAGTTTTAATAAACGTTATCTCAAAAATCATTTGATCGCCAGGTTTCACTGGATGTTTAAATCTTGCCTCATCAATGCCTGCAAAGTAATAAAGTTCACGAGGCTCCAATTTTCCAACACTCCGAAAGGCTAAAATACCTGCAGCCTGAGCCATGGCCTCAAGAATTAATACCCCAGGAAAAATAGGCTTACCTGGAAAATGCCCCTGAAAGAAAGGTTCATTAAAAGAGACATTTTTTACTGCACGTAAAAAATTACCTTCTTTAAAATCTAGTACACGATCAACCAACAAAAAGGGATAACGGTGTGGTAACAACACTAAAATTTCTTCTATATCCAGAGTATATTTATCACTCATAGAAAAGACTCTTCTTATTTAAATTTAAATATATATTATGAATAATTGCGGCCTGTCTTAACCTTATTTCAGGTTAAGACAGGCCGCAATTAATAACAAATCTATACAAAAGTATTTAGTGATTTTTACCACATGCTTTACGTTCTAATACCTTTAAGCGCTTAGCCATTTCATGAATATTTAAGATTAAAGCAGCAGTTTTTCGCCAAATCTTATTTGGCTGTACTGGAATACCAGAAGAGTATATTCCAGGTTCACTAATTGGACGCATTACCATTCCCATTCCAGTTATAGTAACTTTATCACAGATTTCCATATGTCCATTAATCACACTAGCTCCACCAATCATACAATGCTGACCTATTTTTAGACTACCGGCCATAATAACACCTCCAGCAATGGCTGTATGATCGCCAATGATCACATTATGAGCAATTTGACATTGATTATCAATAATAACTCCATTACCAATAATAGTATTCTCTAGTGCACCACGATCAATGGTGGTACAGGCGCCAATTTCGACATGATTACCAATAATAACTGTACCTAATTGCGGTATTTTTATCCATTTACCATTTTTATTTGCATAACCAAAACCATCTGAACCAATAATTGTTCCAGATTGAATTAAACAATGTTCACCAATCTCAACATTATGATAAATTGAAATATTTGCCCATAAACTTGTAGATTGACCTATCTTGACATATTTACCAATAAAACAACCTGCGCCAATATTAACCTGATCACCTAATATCACTCCTGATTCAATAACAGTATTAGCTCCAATAGCAACATCTTCTCCAAGCTGGACACCCTCTGAAATAATCGCTGAAGAGTGGATATTTTGTGCAGGTTTTGGGGTTGTATCCAAAATTTGTGCTAATTGCGCATAAGCAAGATAAGGATCTTTAACTATTAAAGCTGTTATGTTACTATGTGATACATCTTTCTGATGTAATACCACAGCAGCAGCTTTACAATTCGCTAATTTTGTTATTTGTCTACTATCTGATAAAAAAGTAATTTGCCCTTCCTTTGCTAAATGCAAAGGAGCAATACCAGTTATCATAATATCTCTATTTCCTTTTAACTTTGCATCAAGCTTTTTAGCTAAATCAGATAATCGAATAGAAGCCATCTATTGGCTAACCTTCTTTATAACTAGATCTGTAATATTGTTTAAATTGGAGTGACTCTCTGAATAGAGTACCGCACTCTCATCTACTACAACGTCATAATGTTCTTTCTCAGCAACAGCTTTTGTTGCTGTCTTGATAATGCGTAATATCTTATTACGCTCTTCTTGCTGACGACGTTGGTTATCTTGTTCAAATTGATGTGCTTTTTTAAGAAAAGCAGTACGCTGATCTTCAAATGCCTTAAGATCTTTTTCATTAGGTTTATCTAGATTTTTTTGTAATATTTCCGTACGACTCTGCAAATCCTTTTCCATGCTTTGTAACTCATGAGCTCGTCCTTGAAATTCTTCTTCGAGTTGCTTAAAGACTGCTTTTTTAGTTGCTATCTCCTGAAAAATTTCACCAATGCTAATAACAGCAATTTTTTCTGCATAAGCATTAGCAAATACAGATATAATGAAACATAATATTGCTGAATAAAATAAATTTTTCATATTAAACTCCTTCTCTTTTAACTAAAATAAAGAGAATTTCTGAATTACATTAAAAGTTTACCATGTCTTACCGATATTAAATTGAAACTCTTCAGATTGATCGCCTTCATAATATTTTATTGGCTTGGCATAAGACAAGACAAGTGGACCAAGTGGTGACATCCATTGTAATGCAATCCCTGTTGAAACTCTAACATTTGATGACTGCCCATAGTTGGGCATCCCTTCTTTCCAACTGATTGGAGTATCATTCCAATTTGAATCCCAAACAGTGCCTGCATCAATAAAGAAAGAGGCTCTAATGGAATGAGCATACCTTTTATCAATAGGAGTAGGGATAATTAATTCTAATGATACTGTTGCCATAGCATTACCACCAATAGCATCAGTTGATGGACTACCCGATTTTGAGGCTATTACACCATTTTTTTGTTCCAGATAAATCGCTTTAGGACCAATATTATTTGGACGGAAACCGCGTACTGTACTACTACCACCAGCATAAAAGTTCTCATAAAAAGGTAATTCTTTACCTCTAAAACCATTACCATAACCTAACTGTGCTCGACCTAATATTATCCATTTATTCTCTTCATCAATAGGATGATATTGAGATATATCAAACTGGATCTTGTAGTATTGATTATTAGAACCAAAAAGATTGATTTTACTATTAAAAGAGGTTTTTTTTCCTGATGTCGGGAAAAGAGAACGATCTAAGTTATTATAACTCCATCCTACATTAAGAGGAAAATCATGCGCCTTATAGGATGCCGGTTTATCAAAATTGAGATTTTGACCCATATTCTGTAAATAACGCCACATCCCAATTTGGGGTTTCATATCAGATAAAGAGTTATGAAACAAACCTGCCCCAATGCGAAACGAATGATTTTCATTAAAAGGAAAAGTAAAGGAGCTATCAACGCCATAAGTTTTATTATTATAACGTGAAAGATCGGCATCCTTAGCCCGGAAATCATGATAAAATAATCGTCCTCCTAAACTGGAACCATTAACCGTAATATACGGATCAGTTAATGATAATTCTGCATAAGTTAAATAATCATTTTTAGTAGCACTAATACCAAAACCATTACCTGTACCAAGCCAATTTTCCTGATAAACGCCAATCTGGAAACTTATACCACTTTCAGTACCAAAGCCAAGTCCAAAGTTCATGGAGCCAGTATTACGTTCTGTAACTTTATAGATTATATCCACTTGATCAGGTGTGCCATGTACACGTTGTATCTCGACATTAACAGTTTCAAAAAAACCTATCCGATTTAATCGTTCATTACCTAAATGAACTAACTCATTGCTTAGCCAAGCTCCTTCCATTTGGGGTATCTCACGACGTAAAACAGAATCTTTGCTAATATTATTGCCGTAAAATCGGATTTGGCGAACATAGAAACGCCTATTTGCGTCAACATTTACATATAATTTAATAGTTTTATCTTTATCATTAATTTCCTGTTTGGTAACAACATTAGGATATGCATAACCATAACGACCAAGAAGATATTTAATTTTATCCTCCATATTGCTGACTGAAGTTCCATTATAAATGGAAGCAGGTTTTATGGTAATTAATCGATTGATTTCATCATGAAGACCAGCGGTTTCGCCGTTCAATTCAACTCCTGATATAGTATATTTATCGCCCTCTGTTACATGGAGAGTAATATAAATATTTTTCTTATCTGGAGTAAGACTGACATTAGTTGAGTCAACATTAAATTTAGCATAACCCCTGTCAAGATAAAAACTACGCAAAGATGCTAAATCGCTATTCATTTTTTGTTTTTGATATTTCTGATCGGAAATAAAATTCCACCAAGGTACATTATCACGTAATTGAAAACAATTTACCAATTCAGCTGTAGTAAATGTTTTATTACCTACGACATTAATCTGTTGTATTTTCGCTGAAACACTTTCAGAAAAAATTAATTTCAAGTCAACACGATTATGCGGCAACGGTATAACAAAAGCTTTAACGATTGCATTATACTTACCAAAAGTATGATAAAAATCTGAAAGACTTTTTTCGATATTTGCTAGCTTTGCGCGATCAAGTAATTCACCAATACGAATATTTAATGCCTCAAGATTTTCCTTTAATAATTCATTTTTAACAAAAACATTTCCAGAAAATGTAATGCTTGCAATAGTTGGCCGCTCTTTTACGTGAACTATAAGCGTATTTCCATCGCGCAAAACTCGAATATCTTCGAAATTACCCGTTGAAAATAATGCCTGAATGCTCCTACCTATATCGTCATTATCAATCGTATCTCCAGACTGGATTAACATATTTAATAGCGCTGTGCTAGTTGCAACACGCTGAAGACCTTTAAAGTGAATATCTTGTACAACAAACCAGTTTGAACTGTATGTGGTGTTACTACTAAATATAAATAGTAACGTTGCTATAAGCAATTTTTTTATCGCCATTGTTTGTTATGAGTATTCCTCATTAGTCTCTCTTCTAAAGACGAGAGAAATCATTGAAAAGTGCAAGCCCCATTAATAATATTAATGCAATAGCACCAATACGATAGCTGAAGTTTTGTACACACTCAGAAACTGGCTTTCCTTTAATTTTTTCTATTAACAAGAAAAGCAAGTGTCCACCATCCAATACAGGAAAAGGAAATAGATTAACAATCCCTAAATTGACACTAATTAATGCAATAAACATCAAATAATAAATTAACCCAGATCCAGCGGAAATACTAGCTTGTTTTGCAATAGACACTGGTCCACTAAGATTAGTGAATTTAATATCGCCAGTAACTAATTTACCCATCATATTTACCGTTAATTTTATTAATTGCCACGTTTTATCAGTGGCCTTTTTAAGAGCATCAAACAGACTGTGTTGATGAGTTATTTTATACTTATCAGGAATGGGTATTAGCGATAACTCAATACCAGTAAATCCGATTAACTGCCCTTTAGCTATCCTTTTTACTTCTGGCGTTAATATTAATTGATGTTTTGTACCTTGTCTTTCAACGGTCAGTAGTAATGGAATGTTGGGATGTGTCCTGATAAAATTAGTAAATGGATGCCAACAATCGATTATTTGCTCGCCTACTTTGATAATTCTGTCGCCAATTTTTAATTCTGATGATGCCGCGACCGAACCAGGTTGAATATTACGCACAATGTTATCCTGCCTGATACTAACTGGCATAATTCCTAAAGATAAAACTGGATCCTGAGTTTCTGGATCAAAATACCACTCCCTCAAATCAATGACTTTTTTTAGCAGAATTGCATCATCAATAGATGATACTTTTACACTTAATTCTTTATGACCAATTTTACTCATTAAGGCAAGATAAACTGAGTTCCAATCAGGAGTTTCAGTGCCATCTATTGATTTGAATTCCATACCTGGTAAAATACCAGCTTTATCAGCAATGGAGTTTCCTTGAATATCTTCGATAACAGGACGCACAGAAGGTATACCAATAATAAATACTAACCAATAAACAAATATTGCCAATAAAAAATTACCTATAGGCCCTGCACTAATCACTGCAGCACGCTGAGCGACTGTTTTATTATTGAAAGCAAAGTGACGACGCTCTGGCGTTACATATGCTAGTCGCTCATCTAGCATTTTAACATAACCCCCTAAAGGGATTATGGCAATAATAAATTCTGTACCATGACGATCCACTTTACGCCATAAAGCTTTGCCAAATCCAATAGAGAAACGTTCAACATGAATGCCACATTTCCTGGCTACCAAGAAATGCCCTAATTCATGGGTGACAATTAGTACACCTAATGCAACAATAAATGCACTAAAACTAAAAAAAAATTCCATGTTTTTACCTTAAAAACTAAAAAATAACAATGTTAATCCTGCAAAAACAGGTACAGCTGCTGTTAAACTATCAATTCGATCTAATATACCACCATGCCCTGGAATTAAATGACTGCTATCTTTCATACCAGATTGCCGTTTGAACATACTTTCTGTTAAATCACCAAAAATAGATATAATAATCACAATAACAGAACACAATAGTAAATTCTTCGATAGCAATACATCAGGCATAAATAAAATAAATATCCAGGCAATAACACCCGCTGTTACAATACCTCCCAGCATCCCCTCAAACGTTTTATTAGGAGAAATATTTTCTGCTAATTTGTGTTTACCAAATAAATGACCAAAAACATAAGCACCAGTATCTAAGCTCCAAACTAACAGCATTACATACAACAACCTCCAGGAGCCTAAAAAATGATTAATATGATAGTCAATGCTTTTTAAGAGCATCATGCCACAATAAAAAGGTACAATAGTTAAAACACCGCATAAAATTTTTAAAATTACTGACCGAGACCAAAATGAAGAAAATTTAGGAAAAATTACAACTAATATTATTGCCACTAACCACCAAACCAATCCAGATAATAGTATATACATAATCAAAGGTTCTTCTCTTAATTGATGAAGATCCTGAAAGTACGATTGTAAAATTAATAAATAAATGAAAAATACAATAGAACATATAATTCGTTTTATTTGCTCTGTCCAGCCAAGAAATTGGCTCCATTCCCAAGCAGCTAAAGAACAAACAAAAATGGTAACATAACCAAATAAACGAAGTGGCAATAAAAAAACTGCAGCTATAACTAATAAAACAAGAATACTGGATGTAACGATACGATACTTTAAGTACAGCAAAAACACTCCTATTATTTATGATCAATCATCCGGTTTGGAGTTACCAAAACGCCGTTCACGTTGATTAAAGGCAAGAATTGCACTGCTAAAAGCATCCTCATCAAAATCGGGCCATAGCACATCAGTAAAATAAAATTCAGCGTAAGCAATCTGCCATAAAAGAAAATTACTAATGCGATATTCTTTACCAGTTCTAATCACTAAATCAACAGTTGGTTGCTCATGAAGACTAATAAACTCATTTATTATATTTTCATTAATATTTTTTGGTAATAATACACCAGCTTTAACTTTTTCAGCAATCAGTCGCATTGCATTGGCAATATCCCAACGACCACCATAATTAGCAGCAATGTTGAGCTTTAGTCCAGTGTTTTTTGCAGTTAACGCAATGGCGTTTTTAATACGATTTTGTAATGAAGGTTTAAATTGACTAATATCGCCAAAGATATTTAATTTAATATTATGAATGTTTAAGTTTTTAACTTCATCATCCAGAAACAAAGCAAAAAGCTCCATTAAAGCACTTACTTCAATCTCTGGACGGCTCCAATTTTCACTACTAAATGCATATAGCGTTAAAAACTGAATATCATTTTTAACAGCAAATTTCACTACTTTTTTTACTGCTTCTGTTCCTGCTTGATGTCCCTTCATTCTTAATTTTCCATGTAGTTTCGCCCAACGTCCATTGCCATCCATAATAATAGCAACATGATTTGGAATGCGTTTTTGTAAGCTATTATCATACATCCGTATCATGCCAAAAAAGTTCCTTTACTATAAGTAACCATTGCCATTGCACTTAATGATTTTTTTTGGATAACCAAGTAAAATTACTGAAGATAAATTGAAACAATTTTCATATTTACTAATGAATTCATTGCTCAATTTATTTATTGAAGTACCTAAATACCCTTTAATAAAAGGTAGCTAATTTTTTAATATAATGCATTGCCATGTGACGTGCTTCATTATCAATCGATAAAATAGAATCAATGCTATTAGGCTCAGCTACATTCAATTTTTCTACTATATTAAAATTTACTTGCTCAATGTCTGTAAATCGAAGCTTGCCCTCTAAAAATGCGGCTACAGAGACTTCATTTGCAGCATTTAAAATTGTGGTTGATGCTTGCCCTTGATGACAAGCATCAATTGCTAATTTTAAACAGGGATAACGTTGGTAATCTGGTGCAATAAAAGTTAATGAAGTTAGTTTATTAAAATCAAGCATTTTCGCACCTGAAAGAATGCGATCCGGATAAGCCATACTATAAGTAATTGGTATTCTCATATCAGGTGTACCTAATTGAGCAATAATACTACCATCTTGATAACGTACCATAGAATGAATAACAGATTGTGGATGAATAATAACTTCCAATTGTTTAATTGAGGCATTAAAGAAATGCCGTGCTTCAATATATTCAAGCCCTTTATTCATCATCGTTGCTGAATCTACGGAAATTTTACGCCCCATCGACCAATTAGGATGATTACAAGCTTCATTAGGAGTGATGTTCTTCAGAGCAGAAAGAGGAAGTTCACGAAAAGGACCGCCAGAACCAGTTAATACTATTCGAGTGATTCCGTGTTGCTCAAGATTAGCAAAACCTAAATTACATTGAACTGCAATAGGTAAACTTTGAAATATTGCATTATGTTCACTATCAATAGGAAGTACTTGAGCTCCATATTTTTTAATTTCCGCAAAAAACAACTGACCACTAGTAATCAGTGATTCTTTATTGGCTAATAAAATACGTTTTCCTTGACGAATTGCAGCGAGTGTTGGTATTAAACCTGCGATACCAGTAATCGCAGACATAACTTGATCAACATCATCTAGTGATGCTAGCTCACAAACTCCCTGTTGACCTTCTAAAATTTTAGTTTTACATCCTTGTTGATTTAGTATGCTCCTGAGTTTATTGGCTGATTTTTTATCAGACAAAGCAGCATATTGTGGCTGAAATGTCAAACATTGCTGAACCATAATGGAGACATTTTTATTTGCCACTAATGCGATTATTGCAAATTTTTCTGGATGGTTTTTGACTATTGAGAGTGTCGTTTTGCCAATTGAGCCCGTTGAGCCTAAAATGGTTAGGCGTATCATTGTGATATTTATGCTCTACTATGTAATGAAGATATTATACTCTACTATGTAATTTAAAAGACTAAAGCCATACAGCTGCTATTTGATAGCATAGCATCAAATAGATCGATAAATTTGACAAAATAATAATACAATAAATTGCTATATAGCAGTACAGCTTTATTTTCAGGCTAAATCTGTTTAAAATTCTATTAATTCTTGTTCTTTTTTCTCCAAAAGTTCATCAACTTTTTTAATAAAGTTATCGGTTAGCTTTTGAATGGCTTCTTGTATACGACGTTCATCATCATCACGAATAACTTTATCTTTTAATAAAGACTTGATTTTATCATTCGCGTCACGACGTACATTACGAATAGAAACACGACTATGTTCAGCATCATGACGTACAATTTTGATTAAATTCTTACGTCTGTCTTCCGTTAACAAAGGTAATGGAACCCGTATTACGGATCCTGATGAGTAAGGATTAAGACCAAGATCTGATGCAATAATGGCTTTTTCCACTGCTTGTGCTAAAGTGTGATCAAACACAGTGATAGAAAGGGTGCGTGAATCTTCAGCAGTAATATTTGCTAATTGACGTAAGGGCGTCATAGAACCGTAGTATTTAACGAATATACCATCCAATAAACTTGGCGATGCACGGCCAGTACGCACTTTACTAATTTGACCCTTAAATGCTTCAATGCTTTTTTCCATACGCTCTTGTGCATCTTTTTTAATTGCATTAATCACATCTAAATCCTTAGTAGCTTGCTTATAACAAGCTAGGTTATAATTGATCATTCAATTTAATAATTTTCAACAAATTAATCACGTGAAATTAATGTACCTTCATTTTCACCCATTATAATCCGACGTAACGCACCTGCTTTTTTCATGTTAAAAACACGAATCGGTAAATTATTGTCTCTGGCTAAAGTAAACGCTGATAAATCCATAACTTTTAATTCACGCTCTAGTACATCTTGATAAGTTAATTTATCATAAAAAACTGCATCTGAACTTGTTGATGGATCAGCAGAATAGACTCCGTCAACTTTAGTGGCTTTTAAAACAACATCAGCTCCAATTTCAATACCACGTAAACAAGCTGCTGAATCAGTTGTAAAAAAAGGATTACCAGTTCCTGCTGAGAAAATAACAACTCTTCCATTACGAAGCAAACTAATGGCTTCAGCCCAACTATAATTATCACATACACCATTTAATGGTATTGCTGACATTAGCCTGGCATTAATATACGCACGATGAAGAGCATCGCGCATGGCTAATCCATTCATTACTGTTGCTAGCATACCCATATGATCGCCAACAACACGATTCATCCCAGATTCAGCTAATCCTACACCACGAAAGAGATTGCCACCACCTATAACAACTCCAACCTGTATTGCTAATTCTACTAGATCCTTAATTTCTTTTGCTATAAAATCTAAAAGACTTGCGTCGATACCAAATGCTTCTGAGCCTTGCAGAGCTTCACCACTGAACTTAAGCAAGATACGTTGATATACTGGTTTTTTATTACTTGCCATGATCTAGTCATCCTGAGAAGATAAATGATTATAGAATTAAAATTCTAAGTTAATAGTTTGCATATAAACTATTGATTGATTATTTCTTTATTTTATTTCTTTAATTAATATTTAAGTTAACAGGTAATTCAAGCTTCAATATATTCATGAATTTTTTGCATGAATAGATGCTGCATTTAATAAGTTAGTAAGAATATAACAAGATAAACATAACCGCCAATAGGCGGTTATGTTTATTAATTACTATTACTCTTTAATAATTATTGTTTTCAATAGAAAATTACTTGCTACTTTACAATACCTTCACCAACTGCAAAACGGATAAAATGAGTCACTGTTGTATTTTTCTCTTTTAATAGCATGCCAACTGTTTTGCTTGGATCCATAACAAATTGTTGACCGGTTAAAGAGATTCCAGCAGTAAACTTATTTATGCGACCAGCAACCATTTTTTCAGCGATTTTATCCGGCTTACCAGATTTTATGGCAATATCTAATTGAATTTGACGCTCATGAGCGATCACATCAGCTCGTACATCATCTGGTGTAACATATTCAGGGTTGCTCGCTGCAATGTGCATAGCAATATGTTTTATAAGCTCATCATCGGCACTATCAGCAGACACAAGAACTCCAATTCGAACGCCATGTAAATAACATCCAATTTTTTTGCCCTCTAATATCGCAACTCGGCGCAAATTGATATTTTCACCCATTTTAGTTATGATTGCTGTACGTTGTTCTTCAAATTTTTTCTTTAAATCATCTATATTGAGAGATTGATTTGCCATAACAGCCTTCAAGACCTCATTACCAAATTCAATGAAGCTGACATCTTTAGTTACAAAATCTGTTTCACAATTTAATTCAAGTAATACACCAAAGTTGCCATTAGCAGAAACTTTTGCCATGATCACACCTTCAGTAGCAATACGATTGGCTTTTTTAATCGCATTTGTTTTTCCTGATTTACGCATATTATCAATGGCTAATTTAATATTCCCATTAGCTTCAACAAGCGCTTTTTTACATTCCATAATACCTGCACCTGTTCGTTCGCGCAGCACTTTTATTAAAGTAGTGGTAATGCCAGACATGTAATTTATTCCTCCCTCTATCTAGAGGGGTAACTAGCCCATTAGATAATACTTATTTTAATAAGTAAAATGCACTAATACAACTCTACAACTAATAGATTGTAAGTGTTAACCACATAACCACATAACCACATAACCGTGGTTATGTGGTTATGTGGTTAACAAAGAGTTTGCATTTTTATTCAATCTCTATTATATTTTCTTCTAGTTTAATTGCCTGATCTTTAAAGCGACCTTTACGCACAGCTTTAGCAACAGCATTAAGGTATAATTTAACCGCACGGATCGCGTCATCATTACCCGGAATAATGTAATCAACACCATCTGGATCAGAATTCGTGTCAACAATTGCAAATACAGGAATACCTAGATTATTTGCTTCTTTAATAGCAATATCCTCATGTTCCGCATCAACTACAAATAAAGCATCAGGTAAACCGCCCATCTCTTTAATGCCACCTAAACTATTTTTTAGTTTATTAAGCTCACGGATACGTATCAATGCTTCTTTTTTAGTTAACTTATGAAAAGTACCATCTTGTGACTGTGTTTCTAAATCTTTTAGGCGCTTAATAGACTGACGAACTGTTTTCCAGTTAGTCAGCATGCCACCTAGCCAACGGTGATTTACGAAATACTGATCACAACTATTGGCCGCTTCTTGTATAGCTTCGCTTGTGCCGCGTTTGGTACCAACAAATAGAATTTTGCCTTTTCGTGATGCAATTTCAGTTAATTCAGATAATGCCCTATTAAACATAGGAAGCGTTTTTTCTAAATTAATAATATGTACTTTGTTACATACACCAAAGATATAAGCTTTCATCTTTGGATTCCAGTAACGAGTTTGGTGACCAAAATGAACGCCAGCCTGCAGCATTTCGCGCATAGAAACAGTTGTCATTACAAACCTCTATATTTTTAATAAATTTTATTTATACCTTCGAAGATCAGTACATGATAATAATACTATTAAGTTTATGTAGAGTTACATCTACAGTTTTCTATATTAAATATATATGCATATATAACTATTTGTGGTTTTTACCACAAAAAAAGCTAAAAAACCACAAATAGTTATATATCTTCACTAAGTTCATATAATTGAATAAAATTCAATATAGCTATATTTATATAGCCATGTACAAGATTCTTTATAAGAATGTTTTACCATTTTATGGCTAATGAAAGAGTGCCATTTACAGTAATCTAATATACTTTTATGCAGTTTTATATTTATAAAACTGATATTATGAAGCGTTATTTGACCTAATAACGCTTTACTGCTGACATAATTAGCAGTGCATATTATTTATATTTAATTGTTAAATATAAATAATTAACAACCTTGATCGAAAAGTGTATCCAAGTCACTTGCATGAATATACATGGAGAAAAAATTCATGACGATTTCAATTAAAACAGAAGAGGATATTCAGAAAATGCGTATCGCCGGACGTTTAGCTGCAGAAGTCTTAGAAATGATTGAGCCTTATATAAAGGCTGGTGTTTCCACAGGAAAACTTGATCGTATTTGTTACTCGCATATTGTTGAAAAACAGCAAGCTATTCCTGCTTGTTTAAATTACTATGGATTTCCTAATTCTATTTGTACTTCTGTTAATGATGTTGTATGCCACGGTATTCCTAGTGATAAAAAAATCTTAAAAGAAGGTGATATTATTAATATTGATGTTGCCATTATTAAAAATGGCTTCCATGGCGATACTTCTAAAATGTTTATTGTTGGCCAACCAACTATTCAAGGTGAACGGTTATGTAAGATAACACAAGAAAGCCTTTATCTTGCTTTAAAAATCATCCAACCTGGTATTCGCTTACGCATGATAGGTCAGGTAATTCAGCAATTTATTGAAAAACATCATTTTTCTATCGTGCGTGAATATTGTGGGCATGGAATTGGTCAAGTTTTTCATGAAGAACCAAAAGTATTACATTATGATGCTGATGACGGCGGTATAATACTACAAAAAGGTATGACATTTACTATTGAACCGATGATAAATAGCGGCGATCACCGTATTCGAATGATGAAAGATGGTTGGACAGTAAAAACAAAAGATCGAGGATGGTCAGCCCAGTATGAACATACTGTAGCTGTCACAGATGACGGCTGTGAAATTTTCACATTACGAAAAGAAGAAGTCATGCTTTCTAGAAAATTAATCAATACATAATTTTCTGCTTACTATCTATAATTTTTTATGCTACTTCTGTTAAAGAAGTGTAAAATCAATACATTGCCTAGATTATTAATTATCTCTAATACTTGACTATTGTCAATATATGTATGTGAAACACATAATAACTGATATTAAGAATAATTTATTAAATAACTAGCAACGAAGCCTATTAAGTGCACAATCCTAGTAATGAACAGTCTGGTGCATGGTGGTATAAATTCCCGCTTGCTATTAAAGCGTTCATGCACCATTATCTATCAGCATCCCAGATTATTGAATAATAATATTTATGCGTGTGAATTAAAATATTTGCATTTTGCTATGCTAGCAAAAGCATCATAGATAATGTATCTTGCTTATTAATACTTTTTACAAAAGTATTCGTACATGCACTTTTCGTATATTTTCTGCTTTTACTGATAAAAAGTAATTTCGTCTCCTTTGTATTTTTGATTTTTCTTAATCACTCAGCCCTGCACCTCTTGTTTCATAAACAAGAGCTCTGCTCATAGTAAAGAGATTAGCACTTTTAAAAAATCAGGTAATATAGAATTACCTACTGAATATTATGGATATTGTTAGATATATTACCTACTTTCCTTATGCTAGTAAGGTAGCATAAGGAAAGTAGGTATACTGACTATCAGTACATTTTGATATTGACAACATGTTAGATGTAAATTTCTGCATTATCTTTGCATAGTAGTCAAAGATAATGCAGAAATCCTTATTCAATAAGGATCAGTATGATAATACTGCATTATATGAAATAATAAGCTCTTTCATATAAGAGAGCCTAGTGTTATAAAAGATTGTAGAGGTATTCATCTTTTACAATCTTTTAGTAAATTTAAGGGATGTATCTTTATTTTTTTAAATATGTTATTCATACATATCGGTTAAGCATCTTGAGCTATGTTACTATATTCTTTAATATAGATGACTATGACGAAAGAAATACTGCACTGAATAGTAAGTGGTGTTGGATAAAACTTAAAATTTTTAAGCTTTACAATGTAAAGTAACTTTTATTTTTTAAATGTCCAGCAATTTATGCTAAGCATTTAAAATAACGTAATCGTATAATAAGATTTACCGACATTGTAATATGAAATAAATTATCATAAAAGTACTAACACACTTATTCACTTTGTACTAACTTAATGAGAGGAAGATATTATTTTAGCTTTCTCGCTCACTCAATAAAGTTTTATTAAAAACTATATACAATAAAGCATCCAGCAATTAAAAGTAAAAAAATATTGTTCTGACAACTTTATGATCGTTGTACATGATCACTATTAATACAAGTACAAATTTTTACGTACCAAAAACTCAATATTATTTACTAATATTTGCTAGTAGCGAATATTAGTACTCTGATCGTTCAAGAATATTGAATAAAAGATTATGAATGCGAGCTCTCTAAAAAAAGAGTATATTAATACTCATATATTATGGTAACTGCCTAAAATAGGCATGTTGATCTTTTAGATCAATTAAAATGTAGTTTTCCTATTTTATTAGGGCATCAGGTCTTAATGTTACCTTAACACAAAAAATTTTTTCTTGTTATAGTGATAAGTTATAAAAATCTTGACCGCTGCTAATGCAGCGGCGTTAATTCTATTAAGACCTAACAAATTTTCAATTAAAATATTGATTTTAAAAATACAAATGATAAAATATCTTGCACTTCATATTAACTAATAATATGTATTTATACATTACATAAATAAGAATTTATAGACTTTGCTTTTGCAATACACCTATTTTTTTTAATTGCTTCACAAAAACAGATGGATTTACTTTATCATAAAGTAAATACACTTGTTTTTTAGCTCGCGTTAATGCAATATATAATAAACGTTTTTCTTGATCACTATAAAGCCTAGCATGCTGTTGTAAAAGCACTTTTTCTATTTCCGATTCCGGTTCACATATGGGAAATCCATCTATACCATGCTGTAAACCTAGTATGATAACATAGTCTGACTGATGACCTTTCGCAGATTGAATAGTCATAAATTTAATATTTAATTTTGGCCAACGAATATTAGCTGTTTTAATTATCTCAGATTTTAAATAAAAATAACGTGATAAGACAAGAATTGTTTCTTCTTCACTAACATAACCACTCATTTTATGAAGTAAATTTTCCAGTTGATCCTTTGGTAATAAAAGGATGGATTTTTTATTGTTTTCAACAAAACTTTTTAACGGCATCATTTGCTGCTTATCATAAATATGTATAAATTTATTAGCAATTTTAGCAGTATAAGCATTCAATCGATAAGTAGTATCCAGTGTACAGCAAACCCCGCTACCAAAATAATGAGTAAAGGTAGCGATTGAATTTAATTTTGATTCTTGAAAACGGCACATTGCTTGCTCATCATCACCAACAGAAAATATGTACGCTTGTCTATTCTGTATACGTAATAATTGTAGTAATTGCATTTCCAATGGAGATAGATCTTGAAATTCATCAATTAGAATATGTTTCCATTGACTTATAAATTTCCCTTTCTGTAATAAATTAATTGCTTGCTGTGTAAGTCTCAAGCTATCTATAGCCCCTTCAGATTGTATCGTCGATTTCCATCTTTTCATCATCGGTGCTACTAATTGCAGTTCCATTTGCAGCTTATTACGATCTGCTAAAACTACAGATTTACTTATTATTTTTTGGCTTCCTCCATATTTACGTAATAGGTTTATCCAATTATCTAAACGAATTACGATCCTGGATGCTAATTGGTTATCAAACCAAAACTCACCGCTAGCAATATTCCATCCTAATTCACGTGTTAAATAATCACGCCATCCATCAGCTTGTGATTTTTTCTTATAACATTGATTTCGCCATTCGTTGATTAGTAACTTATATCTTTTTTTTTGATTGACTTCTAATTCACTAATTGAAAAATGTTTATTTTTACTAGTTTGGATAATATCTAGTACTAAATTATTAAAGGTTTTTGTATGAAAACCCCTTGCTCCTACATGGTTATGTACAAGCCAGTCCATTTTTTTTGCGGTTTTGTTATCAAATGCTAGTAGCAAAATTTGCTCAGGTATAGCCTGTTTCTTAAGTAACAACCAACCAATTTTCGCTATCAAAACAGAAGTTTTACCACTTCCTGGTCCACCCAATACTAAAATATTTTCTTCACTGTTAACTACACAATTTACTTGTGATCGATTTAACGGAGTAATGGTAAATCGCTGAAAAAATTCAGAGTACTGCTTAATCAACTGAGCGACCCAATATTGATTAATATCCCAAAGTGATTGACAGCTTAAATTAAGCCAATACTGGCAAATAGCAAAATTTTGCTGACAGTTTACAAATTCATTTAAACGTATAAGTGGAATAGGAAGAACATTTAATTTGTTATTAATTTTTTTTTGCAACTGAGTCAGTTGTTTTTTGCTCAGCCAACTATCCTGAGTTAAGTATTTTTTAATTTCTTTTACTTGCGTAGATAAAATATTTGCACAAATCAAACTCATTTCTTGATTCCATTTTTTCCAAATATCTATCAGATTATGGAAAAAATGTTGGGTTTTCTTCCATTCGGTACCATGTAAACGAACTACCTGATTATTTTGTAATTCAAATTCAAGCTCTCCCCAAAAAATACCTCGCTTACAACGTATATCAATAAGTTGATTAAAGGGAATGAGATACTGATGGTTTTTACCACTCACTTCAACACCTGTATTCAATAATCGAACTTTATTATATGGATGTTGAGCTAAACACTGACCTATATATGTCGATTTTAATTCCATTACACAGTACCTTGTCTTACAATACATTAAGCTATGACGAGAAAAATATTTTTCTTTATTAAATGTTATAGGTAATTCAAATTCCTTGCATTACATCAATGAATATACAGATAAATTAGAAGATGTTTTGATCACTATGTGATCTAGTTTTCGCCACATGCTTTTTTATAGCAAAATCCAGATATAATATCTTCAGAACAACACATAAAATGTTCTTAACAATATATAAATAATGCAATTTTTCTGTTAAATTTTCCTTATTTGCTGCTCGAAGTGCTATCAATTAGAATTGATAGCACCAACAAATCAATACCTTTTTGCATAAAAACAGTTTTATCAAATAGAAAATTGGCATGTATTATAAATTTTTTGTTGTGCTATAGCAGGAAGCTGCTGTACCAATTTTAGTTTTCATTGTTGTTTGTAAGTAATGTTTTATTTATTGCTGCCGTCATAACATCAGCAAAACTAACCCAATAATATCAGTGCAGTTCGTTTAGCAACAGTAGTTGTAAGGTAATTTATATTGATGGCACGTACTTACGTGAAATGCATATTTTCTACTACAATAATAGTCATGTTAGAAACAATTTTTTATTAAAAGTTTTTAATTTTATTGTATATTGTGCATGTTTCAGAAAAACGATAGAATAGTAAATTATGGCAATATCTTATCCTTCATTGTGGAATATAAGCTCTAAATAATCCCTATATTATATTATTTTGTTTATTTACTATTTATCAATTTAAACTGGAAGAGTTACTATAAAATAATTTTATTAGCATAGGATAATTAAAATTATGGATTTATTTACAAATCCATCATACAGCTACAAACTAGACCTATAAAAACGATAACCAGTGTAATATACATTATACATTTAGGTCCCTTAGCTCAGTGGTTAGAGCAGGCGACTCATAATCGCTTGGTCGCTGGTTCAAATCCAGCAGGGGCCACCAATTTAGATATAACTAAGCGTTGTTAATAATGCTTATAGATCATTTAGCTTTTGTGGCTTTTGTAACGATCAATTCATGCACATTTCTATTAACTAACTAGAAATGTATAAGTATGCTGCAGCAGAAGCATAAAGGAAAAAGATGATCGTACTTCTTACGGTCTTTAAAAGAAGCTACTGCAGTTAAGTGCAGTAGCTTCTTTTGTGCAAGTGTTCAAGTTATTTTATAACCATTACTTCCAATGCTTTTTATTGGAAAAACATCACGGCTGCTTCTCACAGAGAAGAAATCTTGTTTTAGAGCAACTACTTTGTTAAAAAGTAACTTTAATGATCACGTAAACGTATTTAAATAAATACCTTTCTGAATAACATGCTGGTTTTTAAATACTCAAGTTGATCTCACAGTTCAAGGTTTATGAAATAAACTGCTGGATATATGACAGCAGAGTTGAGTATAATGTCATTTCTTTGTTTGCGTGTGCTGTCTGCTATCTGAAAAGACTCAATATTTAAAGGATATTAAAAATATTGAATCTATTATATAGCATATACAGCATTTAATATGATTTTAATCATATTAAATGCTGTATTCATGATCACATGAAATTTTTTATATTATACAAGCTATCATTAGTGAAAATAATTTTCTTAAATGGTTCATATTTCTCTTCTTTTTCTCTTTTCATAAGATTTTTAATTAGGCATTCATAATCTTTTAGTTAAAGATAACAGCAACTTATAAAATCCAAGACTATTGGTTACTATAAACAAATAGTATTCGTAATAACGATGACAGACAGATTTAAGTCATATTTACTTTTTGACTTTATTATCTCTGACCTAACATAACATGTTAGATAACATCTATTCTTCTTGATAACAGCAAAAATTATAAATATCAGTTGTCCAAAATCAATACTTTTAGTAGATAAAGTGTATTTGTAATTTTTATCAATAAACCGTACCATCATTATTGATGGACAATAACAATATTTAGAATATAAAAATTTTTTAACATTTCTTTAGCAAAGAATACTGTATTACAGTTTATATACTTTTTAAGTAAAAAGTATATTTATTTATCAAATAAATATAACACGAAGATTTTATTGAAGTGATTAATATAAAACGTGTATTAATTCTAGAAAATTGAAGAGGTTCTGAACCCTTCAATTAAGGCAGTTACGCAGTATAACTGCGTACAGTATTTTAGATTTAACTATTTTATTATCTGCCTGTTAGGCAGATAATAAAATCCACAAAGTTAGCAAGGGAATACACTGTTTTTACAAATCAAATCTTAATTAAGATAACTAAATGCTGTAATGACACGCTTAACTCCATCTATTTCACTAGCAATTTTTGCTGCCAAAACTCCTTCTTCTTGAGTTAAAATGCCAAGTAAAAATACTTCTCCGGCTTCTGTAATAACTTTGATGGTTGATGATTTCACTAAATCGCTACTAAAAATACGCGCTTTTATCTTTGTTGTTATCCAAGTATCTCTGTAAATCTCACTTAGATCAACTGGTTTTGCTTGGCGGATTTCATTATAAACCTCTTCAACACCTTCAATTCTCATTGCTATATGTTTTGCTCGTTCAGCTAATTCAAGATTAGGTGATTGTCCGATAAGCAATATTTTACCTTCATAAGCAGTAGTAATAATACGTGCATGACGAGTAAGATCTTGATCTTTCTTAATAGCAGCACTAACTCTGGCTTCTAATGTTCCATCATCCACTTGGCGGCCTATACTTCTTGGATCTGTGACACTCTTTGTAGCGACTGCCACTGAGCCGATTAAAGCAGCCCCAAGGCATCCTTCTAACAAAAATGCTCCGCCTATTATGGTAATAAGATAAAATAATCTCATGATGACTCCTTAGTTATCGTGATGTATATAAGTGCATTATTAACTAGATTATATAAACAGGTAATTGCTAATAGATGAATTTCATTGAATTCTGATGATTCCTTTCGAAGATATTTTAATTACTACGTATATCTGGCTTAGCAAACTAGATAACTATTATTCATTATAACTAGTTAAGATTATAATTGCTATATAATGTGCTAGAAAAGAGGTATCGGTTTTATCAAAAATCTAATGACTCTTATAAATTATCACCAATAATTACATCAGCGAATTGACCTCATGCATACACATGAGTAGCATATATTGCTTGCGATTTTAACTTAGTAATATAGACTAAAATATATTTACTATGTTAAAGTTTGTGTACTTAGAAAATCAGATGTAAATGATTTGATCAATACTGATTGAAAAGAGTTGTCTACTAACTGGTAGCTACCATCACCATAATATAAAGTTTTATTTCTATTAAAATAGAATGCATAATTTTTACATATGAGCTTTTAAGTTTTTCTTGTGATCTGATTACTCAATAACTTTGATCTATAAGTAAATATTATTCAATAGATAATAAAGAATTGCAAAGAATTGTTATGAGTCCTATATCAGGGACTAGGACCCTGATATAGGACTCATAACTTAAATGTTAGAATAACATTTAAAACAGTTCTCAATATCTTTTAGTATTGCTTCTTGCTTTCAAGAGATATACAAAGCTTTATCAGATGATAAT
>JAVYJS010000012.1:0-33043 GCA_032378655.1 Candidatus Arsenophonus melophagi | reverse complement strand
ATATCCAAGTAATCTTAACTCACCACTACTACTTTAAGTAGTAGTGGTGAGTTAAGTAATAGGTGATATTGCATTGTTGCCGTTGTTATGGGATATGAGATTAATATAAGTATGATATTCGTAATCGCATCATAGATCATTAAAGTGTTATTAGATAATGAAATTAAAATACTGTTAATTACACATTTAATATATGGAAATTCTTAAATTTTTATAAAGAAATCTGATCTAGAGTGTTATGTAATAAGTATATATTATTTAATATATATCAAATTAATTGATACATGATCAATAATTAGTTACTTTTACTTTTAGTAAAAGTAACTCCATCCACTTTGATTACTTAATAAAAGTAATATCGCATACTAACCGTCGATGTTATTTTTGAACTTAGTTACATACCGTTATTTAGTTAGATCATCGAAAAATTTTTTTACACTATCTAAAAAACTCTTTGAACGAGGACTGTTATTACTACCACTGTCAGCATTCAAAGACTCAGCAAATTCTTTCAGTAATGTTTTTTGTTTATCATTAAGTTTAACTGGAGTTTCAACTAAAATACGACACATTAAATCACCTGCCATACCACCTCGCACTGACTTAACGCCTCTTCCTTTCATACGGAAGATTTTGCCTGTTTGTGTCTCCGCTGGAATCTTAAGACTTACTCGACCATCTAGTGTTGGCACATCAATTTCGCCGCCCAATGCTGCAATGGTAAAATTAACAGGAACTTCGCAATATAGATTATTGCCATCACGTTCAAAAATAGCATGTCTAGCAACATTGACTTGAACATAAAGATCGCCAGGTAACGCTCCATGTTTACCGGCTTCACCTTCACCATTTAAACGAATACGATCTCCAGTATTAACCCCTGATGGAATTTTTACTGATAAAGTTTTATATTTTTCTGCGCGTCCTTGCCCTTGACATTTGCTGCAAGGTTCTTTGATAATTTGACCGCGGCCATGACATGTGGGACAAGTTTGCTGTACTGCAAAAAACCCTTGCCGTATCTGAACTTGTCCTGACCCATGACAAATTGAGCACGCTTCTGCTTTAGTACCTAATTTAGCACCGCTTCCATTACACAAATCACATTTTTCTAAAGTATGAATACGGATCTCTTTGTATACACCGCGAACTGCTTCTTCTAACGTTAATGTTATTTCATACTGTAGATCTGCTCCACGCGCTGATCGCTGACGCCTTCCACTATTAAATATATCACCAAATACATCGCCAAAAATATCACTAAAATCAGTGCTAGCAGAAAAGCCTCCGTTAAATCCTCCGCCAATGCCGCCTTGTTCAAAAGCAGTATGTCCATACTGATCGTAAGCAGCGCGTTTTTGTGCATCTGTTAAAATTTCATAAGCTTCTTTAATTTCTTTAAACTTATTTTCTGCTTCTTTATTACCCTGATTACGATCTGGATGATACTGCATTGCCAGACGTTTATACGCTCTTTTTATCTCTTTGTCATCAGCCGTTTTAGTAATACCTAAAACTTGATAAAAATCTCTTTTTGTCATATTTATTTTACTCTTAACGCACAGAAACGGGCGTAGAGTTCCCTCAACGCCCGTACTCGGTTTTCAGTAACATAGGACATAATCCTCTATTACCGTGCCTGCTAAGGGCTACTTTTTATCTTTATCCTTGTCGTTGATTTCTTCAAATTCAGCATCAACAACATTATTATCTTGCTTAGTTTGGGCAGTTGCACCTGCTCCAGTTTTTTCAGCTTGAGTTTGCTTTTGTGCTAACTCAAGAAGTTTACCTGAAGATTGAATTAAGGCTTGAATTTTCTTTTCAATAACGGCTTTTTCTTCGCCTTTCACTGCAGTTTCTAGCTCAGAAATGGCTTTTTCTATTTTAGTTTTATCATCAACAGATAACTTGTCAATTGCTTCTGCAATTTGTTTACGCGTACCATGAATCAATTGATCAGCTTGATTACGTACCTGCACTAACTGTTCAAATTTAAGATCCGCTTCTGAATTTGCTTCTGCATCACTGACCATTCTTTGAATTTCATCTTCTTTTAATCCAGAAGATGCTTTAATGGTAATCTTCTGTTCGCGGCCAGTATTCTTATCTTTTGCTGAGACATGTAAAATACCATCAGCGTCAATATCAAAGGTAACTTCGATTTGCGGTACGCCACGCGGCGCTGGCTGAATACCATCTAAATTAAACTGACCGAGTGATTTATTATCACCGGAACGTTTACGTTCACCTTGTAATACATGAATGGTTACTGCTGACTGGTTATCTTCTGCTGTTGAAAACACCTGACTATGTTTAGTCGGAATAGTAGTATTCTTAGCAATTAATGTTGTCATTACGCCGCCCATAGTTTCAATACCTAAAGATAGCGGAGTTACATCAAGTAACAAAACATCTTTCACATCACCAGCTAATACACCACCTTGTACTGCGGCACCAATAGCAACAGCTTCATCAGGGTTAACATCCCTTCTTGGCTCCTTTCCAAAAAAGTTAGCAACCGCTTTTTGCACCATTGGCATACGCGTTTGACCACCAACTAGAATTACATCATTAATATCGTCAACCTTTAATCCTGCATCTTGCAGTGCAACTCTGAGTGGCTCCATGGAGCGTTTAACTAAATCTTCAACTAGTGATTCTAGTTTTGCTCTTGTTACTTTCATGTTCATATGTTTTGGACCACTGGCATCTGCAGTAATGTAAGGCAGATTTACATCAGTTTGCTGAGCAGAAGAGAGTTCAATTTTAGATTTCTCTGCTGTTTCTTTTAAGCGTTGCATTGCTAGAGGATCATTGCGCAGATCAAACCCTTGTTCTTTTTTAAATTCATCGACCAAATAATTGATTAGACGATTATCAAAGTCTTCTCCACCTAAATGTGTATCACCATTAGTTGCTAATACTTCATAGGTTTTTTCACCATCGACTTCATCAATTTCAATAATAGAAATATCAAAGGTACCTCCGCCTAAGTCATACACTGCAATGGTACGATTACCCACTTCACGATCTAAACCATAAGCAAGCGCTGCTGCGGTAGGTTCGTTAATAATACGTTTTACATCTAAACCAGCAATACGACCTGCATCTTTGGTTGCTTGACGCTGAGCATCATTAAAATAAGCAGGAACCGTAATGACAGCCTCAACAACCAACTCGCCCAAATAATCCTCTGCCGTTTTTTTCATTTTTTTTAATACCTCAGCAGAAACTTGAGGAGGGGCCATTTTCTGTCCCTTAACATCCAACCAGGCATCACCATTATTTGCAGCAATGATTTTATAAGGCATAATAGAAACGTCACGTTGTACTTCTTCATCTTCAAAGCGACGACCAATTAGACGCTTAATAGCAAAAAGTGTATTTTGTGGATTTGTTACTGCCTGCCTCTTAGCTGGTTGTCCAACAAGAATTTCACCATCTTGTGTATAAGCAATAATAGAAGGTGTAGTACGTTCACCCTCACTGTTTTCTAAAACCCGCGCACTGGCACCATCCATAATAGCTACACAAGAGTTAGTTGTACCCAGGTCAATCCCAATAATTTTACCCATCTAAACAGCCTCCAAAGGGAATTCTTAATCAATCTAGTACCAACCTATATGAGGTTAATTAAATCGTTTTCAAGGAATTTTCCTACTTAGCTCAAAAAATCTATTTAATAAGATAGCCTTTGATAAGTTGATAAGTTGATAAATTGACCATTAATAACTACTCTTTTCCCCATTCCAAAGGAATGGTGGGGACATAAAAATATTCCTCAAGGGGATGAGTAAAAAAAAATTTTTTAAACATTTTCTAAAAATATTTTTAGATAAGAAAATAATTTTCTTGTTATGCTTAATCTGCAAGCACTTATTACGATTTTTGTCGTCAGGTTCACACATAACAGAATTATGCTAATAATATCCTATTCTACTATGGATTCTATCAGATCTATGAGAGTTAGGGAGTTTTTAAATAACTTCTTATTCATTAAATGTTAGTTGTGGCATAATACTGTATATTAACATTAACATACAGTATTATGAGATATTACATATTTAAATTTTGTTATTCTTCTCTCTACTGAGAGTTCTACATACACTGATAATTATAAGTGCATGTAGAACCAGCATATGTCTTTTGTGAGTAATCAACAACTATAAAAGTAACTAAATAAGCGAAATGGAAAAGATCTAGCTAATACTATTATTTCCATCAAATACCTATTGGCCTACTTATGAGTAGAGATCTAATAAGATTAAGCAATGTAAGAGCTGGAGAACAGCTTGTCGTTTGATCTAGACCTTCAGAGTATAAAATAGATCCCATATAAGTTCTTATGAACTATGCAATTGCTGTTATAGCAGTGAAAAGGAACACTTAAAATGTGTACATTAGTAGGTATGATAATTAATGTATCTACATAAATAATGTATATAACCTATAAGAATTAGAGAGATGAATCAGTTTATTAGGTTTAATGCTGCAGTATCACTGATTACTAAATACATTGATTAGTTAACGACTGCTTATGTTTTATTCTCATAAAACATAAAAAGATGTTATCATTGTTTATGATTTAGTAGTGGTATGTTTTCTTTTTTTATTCTAATGTATTATCAGCTATTTATCTGATTATACATTATTGATAATAAAATACTTTATTGCTATTCAACATAAATTATTCTTAAATCAGAATGCATTAAAAGGCACACGATAATCTGGATAATATTTACAGATACTCATGGTATCTATGAGTGATATAGATAAACTCTGGTTCTGGATATAATGTGAAAATTTTTAATTTTACTCCATTAACTTCATTATAATATGGATAAAGTTGTTCTCATCGACGTAGCTATTTAGCGAGATCTTTCTTAGAGAAAGATCTAGAGAGTGAAATATTACTACTTGGCATCATGAGCATCATGCTTCTATCTTTTATCAATTAGATTATACGCCAATTGATAGATTAGTTAAAATACTTCAATGCATAATGTGATATTTTATAATACCTATTCATAATTTGCAGGAATCTACCACATTAGAAGATGAAAAAATAACAATGATCTTTTATCTTATAAAAGATCATATGAAATAGCTAATGATTGATGATTTTTATTGTGTTTCTTTGTAGAATACTTCTAACTAGAAGTCAGAAATATTCTGATCATTTTAAAATAGCATCCCTCTAGATATAGAGTACTCATGCATTCATAAAAAATGAACGGGTTTATTTCGTGAATATACATGAAGCTTTATATATACTTTAACCAATTAAGAAGTATCCATCTTGAATCATTAATTCCGTTATTAATGTACAATAAGAGATAGTATTGGCATCGTATGGTCAAGTAAAACTTGCAGCTTGCTAATCAATAGAAATATTATGGTTAATATTGCCAAGATTTTTTTTAGAGGACATGATCCAGTTCTTGCGCTGGAGTTAGGCTCTTATAATTATTCATGGCTCTCTATGAGAGCCATGAATAATTATAAGAGCCTAACTAATTGATCTACAAACATAATTGATCTACAAACGGTTTTGTACCGATATGAAGCAGTGCCTTTCAAAAAAAGGCGAACTGCATAGTACTCGATCAGAGATCAATAAAAGATTCTGAAAGCTATTTATGAAAATGATTTGATAAATATCAATAGATAAGTATCAACAGCAATTTGAATTTTTTTTTAAAAATCTAGACATTACTAACCCTCTTAAAAGAGTTTTCTTTTATGAGCATATATCACGTAATATATAAACTTATATTAACTCTATTGTTAATATTTTATATTAATCAATAATTCTATTATATAAATATATAGGACCAACTAATTTAAAAGAAAAAAAATGAACAAGCAGATCATGCAAGTCTCGCTATCTTATCAATCAGCCTCTCCTTGTTGGGGGAAAGATGCATTAATTAGTATGAGTGAGCAAGGGACCATTATTCACCTAAAATCACAAGCAACACTATGTACCATCCAACGTGCCGGTCGTCGATTAGATAGCCAAGGTATGCATCATGTAATGCTAGTTGGTGATAACTGGGATTTAGAAAAAAGTTGGGCATTTTGGCAAGGCTTTAGAGTGCCAAAGTTGACTCACTCTATTGAGTGGCCAACTTTATCTGAACTTGAAAAAGAAGAACTGCAGTATCGCATACACATTATTGATTGGGTACGCGATATCATTAACATACCAGCTGAAGAATTAGCACCAGAACAATTAGCACAGCGCAGTGCCGACTTATTATGTAAAATTATAAAGGATAAAATCAACTATCGTATTATTCATGGTGAGGAATTAAAAAAACAAAAATACAATGGTATTTATACCGTAGGCCGTGGCTCAAGTCGTCCACCAGCATTACTTGCTCTTGATTATAATCCAAACGATAATTTACAAGCGCCCGTATTTGCCTGTTTAGTTGGAAAGGGAATTACATTTGATTCCGGTGGTTATAGTATCAAACCATCTGCATCAATGAATTCCATGAAAGCAGATATGAGTGGGGCTGCTATGCTAACTGGAGCATTAGCACTAGCCATATGTCGAGGTTTGAAAAAACGAATAAAACTTTTCCTTTGCATAGCAGATAATATGATCAGTGGTAATGCACTAAAATTAGGGGATATTATTCGCTTCTGTAATGGAAAGTCTGTTGAAATTATGAACTCTGATGCCGAAGGAAGACTGGTATTGGCTGATGGATTGATTGAGGCAGATAAAAACAAACCAGTATTGATTATTGACGCTGGCACATTAACAGGTGCTGCAAAAATAGCAGTAGATAATGATTATCAGTCAGTGTTGAGTTTTGATGACGCGTTAGTATCTGAATTGATGTCTTGTGCTGAAATAGAACATGAACTCTTCTGGAGGTTACCACTTGCTGAATTTCATCGTCGCCGATTACCTTCTTCCTTTGCTGATCTAAATAATATTGCATTACCATCTTACAATGCAGAAGCCAGCATTGCTGCTGCTTTCTTATCACATTTTGTTGAAAATTACCGTAAAGGATGGTTGCATATAGATTGTTCAGCTAATTATTGTAAGTCTGCTATGGATTTGTGGTCTGCAGGTGCAACTGGAATTGGTGTCAGAACTATTGCTAGTTTGTTACTGAAAAAAGCAAAACAAACATGTTTTGTATGATGTTTACAAAACATGTTTTTCTCTGATAACTAATTGATTAGAGAGAATTTAAATTATCAAGGACTAAAAATAACAGTCTGTAAAACAAAACAGTGCTTTTAAATTGAACATACGTTGAAACGTTATCAAAAAAAAATTAATTATTGATTTTATTATTTTGATAAATAATAAAATCAATATAATAAAGTGACTGGTTATGCTAATTGCTTTTAACATGAACCTTTGTGATAAACAGTATTAAGATTGCCATTAATTTCATAAGCAGTGGATTTTATTTTTCATTGTGTAGCTTAAGGTGCAAGCATGGATCATAAATATTCTTTAGAATACTCAGCCATTTTATCAACTCAATAAAAATGATTCTTTGGTTACGTAAAGAATAATTGCTAGAAGTTGTTCATTTTTCTAGTTACGGCCTCTTTATTGCAAAGAGGCTAATGTTTGCATTTTAAGTTTTGAAAGTTTTAGAAAGTATATTGCAATTTATTAAAACCTAAACTGTAAAAGATAGTTCAATTCATTATTTGAGTTATCACATCTCTTTATTCTAAACTTTAGAATAATTTTGTGTGAGTTTATAAAAATAAAAGATTGTATAAAGTTACATAAAATTTATCGCTAAGAGAAAACTGATAGTTAAGAGGATTTCAAATAATGATGCAACGTACGCTTTCCATTATTAAGCCAAATGCAGTAAAAAAAAATGTAATTGGGGCGATTTATAGCCGTTTTGAGCAAGAGGGTTTGGCAATTATTGCTTCTAAAATGGTCCGTTTAAGCCATACACAAGCTGAAGATTTTTATTCTGAACATAAAAACAAGTCTTTTTTCTTTGGATTAATTGAATTTATGGTCTCAGGACCCATAATGTTACAGATATTGTATGGACAAAATGCGATACTACGCTATCGTGATTTAATGGGCGCTACAGATCCATCAAAGGCTTTAGCAGGAACATTACGTGCAGATTATGCAGATAGTTTTACAAAAAATGCAGTGCATGGTTCAGATTCAATCACTTCGGCAGAAAAAGAAATTGCTTATTTCTTTACTGATGACGAAATATACCCGCGTTAACAAAATAAAACGCGTTAATAAACAAAATAGGATTTTTATAGGATTTTATTAGCACAACTTTAAAAAGTTTATTATCTTTTATCTGGTGTTAAGAGATGTATTAACAAGGAATTGAAATTTAATGCCAATTACATTTGGCATTTCACTGAACTTTTTAAAGTTCAATTATTTGTAATAAAAGCTATAGTTTTCGCAAAAGTGTAAAACGAGGCAATAGGAATGTTTCAATCTAAAACAGCCGCAAAGTGTTTACCATGTTTTTACAGGGGCAGGCAATCAATAAAAGTTAATTTTTTAGATATGAATCGCAAAAAAATGCGGCAGTTTTTTAGCAACATGGGGGAAGAACCTTTTCGAGCTGATCAAGTAATGAAATGGATTTATCATCACTCTTATGATGATTTTTATTTGATGACGGATATCCACAAGACATTACGGAATAAATTAAAGAAAGTAGCTGAAATTCAGGCACCTGAAATTGCTAAAGAGCAGCGTTCTACTGATGGCACGATTAAATGGTCAATAATAGTTGATAAGCAAACAGTCGAGACAGTGTTCATTCCTGAAAAAGATCGTGCGACACTGTGTATTTCCTCGCAAGTTGGTTGCGCGCTGAAATGTAAATTTTGCTCAACTGCACAACAAGGGTTTAATCGTAACTTACGTGTTTCAGAAATTATAGGTCAAGTGTGGCGGGTTGCTAAAATTATTAAGTCTGTGAAATCAAAAAGTTTGCGCCCAATTACCAATATCGTGATGATGGGGATGGGAGAGCCATTATTAAATCTCAATAATGTTATCCCCGCGATGGAAATTATGATGGATGATTTTGGTTTTGGATTGTCAAAAAGGCGGGTAACTTTATCGACTTCTGGTGTGGCGCCAGCAATTGATAAATTGGGTGATATGATTGATGTAGCGTTGGCATTTTCCTTACATGCTCCAACTAATAAAATTCGTGATAAGATTTTACCGATTAATAAAAAATACAATATTGAAACTTGCTTGGCTAGTGTTCGCCGTTATCTAGCTAAATCTAAAGCCAATCAAGGAGGTGTCACTATTGAATATGTCATGTTACATGGTTTAAATGATAGTATTGAACAGGCACATCAACTAGCTGAGTGTCTTAAGCATACACCAAGTAAAATTAATTTAATTCCATGGAACCATTTTCCAGGCGCTCCTTATATTTCTAGTTCTTATAGCTGCATTGATCGCTTTGCGAAAGTATTGATGAAATATGGTTTTACTACGACTGTACGTAAAACACGTGGCAATGATATTGATGCGGCTTGCGGTCAGTTAGTAGGGAATGTTATTGATCGAACAAACCGAACATTAAAAGTACTTGGTTAGTTAATCAACTTTGGTTCGTTAATCAACTATAGTTCAATCAGTATTGAATGTTAATTATTCAAATTTACATAATGAACATTCAATAAAACTTTCTTAATTAAGAGTGAAGGTATAAGGATATCTATCATTAATGAATCTTCTATTGTTAGTGGGTGTCTTAATAATGGTATGCTGCTTTTAGCAAAGACGTTGGTATTATGTTTGTCACCACAGAACGGTTAGTTTAGTTATGTATTAGTAGAAAATTGTTAGTAGAAACCAGAAAATTAGATTTCTGATCTAGGTATGATGGTTTTTGCATTAAAAAATGAATACTTAACTGTAAAAGATTGCAAAGTCATATGCGGCTATCTAATCGAAGATAGAGGTATGTGGGATTTGTACTTAACATTTTTACGTTATGAAAAATATCTAAGGAGATGATAACACTATGGTAAGAAGCACCTATAGTGCAGCGGCATTGTTCAGATACTACAAATAAGAGATAAAAATATTATCGGTATGAAGGTATATTAACGTGATAGATACAGTTTTTAAAAGCCTTCATGAAGTTAAACTCAATAAAATTAATAATCCAGCGAATGAATAGCAACCCTAAAATAGAAAAAACAGAAATCACTGTTGGCAAACATTTATTACAAGAACGGGAAAAACTTGGTCTTTCTCGAGAAATGGTTGCCGAGCAACTTTGCTTAAAAGTAAGCACTGTACGTGAGATAGAAGATGATAGTAAGACTAATACTATTGATCCTACTTTCTTACGTGGCTACATTCGTTCTTATGCAAAATTAGTAAAAATTCCAGAAAAAGATATTCTTGAATTATTAGATAAAAATTTTTCAGAGCTAGATAAATCAGCTGTGATATCCCCTATGCGAAGTTACTCTCTGTGCAATACACGAAAAAAGCAAGAAGACTGGTTAATGAAATTTACCTGGATAATTATCATGATTTGTATTGCTATGATAGGTATTGGGTGGTGGCAAGGATATCAAGTGCACAAGCAAGAAATAGATGCTATGGCTAAAGAGAATCGTTTGAATTCTGATCACATTTCGGAAGATCTAGCTGCTTCTTTTCATAAGAAAGAAGCAGCTAGACAAAATAATATTAATAAGTCTTCAGTAGAAACTGATATGTGGCTAAACACCTTAGTCGTAACTAATAATCCTATATCAAATAGGCAGCAAGCTGCATCATTTTCCGCAAAACTAAAAAAATACTTATACAAATATTAATATTGAATCAATCAGCTAATCAAAAACATAAGAGGGGTGCCATTAATAGGCAATACAAGCAATAATAATCATACGAAAATGATCGGGTAGAAACTATTGGTACTGATAGTACTAATTCTTCTTTCATAGAAACTATGATGCAATTTTAATGAATTTTCAAGGGAATGATTGGAGAAGTAAGTGATGCTACAGAAAACAAGTGATGCTACAGAAAAAAAATTATTTAGCGGTATGAAGAATCCATGTTAGACACTACACATTAATAGTGCCACTCCTGATGGGATTAACATAAGGAGTTCATGCTAATGTTAATCTGTTTTTAGAGGTAAAGTAGTTAATCATAAATTTTTTATGATTAACTAACCGTCCAGCCAAGTTGAAAGTACGAGGATTACAATGAGTATTGTAAAACAACATCCATACGCAAATTATTAAGTATGAATGTTATTTAAGTATGGATGTTAAAGGAGAGTAATATGCATAATCAATCGCCGATAAAAAGGCGAAAATCAAAACTAATTTATGTAGGTAAAATCCCTATTGGTGATGGGAACCCAATCACAGTGCAATCAATGACTAAAACGCGAACAACTGATATTTCAGCAACTGTACGGCAAATTCATTCTTTGGAGCAAGTTGGTGTTGATATAGTACGTGTTTCTGTACCTACAATGGAGGCAGCAGAAGCGTTTAAGTTTATTAAACAACAAGTCACTGTTCCGATTATTGCTGATATTCATTTTGATTATCGTATCGCATTAAAAGTTGCTAAATATGGTGCAGATTGTTTACGTATCAACCCAGCTAATATTGGGAATGAAAAACGTATTTGTCAAGTTATTGACTGTGCGCGCGATAAAAATATCCCTATTAGAGTTGGTGTTAATGCTGGTTCATTAGAAAAAGATATTCAAGAAAAATATGGCAAACCCACTTCGGAAGCGTTAGTTGAATCTGCTATGCGTCATGTGAATCTATTGGATAGATTAAATTTTCATCAATTTAAAATCAGTGTAAAAGCTTCAGATGTTTTTGTAGCCGTTGGTGCTTACAGGCTACTAGCTAATAAAATTGATCAACCTTTACATTTAGGTATTACCGAAGCAGGTGGTACACTAGCAGGCTCTGTTAAATCTGCTATCGGACTAGGAATGTTATTGGCTGAAGGGATTGGTGATACATTACGTATTTCATTAGCTTCTAATCCAGTGGAAGAAGTTAAAGTTGGTTTTAATATTTTAAAATCACTTCGTATTCGTCAACGAGGTATTAATTTTATTGCGTGTCCAACCTGTTCACGACAGGAATTTGATGTTATTAGTACCGTGCATGCATTAGAAGAGCGACTAAAAGATATTATAACCCCGATGGATGTTTCTATTATTGGTTGCATTGTTAATGGTCCTGGTGAAGCTGAAATGGCTACTCTTGGTGTCACTGGAGCAAAGAAAAAAAGTGGATTTTATGAAGATGGTGTTCGTCAGAAAGAGCGTTTAGATAATGCTAATATTATTGAACAGTTAGAAGCTAAAATTCGGAAAAAGGCTGCTATGTTGGATAAAAATAAACTGGTTTATATCAAACGATTAGATACGTAGTGTAATCATCTTAGCTCAATATTGTAATACTCTCGCTTTATTTGTGGATCAAAATTGATATTCACATTCATAATCTAGAGTACTTTTAAAATTCATATTTTAAATAGTGTTAAATATAGAAAAAACTATGGCTAAAAATATTCAATCTATTCGTGGTATGCATGACTGTATTCCGACTGATATTGTATTCTGGCAAAAAATTGAAAATAAATTAAAACAAATCCTTGCTAGTTATAGTTTTAGTGAGATACGAACCCCAATTGTAGAACAAACTGCATTATTTTCGCGGGCCATGGGTGAAGTGAATGATGTAATTGAAAAAGAAATGTATAGTTTTGATGACCGTGATGGTAATAGTTTAAGCTTGCGTCCAGAAAACACAGCAGGCTGTGTTAGAGCTGGGATTGAGCATGGTTTATTATACAATCAGCACCAACGTTTTTGGTATTTAGGTCCAATGTTTCGTTATGAACGACCACAAAAAGGACGTTATCGGCAATTTCATCAGTTAGGTGCTGAAGTTTTTGGTTTAGCTGGTCCAAATATTGATGCCGAACTTATCATGATGACAGCACGTTGGTGGCGTGAGTTTGGTATTGCCAAACATGTTTCACTGGAATTAAATTCGATTGGTTCACTAGAAGCACGAGCAAGATACCGCAAGGCATTAGTTATTTTTTTGCAACAATATGAAGATAAATTAGATGAAGATTCTAGACGTCGACTATCAACTAATCCATTAAGAATTCTTGATTCAAAAAATCCCGATGTGCAAACATTGCTTAATGACGCTCCATTACTCGTTGATCACATTGATGATGATTCCAAAAAACATTTTGCTGAACTTTGCAAATTACTTGATGTAGTAGGTGTTCAATATCGAGTTAATCAACGTTTAGTTCGTGGATTAGATTATTATAATCGTACTGTGTTTGAGTGGGTTACTGGTACATCAGATGCTCAGAATACAATATGTGCTGGAGGTCGTTATGATGGCCTTGTTGAACAGCTTGGTGGCAAAGCAACATCAGCAGTAGGTTTGGCTATGGGGATGGAGAGGATGGTATTATTGGTACGCCGTATTAATCCAGATTTTTTTGCTGAATGTAACCTGATTGATGTTTGTTTAATTGCTGGTAGTGAAGCAAGTCAACAGCTAATATTATGCTTAGCAGAACAAATTCGCGATCAACTACCGACATTGAAATTAATTACTCATTATGGTAGCGGAAATTTTAAAAAACAATTAGCATTAGCAAATAAATACCAGGCAAAAATTGTGCTAATTTTAGGTGAAGATGAATATCAAAAAGGGGAAGTCATGATAAAAAATTTACGTACAGGTGAACAATGGAAAATTTCGCAGAAGAATATTTCTGTACGTTTATCTGAACTTTTAGGTTAAATGAGACTATATGGAAACCTATACCATTCAAAATAAGCAGAGATATGTTATTAAGTATCTTTTTATTAAAAAAAAAATATTATTAGCTGGATTACTTATTGGAGTCAGTATAGTTTCTGGTTTGCATTATTGGCAATTATATCAAGCAAATAATTTGCAAAAAAGTGCTCAAGCTTTTGAGAAAATTTCTTCTCAATTACAGGCTAATACAAAACAAGCTTTAACTGCAGCTGAGCTGTTTGTTAATGAAGCTAATAATATTTATGGTATATTAATCAATATTGAATTAGCGAAAATTTTTGTGGAAAAAGATGATTTTATTGCTGCAGAAAAAACATTATTCAAAGCATTAGCAATAGCTAATGTCGATGAGCTCAAAAATTTACTTAATATAAAATTAGCGCGTATACAGTTAGCATTAAAAAAACCAGATCAAGCATTAATTACATTAGAGAAAGTCAAGAGTAAAGGGTGGTATACAATTACTAAAAATATTCGCGGTGATATATTATTGAATAAAGGTGATATCGATGGTGCTCGATTTGCTTATTCTCAAGGAATCGAATCAAGTGGAACTGAAACAATGAAAACAATTTTAAAATTAAAAATTAATAGTTTACCAAACTAAGAGGTAATTGTAGTATGCAATTTGGTAGAGTGCTCTTAGTGGTTTTTTTGGCACCCGCTTTATTAAGTGGATGTTCGATGGAAAAAGATCCTATAGTGATGTCTCCTCTACCAAATGTAGAGGATAAATTTTCACCTTCTATTATATGGCATCGTTCTGTAGGCAATGGTATTGGGAAATATTATTCTCAGCTGTCACCAGCTTATGATGATTCAGTGGTGTATGCTGCAGATCGTCAAGGAACTGTGAAAGCAATTACTTTTGATTCGGGTAAGATATTATGGTCAATTGATTTGTCGGAACATGTTGGGTTTTTTAGTAGTAATTTACCAGCACTACTTTCTAGTGGACTGACGATATCAGGAGATAAGATTTATTTAGGAACAGAACGCGGTAAAGTGATTGCACTGAATAAGACTAATGGGTCAATAGAATGGAAAACAGATGCTTTCGGAGAAGTGCTTTCACAGCCAGTAGTTAGTAATAATTTATTATTGATTCATACCAGTAATGGTATATTACAAGCACTGGATGTAACCAGTGGACAGAACAAATGGAGTCTTACTTTAGAATCTTCAAAATTATCAATCAGAGGCAAGTCAGCTCCTGCTATCGATCATGGGATAGCAATTATTGGCAGCTATGGAGGTCGTATTAATGCTGTGATGCTTGATCAAGGAGAGATTCTATGGCGACAATATATTTCTACAATCCATGGTGCGACTGAAATTGATCGTTTACATGACGTAAATATCACGCCGGTTATTGATATTAATTCTGGCACAGTGTTTGTCATTGCATATAATGGGAATATAGCAGCAATTGACATACGCTCTCATCAAATTATCTGGAAGCGCAATTTTGGATCAGTAAATGATATTATTCTTGCTAAGAATAATATATACTTAGTTGATCAAAATGATCTTGTGCTAGCACTTAATAAGTATGATGGTTGTATTTTATGGACTCAAGAGGCTTTATTGCACCGTCATTTAACTGCTCCAGTCATTTATGATGATTATTTAGTACTTGGCGATGGAGAAGGTTATCTCCATTGGTTAGAGATCAATGGTGGTAAATTTGCGGCAAAAAATAGAGTAAATCGTTCAGGGTTACGAAGCCGTCCAGTTATTGCAAGTGGTAAGTTACTTATTCAAGCAAACGATGGGGTCGTATATCTGATCGCGCGTTAATTATCTGATTAATTGTCTGAATTGTATCAATGTACAGTAAGAATACACTTCTTCAACAAAAATAAAAACGGCTGCAAATTTGCAGCCGTTTTTATTTTTGTCTTCTGATTGTAATTTTATGAGGCATTTAAAATGATACCTAGCATCGCGTTAGTAGGACGTCAAAATGTAGGAAAATCTACTTTATTTAACAGATTAACCAGAACTAATGATGCATTAGTTGCTGATTTCCCTGGTTTTACTCGTGATAGAAAATACGGTAAAGCAGAGTTTGCAGGACAGGAGTTTATTATCATCGATACCGGAGGTATCGATGATTCAAAAAACGGAATAGAAACTCATATAGCTTCACAAGCTTTACGAGCGATTGAAGAAGCTGATATTGTTTTTTTTATGGTTGACGTTAGGATGGGATTGATGTTGGAAGATTACCTGATTGCTAAACATTTGCGCAGCCGTAAAAAAGATACTTACTTGCTAGCTAATAAAACCGATGGTTTAGATATTAATACGGTATTAAGTGATTTTTATGTACTTGGTATAAAAAGTATGTATCCGATTTCTGCATCTCATGGAGATGGTATGTACCAACTAATTGAAAAAGTGATTTCCTCTGATTTTTTGAAAATATTTGAACATGACATGGCTGTATCGGAAGAAAAGATCAATACAGCTTCTTGGCTGATTGAAGAAGCAAGGATGACAATTGAAGATCATAAAAAAATTTTTAATCCACATTTATTACCTATTAAAGTAGCAATTGTTGGTCGGCAAAATGTAGGTAAGTCGACATTAGTAAACTGTATTTTAGGTAGAGAGCGTGTTGTTGTTTACAACCTTCCTGGTACAACTCGTGATAGCATTTATATTCCAATAGAGCGGGATGGATATAAGTATATATTGATTGATACTGCCGGTGTTCGTAAACGGATGAAAATAACTGAGATCGTTGAAAAATTTTCCGTGATCAAAACATTACAATCAATTGAAGATTCTAATGTTGTTTTATTTATTATTGATGCTCAGCAAGGAATCTCTGCTCAAGACTTGTCATTACTAGGTTTTATTATGCATTCAGGGCGTTCTCTGGTAATTGTAGTGAATAAATGGGACAGTATCTCGCTAAAAGATCGTCAATCGGTAAAAGATATGTTAGATCTGCGATTAGGTTTTATTGATTTTGCTAAAGTACATTTTGTTTCAGCATTGTATGGAAGTCGAGTAGGTGATCTATTTGATTCTATTCACGAGGCTTATAAATCGGCAACACGACGAGTGCCCTCTTCATTATTAACAAATATAATGAAGAGGGCACAAGAAGAACATCAGCCACCAAGAATAAGAGGTCGCAGAGTGAAAATGAAATATGCACACGCTGGTGGCTATAACCCAATGATTGTGGTGATCCATGGTAATCAAGTTGCAGATTTATCAGATGCTTATAAACGCTATTTAATGAACTATTTTCGCCATACATTACGAGCAATTGGAACACCTATACATATTAAATTTAAAGAAAGCTATAATCCTTTTGCCGGTAAAAAAAATAAACCTACTTCAATGCAGTTACATAAACGTAAACGTTTATTAACGCTTTTAAAAAAGCGTTAATTGCTGAAAGTGCACTTATTTTACGTGCACTTTCAGCAATTAAAACTGATTAAAAAGTTTTTTCTTTGTATAAAGAAAAATAAAGATCTATTATATCTATAGATAACTCTGCAGCAGAAGAATTATGGGAATCAAATACTACAATTAACTTTAATCTATTACCAGTTAAGAACTTTTAAAAGACTAAGTCATTGCATGCCAATCTTAGTTAGTACACCACGTTCACACAATTCTTATTAGCATTGTGTTTTATGCATCTCAAACTATCTCTTTTTTATTTTCCACAATGAAATAAGGTAATTAAGTATATGTCGGTATGCTTAATTACCTTAAAATTATAATAGGAAATTAAATAAAATCTGATATCCAATCACAGTGTGAGCTCGCCTGATTTTCTATAACAGAAAATGGATATTTGTAACACAACATGAATTTTTAACAAAAAATATCTTTACTGCATTTATATCAGTTAATATAATAATATTAACTTTGATTATGTTTTAGAAAAGTCATCGAATATTTTTGATAGTTTAAGAAACATGAAATCAACATTTCTAATATTATTGTATTCATTTGAATGGCTACTATCGTACTTCTTTTCTATTGCATTGCTCTATAAGATATATCATATATTTTTTATCAATATCATTATTACTAATAAATAGAGCATATATAAAATAATGTAGTATCATCAAAACAATAGTGTGATGGTATTTTACATTTTTAAAATGATTGATGATATTTGAATATCAAAACAATTAAACTTAATAGTAAATTATCAATAATTTTATATAAAAATCTTTAGGAGACATCAAGAACTTATAGTTCTTAACTAAAAATTAAAGTGTTGAAATTTATATACCCAGTAAAAATATTTACTCTCTTTCTAAGAAAATCGAATACACGCAGCTTCTAAAAATAGAAGCGAATAGGAATATTAGAAATAACATTAACAATAATTATTCCGAATAATTGATAGAAACTAAAATTATTAATTCTAAAATTTAGCATGACATGAAAGTTAGTGCAACGAGCATCCGTTGTTAACAATATTTAATATTACAAGTACAATTCTTTTACTCTAAACTGATAGCAATACTTTTCTTGTCTTAGCATTTAAGAATCTTAGCATTTAAGAAGATATCGAAAATTATATTGCAAGCAATGTAAATATAAATTAGTAGAATGTTTTCTATTAATTCTAGATTGCTTAGAACAATTGATAAGACAGTTAAAATAAATTAAGATAGCTTTCGAGTAAGCTACGGGACAGAAGTAGTATGAAAATATGTTGCCACCCGTTCTAAGTTATCTATCATACCTTTTGATAAAGGGGTCGAAAAGAGATAAGCTTTCTATCTTTCTTCTTTGTTAATTTACAGGCATTAGAAACTAATGCTATGTTCACAAAAATGAGTTTTTCTACTAAAAAATAAATGATATAATAAAACAAATGATACACTGACTTCATAAATTATTTATACTTTTTGTTGTTTTACTCTACTCAAAAATAGTTAAATCTTTATTTAAGAAAACTATATCAATACCAACATATAAAATAACTTCATGAATATTCTCTATATTATACTTTTCATTTAAAAGTAATAATTTTGAGTTTATCTAGATATCCTTTAGTCCTGCTCTTAAAGACTGCTTTCTCATGTATATCAAGCATTATCTGATTCTTTTCAGCAATGCATTTTCTTAATAAATGTTTCAACCAAACCTATTAATTCCTTTGCTGTTGGTTGATTGAGAGCTTGTTCTGCTAATTTTTGTACATCTTTAAAATACACATTTCGGATAATTTTTTTAATGCGTGGAATTGAGATCGCACTCATACTAAATTCATCTAATCCCATACCAAGTAATAATAGCGTAGCACGCTTATCATTAGCAAGCTCACCACACATACCTGTCCATTTACCTTCTGAATGAGAAGCATCAATCACTTGTTTCATCAGCTTCAATACGGAAGGAGACATTGGATTATAAAGATGAGAAACAAGATTATTTCCTCGATCAACAGCTAAGGTATACTGTGTTAGATCATTAGCACCAATACTGAAAAAATCAACTTCTTTTGCTAAATAATGAGCAATAACCGCAGCTGATGGCGTTTCAATCATGATTCCCACTTCAATGAATTGGTCAAAATCATACTTTTCCTTGGCTAACTTCTTTTTAAGAACTACTAATTCTTCTTTTAAAGCACGAATTTCTTCTACAGAAATGACCATTGGAAACATCATTTTTAGTTTTCCAAAGGCAGATGCTCTTAAAATAGCGCGCAATTGACTATGAAGAATTTCCTTGCGATCAAAGGAAATACGAATTGCTCTCCAGCCAAGAAAGGGATTCTCTTCTTTGGGTAAATTCATATAAGGAAGATCTTTATCACCACCAATATCCATAGTACGAATAATAATAGCTCGAGGCTTCATGGCTTGTGCAACTGCTTTATAAGCTTGAAATTGTTCTTCTTCACTAGGCAGATGGTTACGCTCCATAAATAAAAATTCAGTACGATATAGTCCGATTCCTTCAGCATTATTACGTTTAGCGCCTTCAACATCATGTACAGTTCCAATATTTGCACAGACTGCAACTTGATGACCATCTAAAGTTATTGTTGGTAAATCTGGCAATGCTTGAAGCTCATTCTTTTTAAGTAAATATTCTGCTTTAATTTTTTTCAGTTTATCAATCTCGCTATTAGAGGGATTATGATAAATATGATTATTGATAGCATCTAAAATAATATAATCATTTTGTTTGATACTCTTAGTTGCAAGGTTTGTAGCAACAATAGCTGGAATTTCCAAAGATCTGGCAATGATTGAAGTATGAGATGTTCGTCCACCAAAATCCGTAATAAAGCCAAGCACTTTCTGCAAATTTAATTGTGCTGTTTCAGAGGGAGTAAGATCTTCTGTCACTAAAATGATTTCCTCTTTAATTATACCAAGATCAACAATAGGTAACCCTAAAATATTTTTTAGTAGGCGTTTACCAATATCTCTAACGTCATCAGCACGCTCTTTAAGATATTTTTCATTTAGTTCTTCTAATGTGTTAACCTGTGCTTCAATCACTGCAAATACTGCCGCATCTGCAGTTTTGCGATCTTCGTTTATTGAAAAAAGAATTGCCTTCTTAAATTCTTCATCTTCAAGGAGCATGATATGAGCTTCCAATATTTTTACTTTGTCTCCATCAAGATTGTTTTCTGCAGTATTTTTTATTATTTCTAATTGTTCTATTGCTTTTTTTTGTCCAAAAATAAAGCGGTTAATTTCATTGTTAATTTGATTATCAGAAATTTTTTTTTGATTAATAACAATTGGTTCTTCTTTAAGAATGAATGCCTTGCCGATGGCAATACCTGGAGATACTGCAATTCCTGAAATCATAAATGTTACCTTTATACCAATGAGAAACAAGAAAATAGTTAGCTTACAGCGCTACATTTCATGCTGACAGTTAAATAAGATACCTGTTTGAATAAACATATTCAGAGATAAAAAATAGAAGATAAATATTGTATTGGCCATATTTATTACTCTAATTTATTCATTAACTTAACTAAATGTTCTACTGCTTTCTGCTCATCTTTACCTTGAGCAGAAATAGTAACAACAGTTCCATAAGTCAATCCGAGTGTTTGTAGTTTAAAGAGGCTTTTCGCGTTTGCCAATTTATCGTTATAAATAAGTGTAATTTCAGAAGAAAAACTTTTTGCCTCCTTGACAAATTGTGCTGCTGGACGAGTATGAAGACCATTAGGTGCTGTAATGATAACTTTTTGTTGAAACATATTGTTGTTCCTTAACTAAGGAAATATTTTTATTAGTAAATCTGAATATTTTAGCTGCAAATAATATGAATGTGCCTATTACTTATCGCTGATAATTAAATAAAAATGTTTTTATTTAAGGTGTTCATTTCATGATCTATTTCTATAAGTTTTAGACATGAAATTGTAGTTATATAGAATAATTTGACTATTTTATGTCTTATGAACATAGCAATACTACTTATGGTTTGATTCATGCTAATGGTCGCAATAGTTCATAGCTTAAAGACTAAATTTATTTTACAACATCATTTTAATATATACTAAACTTTGATCTAAAAACCAAAAGCACTTTTAAAAAGCTGATTCAACTCATTAAAATACAAGTAGTTATTAGGTTTTCTTTTTTCAGAATACAATAAATCTACATACAAATATTATTTGCTTTAAGCATGTAAAATACCTATAGTACTACTATCTGAGTATTCTTATTTCCAAGCTAATTTTATTAGCTTGGAAAATATCTGTTTGTATAATCATATATTTTGTTGAGTAATCTGTATCACCTCTTTATTATTAGTAGTAATAGCACAATACATTATCAATAAGAGAATAGATCAAAGCTATTGTAGATCACCAATACTTAAAACCAAAGCTATTCCAGGATCCATTTACCAGAAATGGATCCTATGTTTCAGTAGAAACATATAGATAAAGAACATCTTTAATTGTTACAACCATTGAAGAGTATCTGATTTTACTGCGATTAACTGCATTGATTTTTAAATAGACTTTAATAGTATTGCGTAGACTTAAACCATTACACATAGTTTTGGTGCTTGTTCTTCCTGTTGATTCATGCTAATTGAAATGCCTTATTGGAATATTATTATATTGATTTATCCAACTCTCTTGATAAGATGATCTCTTATATGAGATTACTATGAAATTACATGGAGTTGTTTAATGACAGTTAGGGATACATTACTAACTCAAATAGGTATTTTACAATGGACACTACGCAATCCACAGGTACTGTGTGGTGAACATACGGTATCAATTCCTAATGATACACAATTGCTCATCATTGCTGATGAGCATATTGACTTATATGGTGATTTTGTCCAAGATGTTTTACGAGCTATGAAAATAGATAGTAGTTATGTATATTGTCTATTAACGCGCGATATATCGCTGTTACCAAAAGAAATTTTATGGCCATGCTGGATCATGGGTAAACCATTAGCCATCAGTTTTAAAAAATGGGTCATCAATACTTTACCATTACAAGAGATCTACTATCGACCTCAGTTAAAGTGTGATTTATGGAAGCAAATATGCCAGTATGAAAATAGTTTTTAATGTCATGTTAAAATTTTGATTATAATATGATTTTATGCTTTTGTATTTAAAATTTTTTTTTAAAACATCTTAAATTTGATTAAATGAATTAATTTGTTGCGTAGTTACATGATTTTTTTTATTTCTGTTACTATGTAACTAAACTTTTTCTTTTGTAAAAGAAAGCAATATCTACTGTAAGACATACATAAAGTAGACATTGGATCTAGAACACCTGTTCTCATTAAAAGAATTAACTAACTTTATAAAAGTTTAGGTATATTTTTGGAGAAATATTTCTTCTATCCAACATTACAATGAACAAAAATCAAAAAAGAAACATTTTTATTCAATTTTTTTTAAAACCGCATGTACACCCACAACTACATTATATCACCATATAATGTAGTTGTGGGTGTCATTATAAAAAATGCTGATTTTATTGTAGTTAACTGTATTCACTTTCTTTGTTCAAGAAAGTGTGTTATCTCTAGATTTTTAACCTCTCTAAAAGAGAGGTTTGTTCTTTATGTTCTGTTCATGCATATGAACAGAACATAAGTGCTTTCAATCTGCTTCTTAAGCAGATAACTGTCTATTTTTTTATAAAAAAAGTTATATTATATTAACTTCCAGATTTTTATATCCAATGGTGTTTATACCATAAGGTTACTATCTAACCCTCCTTGTAAATCATATACAACAATTAACACGCAATGCAAATTACTAGCTCTGAACTAGTACATATAATTACAACTATTTTATGAGAAAAAAATCTAATAGCGAATTTTATCAAGTTAAGTTCTGTAAGAACAGTTAACACAACTGGTAAACGGAATACCATGCTAGTGCCAATATTACAGTAAAAACTGAATTAGAATTAGTTAATATTTTTTTTAGAAATGTTTGAGTGAGGATATTTTATAAACCTTAAACTGGAAGCCCTTTCACTATCATATAGTATCAATTATTTGAGTTGAAAAAACTTTTAAAGTTCATATAAGATTTTGTTGTTTAAGAACATATATAAATTGCCATTTCATGGACTGAGGTAAAATAACATTATTGATAACATTTTCCTAAAATAGAATTTTTATTACTAGTTATTTGCTTTTTTTTGACAAAGAGTAGTAATTTATGTAGAATTCATTCTAAATATCACATTTGTTTTCCAATGCATTCTGTATCTAAGAAATATTTAACATAACTCCTATTTACATTAGTCAATGTAGATAATAATTTTAATCTACTGAAAAGTATCCTCATATAAAAGGAGTATCAGCATGAAATTAGTAATTCTTGGAGCTGCTGGTGGTATTGGCCAAGCACTTGCACTTCTTCTTAAAAATCAGCTTCCATCAGGATCAGAACTTTCTCTTTATGATATTGCACCTATTACTCCAGGTGTTGCCAAAGATTTAAGCCATATTCCAACCGATGTTAAAGTTAGCGGATTTTCTGATAAAAATCCGAAACGTGCACTTAAAAATGCTGATGTAGTACTAATTTCTGCAGGTGTAGCTAGAAGGCCTGGAATGGATCGCTCAGATTTGTTTAATATTAATGCCTGTATTGTATGTAATCTGATGGAAAAAGTTGCTCAAAGCTGTCATCAAGCCATAATTGGGATTATTACAAATCCGGTTAATAGTATGGTTCCGGTAGCAGCAGAAGTATTAAAAAAGGCTTCTGCTTATGATAGAAACAGATTATTTGGCATTACAACCTTAGATGTTATCCGCTCGAATACTTTTGTTTCTGAATTAAAAGGTAAAAACCCGAAAACAATTGAAGTGACAGTTATTGGCGGCCATTCTGGTATAACAATACTACCACTACTCTCTCAAATTCCAGATATTAGTTTTACTGCAGCAGAAATTGAGGAATTAACTGAGCGTATCCAAAATGCAGGAACTGAAGTGGTGCAAGCAAAAGGAGGTGGTGGTTCAGCAACACTTTCTATGGGACAAGCTGCTGCACGATTTTGTTTATCATTAATTCATGCATTAAATGGTAAAAAAAATATAATTGAGTGCGCATATGTAGAAAGTGATAGTGGATATGCACAATTTTTTGCCCAACCAATACGATTAGGTAAAACCGGTATTGAAGAAAGATTGCCTATTAACATTAATAATGCCTTTGAAAAAAGCAAATTGGAAAATATGTTAGAAACTCTTAATAAAGATATTAAATTAGGAAAAGATTTTATTAATCAATAAAATCTTTTCAAATCAAGTTCAAGTTTTGAGTCGTTATTACTCAACGAGGTTCAATATTCGCCATCTGCCTTTACATTTTACTAGTAAAATACTAATGTATAATGATCTATTGCATTATCATTAACTAATAATGCTCTGGTTAGAGATTTATATTATAAATCTACGTTTTGTGATATATCTAACGTATTCTTCAGCTTTCTTACAAGAACTAAGAAAGCTGAAGAATACCAATTAGTTTCATAGATTTCTATAAATCTATTTCAAACCTTTCGATTCAAGGTATGTCTCTATGAGAGAGACATACTAGATACTGTTTATATATTCTCAAAATCAACTCTGAGATTAAAATGATATAATATATTTCTTAAAATATCTGTGTATCCTTTAAACATTTATCTTAATAAGAGATATGATTCAAATAGAGTTTAGTCAACAATTTTTAAAAAATTATATTTAGTTTTTAGCTTCATGAGTAAAATAAAGCTATCATAATAGATTTTTTATGAATGCTTTAATAGAAGGTTACAAAATTTTACACTATGGTAATAAAAAAAATAGTTCTTGTAAGACATGCTGAAAGCATGTGGAATAAAGAAAATCGGTTTACTGGTTGGACTGATGTGACACTTTCCAAGAATGGCCTAAAAGAAGCAAAAAAGGCTGGTCTTCTCTTGAAGAAGAAAGGTTTTGTTTTTGATTATGCTTATACATCCGTTTTAAAACGTGCTATCCATACAATATGGAACATATTAGATCAAATAGATCAACAATGGCTTCCCGTTGAAAAAAATTGGAGGCTTAATGAACGTCATTATGGTGCACTACAAGGTTTAGATAAAGGAGAGATCTCGAAAAGGTATGGCGAAGATCAAGTGAAACTATGGCGCCGTGGCTTTAACATTACACCACCAGCAATAGTCAAAGATGATTCTTTTTACAATCACCGTGATCCTCGTTATGCTAATTTAAAACCATCCGAGCTCCCTATTACTGAAAGTCTCGCAACTACTATGAAACGTGTTATCCCTTACTGGGAAGGGGTGATTAAACCTCGAGTTGAAAAAGGAGAAAAAGTTATTATTGTTGCTCACGGCAATTCATTAAGAGTATTAATTAAATATCTCGATTCAATGAGTGAAGATGAGATCTTTGAATGTAATATTCCAAATGCAGCTCCGTTTGTTTATGAATTTGATGAAAACATGCAGCCCTTGAAGCACTACTATCTTAGTTGATCAAGATGCGGTAATTGATAAAGTAGTTTCTAGTGCTAATTAACGATAAAGTTAAATTAATGAACGTACATCCTTAATCAAGGATGTACGTTCATTAAAAGGCATCTGCTATTTTGAAATCATAAAATAAAATGCACTTTCAAAAACGACCTTTCTTTTGGTTCTGACGAGAATCAAAAATTTTATATAACTCATTTATGCAGTATTAGTATTGTATCTTATATTGTCTTCTACTATCTTAATATCGATAGATGAATAGTGGCGTTAAGGCATCCATCGTTTATAACGAGATAAATACTCTCTGTATGTTAAGAGAGTATATCAGTTGTATCTTTTATATTCATGACTATCATCAGCTAGCTATTCATTCACTAGCTAATATTTGTAGCTCCATGTCATCAACAAATAATAGCATTTTTAAAAACGATATATAAGTTACTGTATAAGTTTCTGCTTTTGTTCCACTCAGTTATTATGATCTTTGATATCAATTAAAATTCCATTATCATCAAATGTGAGGATTAATGTTTTTTGTTTAATCTTTTCATGCCCTACTTTCCCCCGGCAAATATAATACCAAATTTTCTGACTAAACGGATTCTGTAACATTGGTGTTCCTAATATATCGATGACTTGTTGTTGAGTCATTCCTTTTTTTATTTTTTCAGTATCACTGCTCGAAAGATAGTTGCCCTGATTAATGTCAGGAAGATAAACAAGTCGTCCTGCAAGCGAGCAACCTGCTATGGAAATAGAAAATATTGTAACAAAAATTAAGAATTTACAACGCATCATTTTTATCTAAAATTGTATTTTTAATTTCTATATTCGTAATTATGAGCTTATATGCTCATATATATATCATGATTGTATATACTTAAGCTATGGGTTGATGCATTATTTAAATAACTTTAGATACATTACATAATGTACGTATAGTTTTCACTATAGACTGATTATAGCTATAAATGCTAACATCAACTGCAGAAAAATAAAAGTTTAACGATCCATTTTGGCCATTATGACTTATATGATTAACGCGATATGCTAAATCTCTATACCCTGAAGCGATTTTTATTGACACTTTATGTGGTATACTGAATTAGTTGTAGTGTTGAATTTTACTTTTCTGTCTCCATCTTAGCATGAGTCCTTTAGATTCAATTTAAATCAGCTGTATAATAGTTGTATTATATAACAGTTGATATATCGATGTTAAACAATGCGCTGATTTTACTAGTCATTTTAACGTATATTGATTATGACGTTCAACTTAGCTAAAACTAGAGTAGTTATCTGGTCATAATCATCTTATGTGTAGTTACGTTTTCTAAACAAAAAATTCCAGTTTTTTCTGAAAAAGCAAAATTATCAATAGGTTTTTAAATTAAAAATGTGTTGCTTATATACAATATGCTGTCTTTCATTAACTTTTAATGAAAGACAATATCAACTGGTTTTATGCAGCTAATACTATGGTTAAACTCAAAAAGTTTTCTTTAACCACCCTAATTTTGAGCTTAATGTATTGAAATAATCATAATCTTTCGGGTGAATGAGGTTAAGTGTTTTATTACTTCGTTTGATTAAAATTTCATCATTATCTTGGATAGGTAAGACAATCTGACTATCACAACTGATTTTATAATTGATGTATTTTTTTTTAAATTTTAATTTAATACCACTATTACTACTAATAACAAGTGGTCGCGATGAAAGAGTATGTGGAAACATAGGAATTAATGCGATTGCTTCAAGGTTTGGAGTAAGAATTGGCCCACCAGCTGAGAGTGAATATGCTGTTGAACCAGTAGGTGTAGTAATAATTAGTCCATCAGATCGCTGTGAAAAAGCAAAACGATCATCAATATAGACTTCAAATTCGATCATATGAGCTACTTTTTTTGAGTGTAAAATAACTTCATTCATTGCCGTGCTTATACGTGGTTTGTGGTTTTTTTTGCTAATATGCGTTTCCAATAAAAAACGTTGCTCTTCATAAAAATGACCAGCTAATACGTCTTTTAACTGTTTCAGTGCGTTATTTGGCCATAGATCGGTTAAAAATCCAAGGCTACCACGATTGATACCAATTACTTTATTTTCGTAACATGCTAAGACACGAGTAGCGCTTAGCATATTACCGTCACCACCAACAACAATAATTAAATCAGCGATTTTAGCAATGTCTGTTAATCTACCTATAGTAGCATTTCTTAAATTAAGCTGTTGAGCTATTTGTTCTTCAACAATCACTTGATATTTTTGTTCTAGTAACCAGTTATACAGTTGTTCATTAGTTGCTAAAACTCCTGGATGTCTAGGATAACTAATAATGCCAATACATTCAAATATTGCCTTTGTTTTTGATTTTTTAGTCAGCATGGTTTATTTCCTCTTACAAGTAGGCGAACTCTCTTGAATCACAAATTTTTATCCCCACATTACACTCATCATTTTGGATGAATGCTAACAATAAATGTGGAGATAATCATGAGTAGTAAAGATCATAACGTGCATGATGAGCAAGCCTCTAAACAAAAAGAATCCAAAAAAGTACCAAAAAATGAAGTCAAACAAGGGGCAGAATCGGCTGAGATCGAGCAACCAAGCAGTTTTACAGAAAAAGTATTAATTGATCCACGGATTGCTGAATTAGAACAGCAGTTACTAGAATCTCAAAAACGTGAGCATGAAGCCATATTACGTGCTAAAGCTGAAGTAGAAAATATTCGTCGGCGCACTGAACAGGATATTGAAAAGGCACATAAATTTGCTTTAGAGCGGTTTGCTAATGAATTACTTCCTGTGATTGATAATTTAGAAAGGGCAATTGAACTTGTTGATAAGGAAAAAGCTGAATCAATTCCCATGTTGGAAGGGCTTGAGTTAACTTTAAAAATTTTTTTAGCTACTGCAGGAAAATATGGCATTAAGGTTGTTTCAGAAAAGAATGTTCCTTTTAATCCAGAACAGCATCAGGCTATGACGATGATAGATTCTATAGAACATGAATCTAACCATGTTATTGATATTATACAGAAAGGTTATACCTTAAATGGTCGTTTATTACGACCGGCAATGGTAATTGTATCAAAAGCAAAATAAGCACAATAATACTTCAATGACTTTTATATAGAAAAGTGATGGGATGCATTTATTTTTTTAGAAATAAATGGCGTCCAGTCAATAGGCGGTGATCCTTGTCTTATCAAGAATTCATTGGTTTTAGAAAAATGTTTACAACCAAAAAAACCCCTATAAGCAGAAAAAGGGGAAGGATGCGCTGCTTTAAGGATAAAATGTTTTTCTTTATCAATAAATTGATCTTTTTTTTGCGCATGAACTCCCCACAGCAAAAAAACTACACCAGTACGGTATTGATTAATTGCTGCAATTACCTTATCGGAAAAAATTTCCCAGCCAAGATAGCTGTGAGAATGTGCTTTACCTTTTTCAACGGTTAAAATCGTGTTTAATAATAATATTCCTTGCTGTGCCCAACTAATGAGATAACCATGATTTGGACATTTAAAACCTACAATATCTCTTTCAAGTTCCTTGTATATATTAAGGAGTGAAGGTGGTATAGGTACTCCTGGCCGCACAGAAAAAGCAAGACCATGTGCCTGATTAGGGCAATGGTAAGGATCTTGTCCTAATATCACTACTCTTACTTTACTGAGTTCTGTATAACGAAAAGCATTGAAGACATCATTTTTCGATGGAAAGATGATCTTTCCTTGTTGACGGACTTTATCAATATAAGTCAAAGTATCTCGAAAATATGCTTGTTTTTTTTCTGAACCGATAACATCACGCCATGTAAGCAAATCAGACATCATTTATTCTTTCTTAAAATCAAGATTAAATAGCTTTTTATCAAAAAATGATATATTCAGTAAATAACAAAAAAAAAATAAGTTATTTATAATTTTTTTTTAATTTTAAAATGTTGACTAACATCTATTTAATATAGATCAATCCAATGAGCTATTCAGCATGATTAACAGTATACTACTGACTGATCCCGTATTTATGTAAAGACGGTGTCTCTAAAAAATAAAATCACTTATCTTATCTGAATTATAAAGATTCATTATTTATGTATGATTCAACAGTAATAAAAGTGTTATTATAGCAGTAACAGGTGACTCTATTAATATACCTGATATAGAGAGTAGCTTGCTATAGTTTAATTTCAACAATGCAATTATTTTTTATTTATTAATCAAAAAATCTAAGATGATACAGTTTTAGCATATAGTTAGTAATGCATACTTTTAGAAGGTATTGAAATGAGTGACGATAATGTAGTAGACATGTTCGATCAGATAAAAAGTTGGATTGTTATGCATCATGCTATATTAATTCAGTTTATGATAAATGTTGTTTTTGCATTATTTATCCTATTTGTTGGGTTAATTGTTGCGAGATGGATGAGTCATCTTACTAATCAATTAATGTTATTACGTGGTATAGACAAGACGGTTCGAGATTTTTTATCAGCGATTGTACGTTATAGTATTATTGCATGCACCTTAATTCCAGTATTAAGTAGGTTAGGCATACAAACCACCTCTATCATAGCTGTTTTAGGTGCAGCTGGCTTAGCGATTGGTTTAGCCTTACAAGGCTCTTTGTCTAATTTTGCCGCTGGCGTACTTTTAGTTATTTTTAGGCCATTACGCGCAGGGGAACATGTTATCTTAGGATCGGCTGCAGGAACTGTAGAGCATGTGCATATTTTTTCAACTTCATTGCGTACTGCTGATGATCGAATTATTACTATACCCAATAGTAAGGTAATGAATGATAATATTATTAATACTTCGCGTGAGCCAAATCGCCGTACACAAATTATGGTTAGTGTTGCTTATAACACAGACATTGATCGCGTTAAAAAAGTGTTAGGGGATGTTATCGAAAAAGATAATCGTATTCATCATAATAAAGGAATTACTATTCGTTTACATGAAATGGCTCCTTCTTCTCTGAATTTTATTGTACGTGTTTGGACAACTAATTCTGATGCATGGAATGTTTATTGGGACTTAATGGAAAATTTTAAAAAACAATTAGATGCACACAATATAGGCATACCTTTCCCGCAAATGGATATCCATTTATCTTGGCATAAAGGTTGTATGGAAGAAAAATGATAGATTGCTCAATGTATGAGCAATCTATCATTTATTTATTTACAGGCATCCTGTAGTGCGATATTGAGATATTAGGATGATAATGCCCTATAAATGCCTTTTAATATTAATTAAAAATCGCAAGTTCAGATAATCTAATAAAATACCATTTTAGAATAAAATGGTGCTATAACTGAAAATATCGCATCCGCTATAATAGAATTTGAGAAATATGTTTATAACATTGTTGATGTTATAGAAAATAATTCTGAATACAATAAGATTGTAGAAAAGATTAAAAATAATTAGTCATGCAACAAAATAATCTGATCAGCTGTATATTCTCTTTGAATGGAGCTTGGATTGCTGTTTAAATGAAACAAATTTTATAGAAGTTTTTCTAAAAAACTTCTACAGAGTGATCCTGATTGATAATAAAAGGATAGAGAAATTGATCATTCTATAGTGCTAGAAGATTCATTAGATGCATAATATGCTATTACTGTGTAATAGCATATTATGCAAATTTTATAGTATTAATTATCGAGCTTTCGGTACAATTAAAAGTTAAATGTAAGGTTTTCATGAGTTCTTCCTCTATTATAAGAATTAAGCTAATGCTTTAGCCAAAAGCTCAATGAATCTTTAGCTTTTGGCTAAAGACGACATAAGACACACTCAAAAATCGAAAGACCGTTTCGAACAATGAAACTTTAAGAAAATTAAAGAGATATAATAAATAAATAATCTAGCATACCTGATACATCTACTAGATGTTTGAATGTATATGGAAATTCAGGTGAAATACTAATTTTATAAAAAAACAGATTTCCCTCTGCCTAAATAGTCCTTAGGCAGAGGCTGCATCTACACCTTCATGTTTAAAGTTAAGAGCGTTAAACTGTCTATTAAATTGGGAAACAGTAAATTAAAGATACATATCTATTAATCAAGTACTTACAATATGTACTCAAAATAACGGCATATAATTTTTATTATCTGCCATAATCAGAGCAATTTTACAAAAATCTCTTAAAAATTCAATTTATATGTTTTTAACATCTGTATAACATACAATCCAATCAATAGCTGCAAAAATTGCATTATACTAATGTATCAGTAGATTGTTAACAACAAATAATAAGGTAACTGATTATGAAGCAAGATGAATTAAAAAAAATGGTTAGCCAGGCTGCTATGGAATATATCAAACCAGATATGGTAGTTGGTGTTGGAACGGGTTCTACAGTTACCCATTTTATTAATGGCTTAGCAACACAAAAACATTTAATCATAGGTGCAGTCTCTAGTTCATTAGAGACTACAAAAAAATTAAGTGCTCTAAATATTCCTATCCTTGATAGTAATGATGTTGATGATGTTGATATTTATATTGATGGTGCTGATGAAGTTAATCCTGATTTAATGATGATTAAAGGCCGTGGCGCAGCTTTAACGCGTGAAAAAGTGATAGCAGCAATGGCTAAACAATTTATTGTTATTATTGATAAATCGAAGCAAGTTAATATTTTGGGTGCATTTCCATTACCTGTTGAAGTAATTTCTATGGCGCGTAGTTATGTTGTGCGTCAATTAATCAAGTTAGGTGGTTTACCAGAATATCGGCAAAATGTCATTACGGATAATGGTAATATTATTATTGATGTTTATAATCTAAAAATTCTCCATCCGATTGACCTTGAAAATAAAATTAATGCGATTGCTGGTGTTGTAACAGTAGGCCTATTTGCTAATCGTGCTGCAGATATTGTGTTGCTAGCTACACCAATTGGTGTAAAAAAATTGACACTTAACTAACCATATTGTTGTTTTTAAAACCTAATTTTAGGTTTTTAAGACAGTAAAATACTGATACCATCAATATTTAATATATATTAAATATTGATTTATCTTCATTGTCTGATGACACGTTTAATGATCTCTGATCATGATTACTAATCTCATACTTATAATTGATCTCATATCCCATAACAACCTAAAAATGCAATATCACCTATTACTTAACTCACC
>JAVYJS010000011.1:0-40999 GCA_032378655.1 Candidatus Arsenophonus melophagi | reverse complement strand
AACCATGCTCTATTAACCATACTGAATAGTTCATGGAATTACATAACTTATCAATATACTATAAAGGTTATTGTACTGCATTTGTTTGTATTGGTTTAGTAATGTTTAAGTGCATAAGTGCATAAAAGATCATATTGACTATTATACATTACTACTTTAAGCAGCAATGTATTCATTATTTCTCAATATCTATTATTCTTTTCATATTTAAGATGAGCTTAAAAATTATTATTCTACTATAAGCGTAATAAATTGATTATTCTCGATAGTTCTCATTGAGCAGTATCGAGAAAGAGCTAATAAGAATTCTGTATTCTTAACATATTTGATTTTGTCGATTTATTTCTATTGAAAAATTAATTATTTTTAGCTGCTTGAATAGCAGTAATAGCAATGGTATATACAATATCATCAACTGATGCGCCACGGGATAAATCATTAACTGGTTTACGCATACCTTGTAGCATTGGGCCGATAGAAAGCAAATTGGCTGAACGTTGCACAGCTTTATAAGTAGTATTTCCAGTATTAAGATCGGGGAAAATAAATACTGTTGCTTTACCAGCGACAGGTGAATTTGGTGCTTTAAATTTAGCAACATCTTCCATAATAGCTGCATCATATTGCAATGGACCATCAATTATTAAATTTGGCCATTTTTCTTTTGCTAAATGGGTTGCTTGGCGCACTTTTTCTACATCATTTCCGACACCTGAGTTACCAGTAGAATAAGAGATCATTGCTACTCGTGGCTCAATGCCAAATGCTTTGGCTGAAGCAGCAGATTGAATAGCAATTTCTGATAGTTGTTCAGCTGTAGGGTTTGGATTTATTGCACAGTCGCCATAAACTAAAACTTGCTCAGGTAATAGCATAAAAAATATTGAAGAAACGATTGAGCTGCCCATGGCAGGTTTAATGATTTTTAAAGGTGGGCGAATAGTATTTGCTGTAGTGTGAGTTATTCCAGAAACTAAACCATCAACCTCATTTCTTTCTAACATCATAGTGCCTAAAACCACATTGTCTGCTAATTGTTCGCGCGCAGCAATTTCTGTCATACCTTTATTTTTGCGCAGTTCAACTAAACGTGCGATGTAATTTCTCCACACTGATCTAGGTGCTATAATTTCGATACCTATACCTAATTCAACTCCTTGTGCACTGGCAATGTGTTTTATTTCATCATACTCACCGAGAAGAATACAGTTTGCAATACCTCTTTTAGCACAAATAGCTGCGGCTTTTACTGTACGCGGCTCATTACCTTCTGGTAATACAATACGTTTTTTAGCTTTTCGTGCTAATGCAGTTAATTGATAGCAAAAAGTGTGTGGTGACAGTCGTTTAGGTCGTGTAGAATTAGTAGTAAATAAATCAATCCATTGTTGATTAATATGACAGGCAACATAATTTTGAATTTTTTTAATTCTTTCATGATCATCTGCATGCACTTCTAAGCTAAAATTCTGTAGACTTAACGCAGTTTGCCAAGTATTATTATTTACCACCAGTACCGGCAAACCCTTTTCAAAAGCACGACTACAGAGTTTGTGTATTGACTCTGAAATAGAATAACCATCCGTTAATAGTAATCCTCCAATTTCAATACCATTCATAGCTGACAAACATGCGGATACAATAACATCATAGCGATCAGAAGAAGTTACTAGCAATGTTCCTGAACGAAATAGCTTTACAGTATTTTGTAAACTGCTAGTACAGAAAACAATTGACTGGATACGCTGTACTTGTAGAGTACCTTCATTAATAATGCTAGCATTTAGATAATTAGCAATATCAATACAACGTGTAGCCATCAGATCAAAATTCCACGGAATGCAGCACAATATTGGTAATGGACTATGGTTATTTAATGTCTTAATATCAATTTTTTTAATTGTTGCTTGCGGCGGCTCATCGAATATCTCTAATAAATCAGGTCGCGTAAGACCATACTCATCAACAGGTACATGCAGTTGATTAATAATAATTCCAGCAATATTTTTACTTTTTATACCACCTAATTCTATGCTGGTTAATTTAATGCGTTCTTTTAATTCTTCTTGAGTTTTATGGCCTAATGCAGTAACAAGGATAACGTCAGCGTCCAACATATTAGCAATATCATAATTTAAAGATTGAGCAAAGACATGCTGACGGGTAGGTATTAAGCCTTCGATTAGAATAACTTCAGCTTTTTGCGTATTGTCATGATATAGAGCAATAATTTCTTCCATTAAAATATTTTTCTGATTATTAGCTAACAAAGATTTAACATAGCTCATCTTTAGTGGTTCAGAAATATGAACACTAGAGTTAGAACGCAATACTTCGATTGTATGATCTTTATCACAATCACTGGGTTGAGCAATGGGCTTAAAGACCGATAGATTCAATCCTTTGCGTTCTATTGAACATACGACTCCTAAAATGACGTTGATTAAACCAACACTGACATCAGTTGGAATTAACATTATGTTCCGGGACACAAATACCTCTCTTACAGTTGTAAGATATTTAAACTTAGCACTTTTCAGTAAACTGGCATCATCTACTCTATTTAGGTCGTCAGGTAGACAGTATCCTGAGCAATAACTAACTCTTCATTAGTTGGAATAACCAGAGCAGGAATACTATCGTCAGTTGTGATATTGCCTGATTTCCCAAATCGCGCCACTAAGTTGCGCTCATGATCATATTTAATGCCAATTAAAGATAATTTTTTAAGTGTTAATTCACGTACTATTACTGAGTTTTCTCCAATACCACCAGTAAAAATAATAGCATCTAATCGTCCTTCCATTAAGGCGCAATAAGCAGCGATATATTTAGCTAATCGATGACAATAGACATCCATAGCTCGTTTAGCATGTGGCTTAGTATCATAATGTTTTTCGATATAGCGAAAATCGTTTGTGACTTCTGTTAACCCAAGTATGCCAGATTCTTGGGTTAGTAATGTATTGATCTTATCAATACTCATATCCAACACTTTGTGCAGGTAGGAAACAATAGCTGGATCGATATCACCACTACGCGTTCCCATCACTAAGCCTTCTAACGGAGTCAGGCCCATGGATGTATCAACAGAGTGACCATTAACTATGGCAGCAACTGATCCTCCATTGCCTAAATGACAGGAAATGACATTTAGATTATTTTGTGATTTGTTCAATTCTTTGGCTGCTTGCTTTGAAACATAAAAATGACTAATACCGTGTGCGCCATAGCGGCGAATACCATGTTTTGTATAAAGATTATAAGGCAGAGCATATAAATAAGCTTCAACTGGAATAGTCTGATGGAAAGCGGTGTCAAACACAGCGACATGTTTTTTATTTAAATCCGGAAATCTTTTTTTCGCTTCTTCAATACCAATAATTCCAGCAGGATTATGTAATGGCGCAAATGAAATAGATTCCTTAATACCTGAAAGGACTTCATCATTGATGATGACCGATTGGGTAAATTTTTCACCACCATGAACAATACGATGCCCAATAGCAGAAATTCCTTGTACTAATTCTGGTTTTGCATTAAGAATTTGATTGACAATAAAAGTCAGTGCTTCACTGTGTGAAGCACAGTTGCTCAAAGCAACTTCGTTCTGTTTGCTATCTATTTTCCATTTAATGCGAGCTTCTGGTGAATGAAAACATTCTGCTAAACCAGATAGTTTTTTTTCGCCATTAATAGGATTAATGATAGAAAATTTAAGAGAAGAGCTACCGCAGTTTAGGACAAGTACCAGATTACTTGGCATTGCATTACCTACTCTATTGTTATCATAGAGTCTTCTTGATTGCATTAACCAAGAAGACTAAGCGTAAAAGATTCATCCAATAGCCTTCCAGTTAATTAGCTTATCCTAAGGATTATTAGACGTTTTGTAAAGTAGATCTTAATTTTATCCTTAATTCTATATAAGATAAGTTTTGTGCACTGTTAACCATAACAGGCTTATACTGAATCATATATTGAATCATAACTCAATTAACTGTGATCGCATGATTTATATCGTTTTATTTTATGAATTACATTCGATCTCTCTATTATTGTAGGTATGTTAACTTAACAGTGAGTGTAAAAGATAATTTTTTGAATACAAATTATCTTTTATCCGCAATTATATTTCGCTACAATAGTCATGTTACTTAACACGACTATTAAGGTTACTAGTACAATTACTTAATGATTTTGTTAAATTTTCTTTATTTTTGTCTAGAAATAATACTGTGATTTTTTTTGTTATTAATTTCAAAAATTGAAACTATGAGCTATTAAAGCAATAATGAATCACTTAGTACTGTTTTCTTTTATGTACCCTTAGCTACTAATCTTACCTAAAGACTAAATCCAGGAATCAAAACTTCAATAAAGTATTGCATGTCCTTGCTATAACCTTTAAAAAGTATTTTTTAGTCGTATTTTAGATAGATTAAACTCTTTGTTCCCCGTACATAACACTTCTAAGCATTTTAATAGATTCAAAGTGAATCAGCTTGTTTAACGATGCCTCGTTCATTCTTAAGAATGATATTGATCATCTAAAATTAGCTGAAAAATCTTACTTTAACTCTTTTCGTGGCATAGCAATAAGTTTTTTGTTGAGCATATTTCAAATTTTTTGTATTCTTTTGCAATTTTCTAGTTATGGTATTTAATTGGAGTTAGCAGATCGCTGCTTATTATTTCGCTAATATCATTATGTACATTAGTAATGCAACACGTTCAGAATTTATTTGATCATCAAATTTCTACATTTTAATGCAAGTAATTGCATGAGTAAAAAAGGAAAATTGTAAGCCATGTTCAGAAAGATTTTCTGAACGTACATGGTTCATCAAGAGACAATGATGAATTAATTTTATACGAAAAGATGGACAAAAAATAACTGATAGCATTTCCTTGACCGACTTGCATCATAATCGGTATTATCAATTTATTCGATAAACAAGTAAATAACAGAATAGATGTTCTTACAGTAAATTAAGAACATTGAATTGCTAAAATTAGCAGTGATAGCTTAAGTAGGATTTCAGTACAATGGTTCTAAAACTGATTCCTGGCTGTTACCAAGCTCTACTTAAGTTAACTTAAGAATTCTATATATAGCCGCACTTGAACAGTTAAAACCTTTTTACTAAGTTCATATTACTTTTCAGGTACCTTTTATGAAATCATCAAAGGTACCTATTAGTTTTATTCATGATTCTTTAAGTATTGTCTTAATGAGTTCCTAGATAAGATTTTGTATTTTATATCATTATCTTCCAAGAAATCAGTTCATTAAGATAAGTTTTTAATTGCCCAGAATGCATTGCAATTGGCTTTGAAGCCCTCTCATAGATTGTTGATAACATATTAACAATAATAATGATTAGATTAGACATTAATTCAGCAAAGAAATAGTATTGTGTGAGTATTGTATGACGTCGTCAAGTATCTATTACTGATCTTCAGTGTTCAAAATTAACGAACTCATATAATAAATATTAAAATAGAAAGGATAGCATTATTCATTTAATGAAATGATGGAGCGGGACATATGATTCCATCAATACTTGTGTCCAGGTAACGATTACCTTCATAGGTAATATAGATGTTAATCCAGATCGCTATATTAATATTTCTAATACCTTTTATATAAAAATATAATTCCTGATCACATTTCAGAAAACTGCTAAAGTTTAGTTTAAGCAAGAAATAACAGAAAACATTAAGTTCAAATTACCAGATGAACTATCTACATTAATAGCCACATCATTGTCCATAACTTGAGCACAAACCATCGTTAATGCTTCGCACAAGTTTTTAGTAAAAGTCCAACTACTTTCAGATCATATTTTCAGGACGTACTAAACTATCAAACTCTTCTTCTTTTAAATAAGCAAGATCCAACGCTGCTTGCTTAAGAGTTAATCCTTCTTTATGTGCTTTTATAGCAATTTCACAGGCTTTATCGTAGCCAATATGTGTATTTAATGCAGTTACTAACATTAGTGATTCGTTTAAAAATTTGTCTATTCGCTTGTGATTAGGCTGAATACCTTGAGCGCAATGTTTATTAAAACTTATCATACCATCTGCTAATAAACGAACTGATTGTAAAAAATTGTTAATAATCATAGGACGAAAAACATTAAGTTCAAAATTACCGGATGCACCACCTATATTAATAGCCACATCATTGCCCATAACTTGAGCACAAACCATCGTTAATGCTTCACACTGAGTTGGATTCACCTTTCCTGGCATGATTGAACTGCCAGGTTCATTTTCAGGAATTATAATTTCGCCAATGCCACATCTAGGACCTGAAGCCAACCATCTTATATCATTAGCAATTTTCATTAACGAAATGGCTAACCCTTTTAAAGCACCATGAGTATGAACTAAAGCATCACAAGTAGCTAGAGCTTCAAACTTATTAGGCGCAGTTATAAACGGAAAACCAGATAATGTTGTAATCTTACTAGCGACCTTAACAGCATATTCAGGATGGGCATTTAATCCTGTACCAACCGCGGTTCCACCCAAGGCTAATTCACTCAGATGAGGGATACTTATTTCAATATGATGAACATTATGAGCTAGCATTGCTTCCCATCCTGATATTTCTTGACCTAACGTTAATGGTGTCGCATCTTGTAGATGGGTACGACCAATTTTGATAATATCATTAAATGCATTAGACTTTTTCCTAAAAGTAGTTTGTAGTTGTTTTAAGTTAGGTAAGAGATGTTGCTTTAAAGAAATAACTGCAGCAATATGCATAGCTGTTGGAAACACATCATTAGAACTTTGACTTTTATTGACATCATCATTCGGACGAATCAAACGTTGTTGACCTCTTTGCCCCCCTAAAATTTCACTTGCTCTGTTAGCCAAGACTTCATTAATATTCATATTTGTTTGTGTACCAGATCCAGTTTGCCAAATTGCTAAAGGAAATTCATCCATATGCTTATTCGTTAAGATTTCATCTGCGGCAGCGATAATAGCATTAGCTTTATCATGAGATATCAAACCTAAATCGGCATTTGTTGCAGCTGCTGCTTTTTTAGTTAATGCCAATGCATGGATCAATAAAACAGGCATTTTTTCTACTGAAATATGGAAGTTCTCTAAAGATCTTTGAGTTTGTGCACCCCAAAGCCTATCTGCTGGGACTTTAATTTTTCCCATTGAATCTTTTTCAATACGATATTTTGGCATTATTCTATCCCCTTAGAATCAAAAATTCGATATACATACTCCATGTTTTAACAGAATAGGCTTTGCTATTAAAACTAAAATAGTAACGCCTACTGATTACTAGAATCAAATCTAAGTAATAATTGAATGTGTTCTAATGAGAACACAAAGAGGAACCGATTAAAGCATAAAGAAATAACATTGTATAAAACGTTGATATTAGTTTTAAGTCAATAGTTTTAAGTCAATTTTCTTTACTTACTATTCATGACTTGTGACCGATTATTATCGGTAATTACTGATAATTGAAATGTTTTGCTTTATCAGGTTTATGCATAAAACCTTACAATAACTGTTGCCATCCTTAAATTCTATATTACAACCAGATCCAATAATATTGGTTACTGTATTCATTCTCTTTATTATATCTTTAATATATATTTAGCTATAAACACTACTTTTATAAAAAAATTCCTGTGATCATTAATTATCACACAAGATTAATAATTTATATTACAATTAATTACTATAATTCGACAGTTATGTATGGTTTTAAGTTTCTTTTTTACATGGCTACAAGTGCTGTTAATGAAAAAAATTAGGTGTTCAGATGACAGATTACATTTTATTATTTATCACTCCGATTTTAGTAAATAATTTCGTACTGGTAAAGTTTCTTGGATTATGCCCTTTTATGGGTGTCTCAAAAAAAATAGAATCTGCTATTGGCATGGGATTTTCAACTACCTTTGTGCTAACTTTAGCATCTATTTTTTCATGGTTTATAGATACATTTATTTTAATACCTTTAGATTTAAGTTACTTACGTATACTAAGCTTTATCTTAGTAATAGCCACTGTTGTCCAATTTACAGAAATTGTTGTTCATAAAACTAGCCCAATACTATACCATCTTTTAGGCATTTTTTTACCATTAATTACTACAAACTGTGCAGTTCTTGGTGTAGCATTGCTGAATATCAATCAATCACATACTTTTTTACAATCTGCCGTCTATGGCTTTTCTACTGCAATAGGCTTTTCTTTAGTCATGGTTCTATTTTCTGCCATCCGTGAACGTATTGAGGTAGCCAATGTTCCTGCTCCATTTCGTGGAGCATCTATTGGTTTCATTACCGCAGGCTTAATGTCTTTGGCGTTTATGGGATTCAATGGTTTGGTAAAACTCTAGTGAGTAATGTGCTAGTAGCGATCGTTATTATCGCTGGATTTGGTTTGATCTGTGGTTTTATTTTAGGATTTTCCTGTATGCGTTTTAAAGTAACAGATGATCTCATAGTGGACAAGATTGATAATATCTTGCCTCAAAGTCAGTGTTGTCAATGTGGTTATCTTGGATGCCGCCCATATGCTGAAGCAATAATCAAGAGTAGTGAAATGATTGATAAGTGCACTCCTGGAGGTGAAGAGGTAACGTTAAAAATTGCCGAATTACTTAATGTAGAACTAAAAACGATTGATAACAAGAAATTAATCACAGAACAACAAGTAGCTTTTATCGATGAGACCAATTGTATCGGTTGCACTAAATGTATTAAGGCTTGTCCTGTTGATGCAATTGTTGGAACCAGGCGTTCTGTACATACAGTGATTACAGACCTATGTACTGGTTGTGATCTGTGTATTGCCCCATGTCCAACCAATTGTATTACTATGCGTACAATACCAGGGACAATAAAAATTGGGAGAGATATCAGTGCTATGCCTATAAAAATATAGGGGCCTTTTCTAAAAGGCAACCGTTGCCTTGTATCATAAGGGGGAAAAATGTTTAATTTTTTTAAAAAAAAACTAAAAATAAAGAAAAAATTTGGCCTTTGTCAGGAGGTATTTATCCACCTGAAATGAAAATACAATCAAATCAGGTTCCTATACTTACATTACCATTAGTGGATGAATTCATTATTCCAATTCAACAGCATAGAGGTTCTCCAGGGGAGATTATTGTTAAATCTGGTGACTATGTACTAAAAGGCCAAGCACTTACTAAAGGTTGTAAATGTAAGATCCCTGTCCATGCAACTACCTCGGGGACTATAACGGACATAGGACCACATATAACCGCACACCCTTCCGGTCTTAAAATACCTTGTATTCGCTTACAAGCTGATAGGAAAGATCAATGGTATGAGCGTGCTCCTTTAGTTAACTACTGGAAATATTCTTCTAAAGTTTTATTGTCATGTATTGAACAAGCTGGCATAGCAGGATTAGGCGGCGCCGGCTTTCCTACTGCAACTAAGCTAAAAAATGGTATTAAATTAATTCATACCTTGATCATTAATGCAGCAGAATGTGAGCCGTATATAACAGCCGATGATCGATTAACGCAAGAGCATGCTCATGAGATTATCGAAGGAATATGGATATTAATACATATACTAAAACCACAAGAGATATTAATTGGGATTGAAGATAATAAGCCTTCAGCAATAGCTGCCTTAAGAGAAGCGCTTTTAGGCCAACAAGCTATTATTAAATTACGAGTGATCCCAACTAAGTATCCTTCAGGAGGTGTTAGACAGTTAACAAAAATATTAACTGGCAAGGAAATACCTAGTGGCGTTCACTCTTATAACATTGGTATATTGATGCAAAACATTAGCACTGTTTTTGCTATTAAACGGGCAATTATTGATGGCGAACCTTTGATTGAACGTGTGTTAACAGTAACTGGTGGTGCAATAAAAAATCCTGGTAATTATTGGGTTCGTTTTGGCACGCCAATCAATTTATTATTGCAACAAGTTGGCATAGTTCCACAACTAGAACAAATGGTTATTATGGGTGGGCCCTTAATGGGATTTACTTTACCTGATTTAGCCATACCTATTATTAAAATGAGTAACTGTATTCTGGCGCCAACAGAAGTAGAAATAGCTAAGCCTTCCATGGAAGGAGCTTGCATTCGATGTGGTCTTTGCGCTCAAGCTTGCCCAGCTAACTTATTACCACAACAACTTTATTGGATGAGTCGAGGTCAGGAGCATGAAAAAGCAGATAAATATAATTTATTTGACTGTATAGAATGTGGTGCCTGTGCTTATGTTTGTCCAAGTAATATTCCTCTTGTTCAATACTATAGAAAGGAAAAAATAGCAATTCAAAACATTTTGAAAGCAACAAAACGTGCTGCTGATGCAAAAAAACGATTTGAAGCTAAAAAAAATCGGCTTGCACAAGAAAACATGTTATGCCAATACCGTCATGCTGAAGAAAAGATAAAAGCGCTAGACAAAGCTGTAATCAACACTTCAATATTAGGAATTAATGCACAAAAAAAACGAAATTACCTTACCAATATGAGTAGTAAGGTTAAGTTCTTAAACAAGAAAACTGCTACTACAGGATGCCATGTCACAAGATCTACACTGGATATTATTCAAACAACTCAAAAATCACCAGAACAACAATTTTCCGATCAGTACAAAGCTATGGTTTCTGCAGCGATTGCTCGAGTTCAATCTAAACGTGATGCGCAGAGTAAAATTTGCTTATCATCAAATAATGATAAAAATAATTAATGATTTGCAATATGAAATTCAGGATCATAATATCTGCTGATAAGTATCAGCTAAATAATGTAAAAAGATCTAGTTCGCCATTTTTACATACACATGAAAAAAAAACTATCAGTAAACTGATGTTGTGGGTTTTTATTGCCTCTATTCCCGGTATTTCTTGCCAAATTTACTTTTTTAGTAGTGGGACATTTTACCAAATGGTGCTTGCCATCACTGCAGCTTTTATTAGTGAGGCTGTTGCCTTACGACTACGGAAATTACCGATTATACCCCACTTAAAAGATGCATCTGCTTTGGTAACTGCTTCTCTATTGGCTATTAGTATTCCACCTTTATCTCCTTGGTGGCTAATAGTTTTAGGTACTACTTTTGCTATACTAATTGCTAAGCACATCTATGGCGGATTAGGCCAAAATCCATTTAATCCAGCTATGGTAGGTTATGTGGTATTATTGATCTCTTTTCCTATCCAAATGACTAGTTGGATACCGTCAATAGAGCTGCAAGCTATTCATGCCAATGCCTTGGAGAGCTTACAAATCATTTTTACTGGTTATACATCAACAGGAATTACATTAAATCAATTAACATCAAATATTGATGGTATAAGTCAAGCGACACCACTTGATAGCTTTAAAACGAATTTATTAATATACTCTCTTAATCAAAGACTCATAAATCCTATTTTCATAGCTTCATTATCTGGCAATGGTTGGCATTGGGTTAATATTGCCTATTTTATTGGCGGTATTATTCTACTAAATCGCCGAATCATTAGCTGGCAGATTCCTCTAGCATTTTTAGTAACACTGTTGTTTTGTTCTGTATTAAGTTGGTTGATTATGCCAACAAAATATGCTCCTCCAATGCTCCATTTATTTTCAGGAGCAACTATGCTCGGTGCTTTTTTTATTGCCTCTGATCCAGTTACTGCTGCTACAACACCATATGGTCGTCTTATTTATGGTATAATAACAGGGTTATTAACCTGGATTATTCGTGTATATGGTGGCTATCCTGATGCAGTAGCTTTTTCAGTGTTACTAACTAATATTACAGTGCCGCTAATTGATCACTATAGTCAACCTCGCGTTTACGGTCATAAATAAGGAACAGATTATGTTACAATCTATTAAACATAATGGTGTGATATTAGCTATTTTTGCAGCAATTAGCGCCGGAATCACAGCAACAGTTTATACTATCACAAAAAGTACTATTAATAGCCAAGCCATAATCCAACAGCAAAAACTTTTTGATCAAATTATCTCTCCTAACTTATATGATAACCAGTTGTTTAAAGAGTGTTATTTAATTATTAATGATGAAGTATTAGGCAGCTCGTTACCTAATCATCTTTTTCTTGCTAGAAAAGCAGGAAACCCGGTTGCAGCTATTATAGAATATACTGCCAATAATGGCTACTCAGGCAAGATAAAATTATTGGTTGCAGCTGACTTTCATGGTAAAGTACTTGGTGTACGCGTCACTGAACATCATGAAACGCCAGGATTAGGTGATAAAATTGATACTCGTATTTCAAATTGGATTGATCATTTTGCAGGTAAAAAAATTGATTCAAAAAATAACTCAGATTGGACTATAAAAAAAGATGGTGGTGATTTTGAGCAATTTACTGGTGCCAGTATTACACCAAGAGCTGTAATTCATGCAACTCAGCGCGCTGCATTGCTCATACAATCGGTGCCTCAAAAACTATCAACTTATCCACAATGTTAAAATTTATGACTATGAATGAAACAAAAAAAATTTTTATCAATGGATTATGGAAAAACAATGCAGCACTAGTTCAATTATTAGGTTTATGTCCATTACTTGGAGTGTCTGCAACCGCAAGCAATGCTTTAGGACTCGGTTTAGCAACAACATTAGTACTATTTTTTAGTAATGTTACTGTTTCTACATTTCGTAATTGGATTCCAAATGAAATACGTATTCCAATCTATGCTATAATTATAGCGTCAGTTGTATCTATTGTACAGATGTTAGTTCATGCTTACGAAATTGCTGTATATCAATCTTTAGGTATTTTTATTCCTCTGATCGTTACAAATTGTATTGTTATTAGCCGAGCTGAAGCTTATGCAGCTAAAAATAATGTTTATCACTCAGCAATTGATGGCTTGTCAATTGGTGCGGGCATAACAATAGCGCTATTTTTTTTAGGTGCTATACGAGAAATTTTAGGTAATGGTACATTATTTGATGGTATCCATTTATTATTAGGAGAATGGGCAAAAATATTACGTATTGAAGTGATGCATTTCAATTCACCTTTTCTATTAGCTATATTACCACCTGGGGCTTTCATTGGATTGGGGCTGATACTAGCAGTAAAATATGTAATCGATGAGAAAATAACAAAATGCAACAAATAAAAACAATAATAATCTATTTTATACTAGTTATACTAGGCTCCTTATTAGGAAAAGAAGAACCCACTAATAAAACATTTTAACTAATGAATAAAACAAAGCGAATCGCGATTTTAACTCGTTTACGTGATAAAAATCCAATACCAAAACCCGAGCTTATTTTTAATTCATCTTTTGAATTACTTATTTCTGTATTGCTTTCAGCTAAAGCCACTGATAAAAGTGTGAATAAAGCAACAGAAAAACTCTATCAAGTTGCCAATACAGCTGAAAAAATGCTGATTCTTGGACTGGATGGGATCAAGAATTTTATCAAAACGATTGGTTTATGTAACACCAAAGCTGAAAATATTATTAAAACTTGTAAAATATTGATAGATAAATATCACGGTCAGGTACCGGAAGATCGTAGAAAGTTAGAATCCTTGCCAGGAGTTGGTCGTAAAACTGCAAATGTAGTACTGAATATTGCTTTTGGTTGGCCAACTATTGCTGTTGATACCCATATTTTTCGTCTTTGTAATCGTACAAATTTTGCTCCAGGAAATAATGTTATTGAGGTAGAGCAAAAACTACTGAAAGTAGTACCTTTTGCATTTAAAGTGCATTGCCATCAATGGCTGATATTACACGGTCGTTATACATGTATTGCTAGAAAGCCGCGCTGTAACTTCTGTATTATCAAAGATCTTTGTGAGCTTCATGACAAAAGATGTTCATAATTATTACAATTACAACATCTTATATCTTCGATTTGCTTCCAATACCATGTATCACAAGGGTATTGGAAGCAAATCGAAGATATATTTTATATTTTTGACGCACATACCGATAGTATGGTTTTTGCTAAAATAGCAGTGCCTCATCTAATGCAGCCATGGGTACCTCAATATCCATTTCTGTTGTTAAAGGGATATTACAAATATAGCGCAATATTTTCTATGGTCTTGATGGAGATGCTGTGTAATTTTGATTTGATATCAATGAGACCTTTTTAGCATTAAAGGTTATTAATTTTTATTTAACGATAAAAAACAAAAAAATATTACTTATTTTTTTATCCATCCAATGGAATGATTAATCTGTGTCAGCGTTAATGCTGGATTAATGCTATGAGTAATAGGTCTTCCAATAACAATATAATCAACACCAATATTAATAGCTTCTTCTGGTGTCATAATTCTTCGATGATCACTAGCCTCTATACCATTAGGACGAATTCCAGGTGTAACTAATAAAAAATCATTCCCGCAAACAGATTTTAATGTTAATGCTTCATGTGCTGAACAGACCACGCCATTTAAGCCGCATTGCTTAACCAATTTTGCTAATTGTAAAGTACGATTAGAAAGTGGTGCTTCAATGTATAGATGATCTAGATCTGCTTGCTCCATGCTGGTTAATACGGTAACTGCAATTAACATAGGCGCATCTTTACCATATTCAGCTAATGCTTCTTTAGCTGCTATCATCATTCTAGCACCACCACAAGCATGAATATTAACCATCCAAACACCAATGTCTGCAGCAGCTTTAACAGCTTGTGCAACTGTACTCGGGATATCATAAAATTTTAAATCTAAAAAAACTTGAAACCCTCGTTTATGTAAATTTTGAATAAATTTTTTAGAAAATAAAGTAAACATCTGCATGCCTACTTTTAGGCAGCAATCCTTTGGGCTAATTTGATCAACAAAAGATAGTGCCTTACTTAAATCATGATAATCTAATGCAACAATAATTGGAGGATTAGTAGAGACAGGATATGTATTGCTTATATTAGTTATCATTTATAACCTTTAAAAAATTAAAGAACAACGCATTAGTAACTTCATTATTGACCATGAAGACCTTTGATTGTCTTGATGGTACCCCAAGATCGGCATGAAGGACAATACCAATATAAAGAATGAGTAGTGAAGCCACATTTACGACAACAATAATCAGGTTTTGAGCGTATTTGTTCGCCCACCATATTTTGTAGCAATTCAAGACTTTCTTTTGCTCTACCTTCTTCTGCATCCGTTAGATGATAATCTATCAATTTATAAAATAATCGCATTGTTGGATGATGTTCTAGCTGCTGTTTAATAAACATTTGTGCTTTGTCTGTCCCTTTTCTTTTTTCAATTATATCGGCCAAATACAGTTGAGCTGTTGCTCCACAATCTCCAGCAACACATTGCTGAATATAATCCTCCCAATCATGCCAGCTAGCTAACTGATAATAGCATTCATAGAGCATAGTTAAAGTATCACTGACTAAATCTCTATCTTGATTAAATACTTGCTTAAGTACTGCAATTGCTTTTTCATATTCACCACGGATGATATAAATGCGCCCTTTCATAATAGAAACTCTGGCACCATTTTTATTTGCTTGATAAGCTTTATTGAGAAACAGTAAAGCATTGTCAAGATGGTTAGCACTCAATTCTAACAGTGCTAGCTCACAATAAAAATGAGCTATTTCTTCTTTTAATTGAGGATTACCAATTCTGACTAATTGCTTAGAAACATTGATGGCTTTATGCCAATCACTAGTTGCCTGATAAATAGTAAGTAAAGATTGTAGTGCACTAAATCGGAAATCTTGCTCATCAACTAGTTGTAAAAAAATATTTCTTGCACGATCATAAACTCCAGCTGCTAAATAATCTTGTCCCAGTTGCTGCGCAGCTAATAATTTTTGATTACATGATAATGAGCTACTTTCAAATAAAGATTGATGAATATGAATAGCTCGTTCCACTTCTCCTCTGGAACGGCAAAGGTTACCTAATGTAAAATGAGCTTCAAATTCTGCACTATCTTCTTTTAACGTATCTAAAGATAGATCGATAGCTTTATCTTGTTGATTAGAAAGCAAAAAATTAACGCCCGCCTCGTGATAACGAGGCAAACGATCGGTAGTTTTTTTGTTATCATGTTGAGCACTTCTGAGTCCCATATACCAACCATAAGCAGCAGCAATAGGTAGTAGCAGCAATAGCAGCTCTAACATAAAAATTACCTTTTTTCTTTTGTCATACACGCTTCTGTGGTGTCATGTTTCATTTTAGGTGATCTCACTAATTGTCTTTCAAGTTTTTTAATATTACGTCTTACATTCGTTAATGAAATTAATGCCTTTGCGTAAAATATCCCGCAAACCAGCAAACCAAGTAGAAATCCGATCACGAAAATGGTTGCTAATAATGTTGATATTGGATAATTGCCTTTTGCAATCAGATAATTAAATGTAATTATCTGATCATTACTTGAGCTGAGTACTACGGAAACTATAAAAATAGTGATAGAAAGTAATAAAATTAAAAAATATTTCATATTTTCCTATTATTGTTTCATGGTAATAAAAGCTATTTAACTAATTTTATTATATTAACTGAATCTTTAGTAACCCGAAAAGAAAGTGAAGTATATCAACATTCATCTATTTGTTTAAATAAACATTTAAGTAGATATAAAAATTCGTTATCAAAAATTTTTAATTATATTAATGCGCTAAAAAGATTATAATTAAAATACAGAATTTGATTTATTCCATGCTACGGAATATTAGTACTGCTATCTTCATTTAGGTTCTCATCAATCTAAATTGTAAAAATCATAACCTTTTATTGATAAAAAAGAACGTGCTTACACTAAAATAGTGAATTTTAAAAAAAATCATATTGTAGTGATATGAACATCAGCTTATCTAATGATCATATCTACTAGTCTAGTGAAAGAAAGAGATACAATAACCTAATCACTATATTTAACTATTTTAACGCATTTTCCTTAATTTTAAATCCAGAGTTTTGTGTATTATGTATAATACTATGCAGCTAAAACGTATAGCTGAAGCTAAGTTACCAACTCCTTTTGGTGAATTTCTTATTGTTGGTTTTGAAGAAACATTTAACGGTAATAATCATATAGCACTTATTTATGGCGATATTACTGATGAAAAACCAGTCCTATCTCGCATTCACTCAGAATGCCTAACTGGTGATGCTTTGTTTAGTTTACGTTGTGATTGTGGTTTTCAATTAGAAGCAGCACTGAAACAAATTGCACAAGAAGGTCGTGGGGCGCTCCTTTACCATCGTCAAGAAGGACGTAATATCGGATTATTAAATAAAATTAGGGCCTATTCTCTGCAAGATCAAGGTTTCGATACTGTTGAAGCTAATTTAAAACTAGGCTTTCAACCAGATGAGCGTGATTTTACTATTTGTGCTGACATGTATAAATTACTTGATATTCATCAAGTAAGATTACTGACAAATAATCCAAAAAAATTAGAAATTATAAAAGCATCTGGAATTAATGTCGTAGAACGTATTCCTCTTATTGTTGGCCGTAATCCTAAAAATAGTAACTATCTTAATGTGAAAGCAAGAAAATTAGGGCATATTCTATCCGAATATACTCAAAAATAATTACACAGGTTATGATGGTTTTAATTCGTTTATTTGAGAATTTTATGAATAACATAAAAGTGGTTATTATCGCATCATGCTATTAAAATGATGAATATAGAACTTAATCAGGTACATCCACTAATATCTTCTGATTTAATAATTGCTTATGCAATTATAGTCGATGGATTTATTACTCATACATCCTGTTACTAATTTTACAATCCTGTACTGATCAAGAAAAAGTTTAAAATATAATATAAATGAGGAAAATCTTTTTTTTATTCTCTTTTCTCTTAGTTTTGAAAGCATTAAGATTATATTATTAGAAATAATATTTTATGAATCATATTCAGAAATATAAAATATGCTTTTGCTTGAAAGCAATTAAAGATGTTAATAACAAATAATTTTCTTGTAATTCAGAAACGCTTAATGCATCAGAAAATGATTAGAAATCAAATGAATTGAAACATAAAACATGAATTTTATTAAAATTAAATTGTTGGTAATTGGATCTCTTTAAACATCTCTTCTATTTCTTCATTGAGACGTAATGAAATTGCTTTATCAACAACATCAGGAGTTAAATGCGGAGCAAAGCGCCAAATAAAATCATACATATAACTGCGTAGAAAACTATTACGATGAAAACCAATTTTTGTAGTGCTATAACTAAACTTATCCCGCATATCAATAATAACTAAGTCTTTATCCTGATTAGGATCAAAAGCCATACTAGCAATAATTCCTATACCTAATCCTAATCTTACATAAGTTTTAATAACATCAGCGTCTGTAGCTGTAAATATAATTTTAGCTTTTAACCCTGCTTTGTAAAAAGCTTCCTCTAACTCAGAGCGTCCTGTACACCTATTGGTATCATTGGTATAAGTGACAATGGGATATTGCGCTAACTCATTAATCGTAATATTTTCCTTTTTAGCTAAAGGATGATCTTCTTTAACGACAACTGATCGATTCCAATGATAACAAGGTAACATTACTAAATCTTTGTAAAGATGGAAAGTATCAGTTGAAATAGCAAAATCACTATTTCCTTTACTAACATCTTCTGCAATTTGAATGGGCGAGCCCTGGCTCATGTGTAATGAGATTTTTGGATAATTTTGAATAAATTGCTTAATCACAAGCGGTAAAGCATACCGTGCTTGAGTATGGGTAGTAGCAATTGCTAATATTCCGCGATCTGGATCTGTATTTTCGCCAACAACTGCTCGAATAGCGTTCATTTTTGTAATGACTTCTCGAGCTATTTTAATAACCTCTTTTCCAGCTGGAGTGACATGAGTTAAATGCTTGCCACTACGCCCAAAAATTTGTACTCCAAGTTCATTTTCAAGCATCCGTACTTGTTTACTTATACCTGGCTGTGATGTATATAACCCTTCAGCTGTTGATGAAACATTTAAATTATGATTTTCAATCTCTACAATGTAGCGTAATTGCTGTAATTTCATCTTATTCAGCATCCTGTCTTTATGGAGGATTCATAATTTAATAAAATTATAGTAAGTATAATGTAAAAAATAAATGTAACGGTTATATTACTATAATCCAGTACTATATATTAGTACGAATATAACAAAATACAAATAAAAATAAAATACGATTAATAATCAACTTGTTTATTAAAAATACATAATATATTATTAGCTTTTATTAATATAAATTTTGCCAAATTTATATTAAATTATTGAATGCTACGATAATGGATAAAAAGTTATTATCTGTTACTATAGATTTATAGCTAACTTATACATGACATAAGTGGTTTTTTATTTTAAAAAAAACACATTTAACCTCTAAATGACTATTTAATATTTCTGAATGCTTTCAATAATTATCGCTGCTTGCATATATTATGCAATACTCTATTCTTCATTTAACATATTCATATTAAAAATACATCGTGAAAGATAGTAAGCACTGTTATTAATATTAAACACTAAACCAGCTAAATGATTTACCTGTTGCTTTTTGTTACTATTAACTTACAATTTTGCCATGTACTACAAATATGGCTTAATATTTTATTCAAGCCATATTTGTAGTACTCATGTATCATTGTTATACCAACAATGATATTGTCTAGCTAAGTAGCACTAAATATTTAGAAGTGGAGATATTTTCATTTCAAAAACACTTATTCTTACTATGGTGCTTAGTAAGCACAAGTGTTTATAAAGATAGTTTTATCTAATTTTCTTTTTTTCTACCCATTGACCATTGACATAAAATATACTCCAGCCAGTAGCTTTGCCATGTTTTTCTGAACAAATATATTGTTGTTTGGTGTTATAACTAAATCTAACAATTGTTTTATTACCATCAGGATCCTTAATAGGGGCCAAGGTTAAATAGCTAAATTTATCTGGTAAACGATTCTTAATACGCACCAACTCTTCAACGAATGGTGCACGCGTTTCTCTGGATTTTGGAAAAGTATTCGCCGCTAAAAATATTCCTTTTGCACCCTCTCTTAATACAAAAAAATCATCAGATTTTTCGCATATTAATTCCGGTAATGGAATAGGATTTCCCTTTGGTGGAGCCACTTCACCATTTTTTAGTATTTTTCTAGTATTTTTACACGCATCATTTGTACAGCACATATATTTTCCAAATCGACCAATTTTCAATTGCATTACTGCGCCACATTTATCACATGCAATAATTTTTCCCTCATAGTTTTTAATGTAGAATTTACCTTTCTCAACCTCATAACCTTTACATGCAGGGTTATGGCCACATACATGTAACTTAAGTTTATTATTAATAATATAAGCATCCATTGCAGTACCACATTCATAGCATCTTCTTCTAGCTCGTAAAGCATTGGTTTCTGTATCTTCCTCTTCTACAACTATAATATTAGATAATTCATCCTCAGGAATTAGATTAATTGTTTTTTTGCAAAACCTTTTCTCTAGGTAGCTATAGCCAGAACATCCAAGAAAAACACCTGTAGAAGCAGTTCTAATTCCCATGTTTCTGTGACACTCAGGACATTCAATCGATGTTAATACAATCGGATTAGTTTGCATGCCACCTTCTTCAGGAGCTTTCTTAGCATTTTCAAATCGCTCAATAAAAATAGCAAAAAATTCATCTAATACACTCTTCCAAGCAACACGATTTTCCGCGATCAAATCAAGATGATTTTCCATTTTAGCAGTGAAATCATAGTTCATTAGTTCACTAAAATTTTCATCTAATCGATTAGTAACTATTTCACCGATTTTTTCAGCATAAAGATGGCGATTTTTAAGTTTTACATATCCCCTAGTTTGGATAGTTGAAATAATAACTGGATAAGTTGATGGCCGACCAATTCCACGTTTTTCTAATTCCCTAACTAGGGAAGCTTCACTAAAACGCGAAGGAGGTTTTGTAAAGTGTTGGCTTGGAGTCAATTGTTTTAATTTAAATTTATTACCTATTTTAATCATTGATAAGATCTTATCTTGATCATCTGCATGAAATGCAGACATAATTTTTGTCCAACCATCAAAATGCAAAATACGCCCTTTTGCTTTTAATGTAAACTCTCCAGCTTGAACAGTTACGGTTGTAGCAGCAAATTGTGCTGCCTTCATTTGGCAAGCTACAAATTGACCCCATATCAGCTGATATAATTTTTTAGCATCAACTCCTAGTCTAGTAAGTGAGTGAACATGCACGTCTATATTAGTAGGACGAATAGCTTCATGAGCTTCTTGAGAATTTTTTTGATTAGAATAGACATTAGCTTTTTTTGGTAAATATTTAATTCCAAATTTATCTAAGATATAATCTCGAACAGTAGATAAAGCATCCTGACTTAAGTTAGTTGAGTCAGTTCGCATATAGGTAATATAACCGGCTTCATAAAGCCGCTGCGCTGTCAGCATAGTTTTTTTAACGCCAAAACCAAGTCGTACGCTGGCTGCTTGTTGTAGTGTTGAAGTAATAAAAGGAGCTCCAGGCTTACTAATTATGATAGTATCTTCGCGATTGGATACGTGGTAGTGTGCATTATTTAATAATGTGACAGCTGTTTCAATTTGAGCTCTAGATACTGGTTTAAAACACCTACCATTTTTATGTGTAACCTCCATGCGAATCAACTCAGCATCAGCAGTAAGTAATTCAGCATGAAGCTGCCAATATTCTCTTGGAAAGAAGGCTTTAATTTCATGCTCTCGTTCAACAATTAACCGAACAGCAACTGACTGAACGCGACCAGCAGAAAGACCGCGGGCAATTTTTTTCCATAATAACGGTGAAAGCATATAGCCAACTACCCGATCTAAAAAACGCCGAGCTTGTTGAGCATTAACTCTATGAATATTTAATTTACATGGATTATCAAAAGCCTTCTTGACAGCATGTTGAGTAATTTCATTAAATACTATGCGACTAAATCGATGATCATCACCTCCAATGACTTCTTGCAAATGCCAAGCAATCGCCTCCCCCTCACGATCAAGATCCGTTGCAAGATAAATATGCTCAGCGTCAGCAGAAAGTGATCTTAATTCCTCAACAACTTTTTCTTTCCCAGGTAAAATTTGATAATCAGCCTTCCACCCATGATATGGGTCAACTCCCATGCGATTTACAAATGCATAATGTTCATCTTGTTTGTTTTTTTTAGCTTGCTTTCTGTTCTTTTTTAGCCCAGAATTACTCTTTTTTGGCAAATCACGTATATGACCTAAGCTGCTTTTAACAATATACTGATTACCAAGATATTTATTGATTGTCCTGGCTTTTGCTGGGGACTCCACAATTACAAGAGCTTTACCCATAGTTATTTCTACCTTAGATATTGCCTAATTGTACTGGTTGTATAGAAAAGTAAAACGACATTTTCTATATGTCATCAGATTTGCATCTATCAACTTTTAACTTAATTTATCAGCTTTACTTTAAAGCTTGATCATGCAGATAAATGTTTTTATAATTGATACTCCAATCAATTATAATAGTATAATTACTACTAGCAAAATTATGCTAAAAGTAAAGTTTTTCAGTAAAAAGCCTCAATACAGATATTGCATCCTATATTTATTTTAAAATTAAAATTTATAAAAGTGGTTTTTGTGCTCTTTATTTCTTTTTTATCATCGCATGAATCATGTATCTATATTTTAATAATACTGCTTATGAAGCAAGCAATAAGATATACAATTACTTAATATTGCCGCTACAATAAGTTTATTAACTTAAAGGTAAGTAATAATAATGTTATTGTTAACGCAATATCTCATCAAATAATCTCTTGATTCCAGTATTTTCCATAAAAATACTCATCATTCATGAGTAACATGAATGCTAATAATGTGCCGTATTAAATGAAAATTCTTTTAAAAGCTCATCTCATAAAGTTATGTATATACTTACTTGCTATAAGAGAGTTACATCTTACCTAAGATCTTTTCCATTAAAATAAAATTTATTCAATAGTAATAAAAACTATCGTATAATCATTGCTGCTATAATTATTCATTACCGATTATTACAGTTAAAGTTTTCTAACACCAACATAAATAAGCTATCAGAAATATGATTCAATCATTTTGATATAATATTTCAATAGTCTCGTCAACATATTCAATACTAGTTATCCTGCCATAGAGTAAACCTCTATGGCAGGATAACTAGTATTGACAAATAGTCTGTAGCTAGATGTAATATTATTACACTTTATGCATATGTTTACTACGAAACATAGTAACTCCAGTTGCTCGTTTTATGTTCTACGTCGCATTGAAGAAACGTTGGTATGTCGTTTGATAGCACGACGAATCTGAGTTGTTTTAATTTGACGTCTATTTTGCTCGATCAGTATCGAGCTAGATCTTTCACCGTTAAGGCCAACAAAATGACGCAAATAATTAATCTGAGATAAACCTAATTCTATCCAACCTCCTCTAGGTAATCCTTTTGGCAAAAAAATATCACCATAACGAACACGAATCATACGGCTAACTTGAATATCTACTGCTTTCCATAAACGCCTAACCAAATGATGACGTCCTTCAGTTACAGTAACATGAAACCATTTATTCATCCCATCTCCGCCGCGGAACTGTAGAAGTTTAAAACTAGCTTTACCATCTTCCAGTGGAATGCCTTTAGTCAATTGGTGAATTTTAGTATCATTAATTTCACCAAAAACACGAACTGCATATTCACGTTCAATATTATGAGATGGATGCATCAAACGATTTCCAAGTTCGCCATCTGTAGTAAAAAGTAATAAGCCAGAAGTATTAACATCTAAGCGACCTATTGAAATCCAGCGAGAACTTGTTAATTCTGGTAGTCGATTAAATACAGTTGGGCGTCCTGCTGGATCATGGTGAGTACATAGTTCACCTTCCGGCTTATAATAAGCTAATACCCGACAAATAATTTTCCCCGCTTTTTGTATCTTTAACAAAATACCGTCTAAGTGAATTTTCGTATTAGATTTAATTTCTATTCGATCACCTAAAACAGCCAATTGACCATCAACACGAATCCGACCGGATTGAATAAGATTTTCTACTATCCGACGTGATCCATAACCACAACGGGCCAGTACTTTCTGTAACTTTTCACTTCTTTTTTTTTTAACCCTCATAGCATCAACCTCCTGTGCTATCTTCACAGGTGTCATAAGCATCAAATAAAAAAAAATAAACTGCGACTATTATGCGCAGTTTTAATATTATTACTGATCGTAGTTTATTTTTATCAGCTTCTTGGACTTCCAAGAAAACTAAAATAACATTTATAGCTCTCTTGATTAAATCAATGACCGTATTTTTTGGTCTTTTAAAGACTATTTGCCTGCATGCAACTTTTTGCTCATTACATTGTAAATCTTGTCTACTAAAGACCATGAAAACGTTACCTGGAATTACTAAACTTATTAATAATTAAAGAGTTACAAATGTACTCAAGCTACTTCCTAAAAATTGGACTGCTAGGCAGCCTTATTTATTACCTTACGGTTCTATATTGTATTGGACCATTGAAATGATCGACATCCATCAGTAATGTGATACAACATAAATTAAAGAAACGTCCAATAAACCACCAGCACTTATCATGTTAAGTCTTGAATATTGAGTCTTAACTTATGATGTAGCCGATCAATTCAGAATATGATCGATGCTGCTATGATCTATCGTAATTCCTGATCTGATTTCATCATTTAATATCGCTCAATACCTGCTGAGCGATATTTATCCGCAAAGCAATAATGATAGCTTATATAAGAAGCTTCATCAGTGAAAATTCGCGATTTATTTATATTTACTGCATCAATAATTCATGAGTAAGAATTTTTACTGATGAATTATTGATGCTAAAGATTAAAGCACACTTCATTGAAGTATGCTTTACAGTCTACATAAAATCTATTGTTTTCAATTCAATTATCATTGATTGATCTATTGTAATCTATAAAACAGCCTAAAATAGATCACATCTTCTTATCAGAGTTAACATAAGAAGCAAAATACAATTTATTTTAGAAAAATATTTAATACTTAATATACAAGTACTGGACAATAATAAAGTTATTTACTTTCATAATGATGATTAAAGAAAATACATAGTATTTTAATTAGCGAGTGTATTGATTTGTATCAGCAAACATGGAGCAAAGCCTAATACAAGTATTGGTGATCACTTGAGTTGTTGAACAATATTTAACCTGTCCATGACATAGTTACTATTTTACTTCTTCTAAAATTCTAGTAGTTAGAATACTAATAATATTAGATTTTTACAATTTCAACTTGGTCACAATGATCAACTACGATCATTAAGTTTTTCTTTCTGTATCTAATTTACAAGCATCATTCGATATTAGTATTGACATTGCCTAATTACTGCACTTGCTCTTTTAGATTAAAGAGGGGATATATTTTATGCATGAAACAGTATTATTGTTGATTTTGTTATGCCGTACTTTAATACATACTTAATTAAAAAATTTTCACCCTTTACTTTATCAGTAATCAGTAATTGCAAACCCTATCAGTAGTTAATCTTCTTCATTTCTTAGAAGAAGTGAAGAAGATTCTATTCATGCAAGGTAATTTTTCAAAAATTATGCCTTATAAAGTAACATATTTAACTTTTAAGAAAGTTAAAAGAATCATTAGCTAGCATTTCTTGCATAGATGTAACCTCATAAATTTAAATGATGTATTATCAGTTTAAAAACCATCACTTTTAATAAAGTGCTCTGTGATAAAGAGCACCAAATAATACATGAGTATTATCTGCACTAAATAATAAAAATATTTCTGCTGTAATATTAATTAGTACACTTTTTTGATAACACTATAATAAAAACCTTCTTTATACAAGAACTTTATGATTAATATTAAAGCTTAACTTTATTAGATTATCTACGTAGATCACTTTATCAAAGTATTATACTATTTATTGATTTTATTTAGAATAGACTTCTAAAGTTATATATCTTCTTAGTACTAACAGATCATTGATCAAGAAGCATTTAGTTGAAAATAACAAACAAAAACTAAAAATCAACTCAGCATTTAAATTAAAAAATTTAATATCGCATTGATTAATTTTATAATCCTGAACTACAGAAAAATAAGTGATCAATTCATCCAGAATGGATAATCATTTACTCATTCAGTTTAGTAAGTAAGCTAGTTAAAGGATTTTGATCCTTAGTATCTTTACTAAAATGAATAACACTTAATGGTAAGTAGATATTTTACTAAAATAAGTCGTCAATTAAGCGTATTTTTTTAGCTGATTTGTTGTCTCATTACATGCTGATAACAGCTGCTAATATTATAGCATATTAGTTCATAATTATTACAATAATTATGAACTATGATATTTGATAAATATACGCAGTCAAGTACCAACTTTTAGTTTTAAAATAATGTGAGTAGATGGACTCAATATCAAAAAATTGTAATAAGTGAAAACATGAAGATATAGCGAATTCATTATCATTTAAATGCTTGACATCAGCGTAGCATAAATTACGCATAACTTTATAGATTTATATTAAAATTGTTTCAATATTTATCATGGTCATAATTTAAAAGGCAGATTAGCTAATAGCTCGGAGAAGAAATTTCATCCATGCTTTAAGTGAATCTTTAAGCTAATATTTAACTAGGATTCTGTTCCTGTACTTAATGAGTGTAAGTAGTATTTCATGGACATGAAATAGAATAATTTTATTGGTCAGTGTATTCCAGTAAAATTAACGTTATTTCACCTACACTATATGGACTCAATGAAGTGTTTTAAAGCAAAACAATCTATTACATCGGAGTGCTTAAAAGCAAAATAAATTATTTAGTGTCACTAAATAATTTCAGTTGATTAAAAAGAGCAAAAACCAAAGGTTTTTATACAAAAGTTATAACATATTACGTCTACATCGCCTGAACCTATAATTTTAAGGTTAAATGTTCTTTTTTTTAGAGCGTCGATTTAATATTGATCTGGTATAAACATACTGTACCTTACATGGCCATGTAATTAATATTAAATATTACTAGTAAACATTCTTATACCTTATATAAAAAGGTATACGCTCTCTCTATTGTCAGTATACAATATATAACTAAAAATTTGATAGTAAAACCAGTTATAGGAGCAGTTTCATGTCTATTGCGTCTCACTCACTTATCGGCGATAGCTTTAATTTTTTCAAAAATCAGCTGAGTGACCTTTGTATTCTATCATTTATTTCAGCTACCATCAGCCTAATACTCTATTATTTTCTTATATCTTTCGATGAAAGACTAACAATCATTAAAATATTAGGTAGTCAAAATAACTCAACTACAATTTTAACTTTAATAAATCAATTATCTGATGAAGAAAAAGCGATAATGATCAGAGTCTTACTACTTTCATTTATTGTAGTTTTTATAGGATTAATACTCTTAGTATCTTCTGTGACTACTTATTTGTCAGAGCTTAGTATTGGTAACAAAGTTAATGCATTGCAAGCCTTTATACTTTCATTGCGTATATTACCAAGTATGTTACTATTACTATTTATTTGCACTATTATAATTTATTTTAGTTTTATGCTATTTATCTTACCAGGAGTTATTGTGGCCATCGGATTTTCCTTATCGCCAATTATTTTAATAACCACTAAAAATGTAATGCTACTACAAGTTATTAGCCAAAGCTGGAAAATAGCATTTCGTCACTGGTGGTTAATTTTATCAATTTTATCAATGTGGTTAGTATTCCAGATGCTAATTACTACGCTACTTGGCCACTTTCGTTATTTACCTAGTATGATAAACAACATTATTTCTTTTACCCTCAATAATTTACTTACCTCCTTTACTTTAATTTATTTTTTTCGCCTTTATATGTTAGTTGTAAAATATTAACTAATAATAAGATCAAAAATACTATGGTTGTTATTTTCATTATTGACCTTGATTCAGGTCTTCCATTAAAGAATCAATCATTTATTACAATGTAATATTATTAATTCTGATTGCATTGATACTGAAATTCTATTTTTTGTAAAAATACTTATGACTTCAATGTTCATATTGCAAGACGATTTTGTTAATAACAAAAAATGTTTTAATTACATGGGGCAACCGATTACAAATAAGATTGTATAAAAATTTATTTTATTCATTGAGTCATTATATCACTATGAACACTTCATATTAACTTGAGCAGTATTAAAAATTAGCTTTTATGACAAGCTCATTTTAGCAGTTTCACGATTGATCTTCAATAGTGATCACGGTATCCGTAGAGATCTATTTATGGCATTGAAAGCAACGGTTTATTGTACAGTATATATTTATGAATACTGTTAATAAATCATGTTTATAAAAGCTATTAATAATAAGCATTCTAAGTAAAGCAATCTAGTTATCTAGAAATGGAGGTATAAATGCAATTTATCTTTGAATAATCTTTTTTGTCATGTGTACTGTTGTGAATATTTAAGTTGCCTTTTGAATACCGAAAAGGCGTTCAGTTTAATGTAAAAGTTTTAGTTTGATTACATATACGCCAATTTTATAACACTCATCGCTAAGGTATTTTAGTAATATTTTTTTAAAAATACAAAGTGATAAATATTACAAATACGTATACCTAGTTTATAACTAGTATTTTAAAGTAAAATAAAAAATAATTTTTTTATAAAGTATAAAAACTATTAAGTTACGTATAGTGATATTATCATATAATATTTTTTGTAGCTAAAGTCATAAATGAATATTAGCATTTCTGTGTTTCATCACAGAAACAGCATAGAAAAAACACTGCTTCTGATTATGCAGCAGTGTTTTAAAAGTTCAAAGACTAATATCTTCAGGATTATTAAAAGATTGTTTCATATTAAATTCTTGTAAAGAAAAGAAAGATTAATGAACTCTTATTAATTGAACCATCAATTTTAAAAGAGAAATCTTATCATTTGCTCTATCCTTGATAGGATATATTCCTAATACAAATTATTAGTACTTTGATTATCAGTACGTGTATTTTTACACTATTACTACAAAGTAGTACATTCAAGTTTAATCAAGATTTTGTCCCTTTCATTCCTTACATCTATAGTTTAGCTTATAGAAAATAATTATTATAGATAAAGCAATTATTCTTTTCTAACTAAAATGCGTAAAAAATTATAAAATAATTACCTTATCTGTAGTTGTACTATTTGTATAGTAGTCGTCGAACATATTTAAATGTATAAATCTATCTATAGAATCATGGATTTAATATGATGTAATATATAAAATATATATTTATTTAAAATAATAAAATAAATATCTCTGTATACAAAAATAGTAAAAATCTAAAAATTGAATCTAAGTTGTATTATAAAACTTGATCGATAATCTTTAAGTAATACTAAGACTATGCTGCTCTTCAGTTGCTGAATAGCAGCATAGTCTTAGTATATTATGTTCGTAACTCAATTTAAAATCATAAAGTCGTACAATCAATAATTGTGTTGATCAAATTTTAATTCACGGATTTATACTGGCTATTATATACTCTGTATTAATATTTAATACACTCAAAAATACAAATCAAGCATTAACTTCTATGTTATTTTGTTTGATATTTAATAAATATGTACCTGAAATAAAAATCGTTTTTACTATTTATGCTTATGAAAAGCCATAGAATATAAACATTTTGATATTAATGATTTTTTTTTGAAATCAAACTTCAATATATATCAGCATCGCACTTAGTATAAGACACTATCTTATCTAATTTTAGGAAATTATTAGTTAAAAACTATTAATATCAGTATTGATGGTATCAATAATCAATAATATGTAGAGTGTCATAACAATTTTATCAGAAAATATCTAAGAAAGATTAATTGATAGTGGTTGATAGCGTAAGAAACTTATCTATAATCTGATTTAGATTAAATCTTCTTTTTGTAGCATACAAAAGGAAGTTATAGCCAATTTTCTGATATATTTTATATATAAAACTCAACATACTAGCAATCTCATCATACAAATAATCATGAACTTGCTAGTATGAAACAGCACAGTAGCTCATCTGGGTTTCTTCTTTTGCTGAGTTTCAGCGACCATGTGTTTCTTACGGAGTTCACATAGCTGTGAACAAGAGCAAACTTTTTCAATATCTATACTACTTAATCCGCAACAAATTCTTTGAATTCCTTTATTGTTCATAAAATGGCCAAAAGCCATAGAAATAAAAAACAATAAAAAGAAAACCAAAGCAGCAATAAATGTTATTAACATAATGAATTTTCTACGTTGTTTTTAATAAAAATTCTTTAAATCCTGAACTATAACGCTCTTCTAGACCTTTATTAGTCATAATGATCATAAAAACAGGTAAATTTAAACGCTCAGCAATCTCCATTCCTTTTTCAGCTCCTAGCACATTTAAACCAGTAGATAAGCCATCTGCCGTCATACAAGTAGGTGCAATAACAGTAATAGAAATTAAATTATGCATAATTGGTCTGCCCGTACTTGGATCAATGGTATGTGAATAATAAATTCCATCTTTCTCAAAGAAATTACGATAATCACCAGAAGTAGCAACTGACATATTTCCTGGCTCAATAATTGTTTGTACTGACTGTTCTAAGTCTTGATATGAAGGCTTTTCAATTGCAATACGCCATGCTAAACCTTTTCCATTATGCCCTTTTGTTCGGACTTCACCACCAATATCAATCATATAATTATGAATGTTTTGTGATTCTAAATATTCGGCTATAACATCAACACCATACCCCTTAGCAATGGCAGAGAGATCTATATAAAGCTCTGGTATTTTTTTTATCAGACGACTACCATCAATGATCAGTTTATCAATACCAATCCATTTTTTATGTAACTGTAATATCTCTTCTTGCGGTGCTTTAGTGATTCTACCTTCTGGACCGAATCCCCATAAATTAACTAATGGCCCGATAGTGATATCAAGAGCACCATTAGTTAATTGGTTAATATGAATTGCTTCTTTAATCACTGTCATCATAGATGGTGAAATAGGAAATGGTATATTTACATCTTGAAATTGATTAAATTGACTTAATTCAGAGTTAGGACGATAAGTGGACATTTGATTGTTAATTGCTTCTAAACGACTTTCAATACCGTAACGTAATGTTTCTAAAAAAGGATGAAATAATTTACTAACATACTTCACAACATAGTAAGTTCCCATGGTTTGATTGTAAATACTCTTTTGTTTTGATGTAAAACCACTACAAAACATAAGAATAGTAGAAAAAATAATGATCCAATTAAATAATTTATTTTTCAACATAAACTTTAATAAAGTTAACTCCATAATAACTCAATGAGTATTCTTTGGATGAAATAAAGAAAAAATTAACCACCAAAATCATCTAACAAAATATTTTCATCTTCAACCCCTAAATCTTTCAGCATCTTAATAACTGCAGCATTCATTACTGGAGGTCCACACATATAAAACTCACAATCTTCAGGAGCCGGATGATCTTTTAAATAGTTTTCATATAAGACGTTATGAATAAAACCTTTATAGCCTTTCCAATTATCTTCTGGCGTTGTATCTGATAGCGCAACATACCAGGAAAAATTTTTATTTTCAGCAGCTAATTGATCGAAATCTTCAATATAAAACATTTCACGTTTTGATCGAGCCCCATACCAAAAACTGATTTTTCTTTTAGACTTTAAGCGTTTTAACTGATCAAAAATATGTGAACGCATTGGTGCCATGCCAGCTCCTCCACCAATAAAAATCATTTCTGCATCAGTATCTTTTGCAAAAAAATCACCAAATGGTCCGGAAATAGTAACTTTATCGCCTGGTTTTAATGACCAAATATAAGAAGACATAATGCCTGGAGGTAAATCTGAAGATTTTTTAGGCGGTATTGCTATCCTGACGTTTAACATAATAATTCCATGTTCTTCTGGATAGTTTGCTATTGAATAAGCTCGAACAGTCTTCTTTTTTACTGTAGATATATAACGAAATAGGTTAAGTGTATCCCAATCGGCACGATATTTATCAGGAACATCAAAATTAGCATAAGAAACTTTATGTGGCGGACATTCGATCTGGATATAACCACCTGCCCGAAAAGGCACCACTTCTTCTTCAGGAAGTTTTACTTTTAGTTCTTTAATAAAAGTCGCTTGATTTTCATTCGAGAGAACTTCGCATTCCCATTTTTTTATCCCGAAAATCTCTTCGGGTAATTCAATTTGTAAATCCTGTTTTACATAAACTTGACACGCTAAACGACGCCCTGCTCTAGCTTCGCGTGGATTAATATGGGCTAGTTCAGTAGGTAAGATATCACCAGCACCATACTTGATTGTTACTAAACATTGTCCACAAGAACCTCTGCCTCCGCATGCAGATGAAACAAAAATACCCTGATTAGATAATATATTTAATAGTTTCTCGCCTGCTGGAGTCGTAAAACTCTTTGAAGGATCACCATTAATTTCAATGTTGACATCACCAGTATTTACTAGCTTTGATTTAGCAAATAAAATTATTGCCGTTAGAATCAGCACAATTAGAATTAAAGTTGTAACACCCAGGATAATAATATCCACTAAATTACTTTATCCCTATAGCTGTATACCGGAAAAATTCCTATAGCTGTATACCGGAAAAAGACATAAAACCAAATGCCATTAAACCAGTAGTGATAAAAGTGATGCCTAAACCTTTTAAACCTAATGGTATATCAGCGTATTTCATTTTTTCACGAATAGATGCCAACAAAACAACGGCTAACATCCAGCCTACACCTGAACCTAATCCATAAACAATAGATTCACTAAAATTATATTCTCGCTGCACCATAAATGAGACGCCACCAAAAATCGAACAATTAACGGTTATCAATGGTAGAAATATTCCTAATGAGTTATACAGGGTGGGGAAATAATAATCTAAAATCATTTCTAGAATTTGTACTAATGCAGCGATAACACTGATAAAAATAATAAAATTTAAAAAACTTAAATCAACTCCCTCTATCAAGGCACCATCGCGTAAAATGAAGTAATACACTAAATTATTAGCTGGTACAGAAATGCCTAGAACAATCGTAACTGCAATTCCTAATCCAAAAGCAGTTTCAACATTTTTAGAAACAGCTAAAAATGTACACATACCAAGAAAAAAGGTTAGAGCCATATTTTCAATAAACATAGCTCTAACAAACAAGCTGATATAGTGTTCCACTATTACTCCTTTTCAACCTGTAAAGGATTGAATGTACGTAGTCCCCAAATTATTATACCAATAATAAAAAATGCGCTTGGTGCTAACAAGAACAAGCCATTTGGTTGATACCAGCCGCCGTTCTGAACGGATTGCAGAATAGTAATACCAAATAGTTTACCTGAACCAAACAGTTCTCTTAGGAAACCTACTATAATCAAAACAGAGCCATACCCTAAACCATTACCAATACCATCCATGAAACTTGCAATTGGTGGTGACTGCATTGCATATGCTTCAGCACGTCCCATAACAATACAATTGGTAATAATTAAACCAACAAATACGGAAAGTTGTTTTGAGACTTCATAAGCATAAGTACGCAGAATTTGATCAACAACAATCACCAGAGAAGCAATGATTGTCATTTGAACAATAATTCGCACACCATTAGGAATGTAATAACGAATCAACGAGATAAAAAAGCTAGAACAGCTAGTTACTAATGTCACTACAATGGCCATTACAATAGCAGTTTCTAATTTAGTTGTTACAGCCAAAGCTGAACAAACACCTAAAACTTGTGATGCAATTGGATTGCTATCTAATAAAGGTTTAATTAACACACGTTTAATCTCTTTACTATCAGCCATAATTTAACTCTCCTTTACGTACTTTATCCATGAATGGACCAAACCCATTTTTACCTAACCAGAAATCAAACATTTTTTGAATACCGCTTGATGTTAGTGTTGCTCCTGATAGGCCATCGATATTAAAAGGATTAGTTCTTGCTCCAGCACGCACTATTTTGATCCCAGGTTCTCCATGTTGATTATAGAGTTTTTTGCCAATCCATTGCGCACGCCATTGTGGATTATCTACTTCTCCTCCTAGACCTGGTGTTTCACCATGAGAATAATAAGTTATACCCTTTAATGTGATTCCATCGATATCAACTGCAATAAATGCATACATCACTGACCATAAACCAGAACCATAAATTGGTAAAATAAGTGTATTGATTTTACCATGATTATCATTAACAAAATAAATTTCTGCCAGGTTAGCTCTATAGTGAATTTTAGCAATGTCTTGTGTAGGCGATAATATCATGCGTGTTTCTTCATTGCGTAGTTGATTATTAAGATTAAATTTTCCATTACTATTGGATAGTTTAGTGGTTTTGAAGTCCAAAATTTTAGCTCTAACACGAGAATTATAAAGAGATTGTATCTCTTTATCTGACATTTTTTGCTTTAGTAAACCAGCAACATCCAGAATATTACGTTGCTTATCTAATAATTTTTGTGTTTGTTGTTTAGATTTCAGTCCAACCGCTGCACCAGAAACAACTGTTGCACAAATTAAACACAGAATAAATACCACAAGAAATGTTCTGCCAACACTATCTGTTTTTTGTTCTAATTTGTCATTATCCACGAGCCTTTCTCCGTTTAATATTTGCTTGCACTACAAGATAATCAAAAAAAGGTGCAAATAAGTTGGCAAACAAAATCGCTAACATCATTCCTTCCGGATACGCAGGATTTAAGACTCTAATAAGAACACACATTACACCAATTAATATACCATATGTCCATTTACCTTGGTTAGTAAAAGAAGCAGAAACAGGATCTGTTGCCATAAACATCATGCCAAAAGCAAAACCGCCTAGTACTAAATGCCAATACCAAGTCATTGCAAATAATGGATTTGTTAATGATCCAATCATATTAAATAGATAAGACATTACCATCATACCTATCATTACACCGGCCACAATACGCCATGACGCTATTCGAAAAAATAAAATGAATATGCCGCCAATTAAGATCATTAAAGTTGAAACTTCACCAATAGAGCCTGGAATTTTACCCAAAAAAGCATCCATCCAAGTTACAGGTTGATGAATGAAATTATTTATTAATGCATGACGTCCTCCAATCGCCCATTGTGATAATGGGGTTGCACAAGAGAATCCATCTGTAGCAGCCCAAACGAAATCCCCTGAAATTTGAGCTGGATAAGCAAAAAACAGAAAAGCGCGTCCAGCTAATGCTGGATTTAAAAAATTACGCCCAGTACCGCCAAAAATTTCTTTTGCGACAACAATGCCAAATGCAATACCTAATGCTGCTTGCCAAAGCGGTATAGTAGGCGGTACAATAAGAGAAAATAGAATTGCAGAAACAAAAAAACCTTCATTAATTTCATTACCTCGAATCATGGCAAATAATACTTCCAAAGACCCACCAACTAAAAAAACTACCATATAAATAGGTAAAAAATATGACGCGCCAAGTAAGATGTTACTTACCCAAGTCGCTTCTAGTGTTAATGGATTCATAAAAAACTTGGCGATACTATAATGCCAGTCAGATGCCAGGATTTTCTGTAATTCAACTTCATCATTTAATTGATAAAGAGCTGTAATTGCTTGTGTACCGATATTATAAATTCCCCACAACATAGCTGGCAAAATAGAGAACCAAACTAGAATCATTATTCTTTTTAGATCAATGCTGTCACGAACATGCGAATGTCCCTGTGTGATGGTTCCAGGAGTATAAAAAATAGTCGTTACTGCTTCATAGATTGTATAGTATTTTTCTAATTGTCCTCCAGGTTTAAAATGACATTCATATTTTTCAAATACATTCTTTAAATTCATGTAGTTAACCTTCTTGCTCAATTTTGGTCAATACTTTACGCAGTACAGGACCATACTCATATTTTGCTGGGCAAACATAGGTGCAAAGCTCTAAATCTTCTTCGTCTAGTTCAAGGCAACCAAGTTGCTGAGAGCTAGTTAAATCACCGACAAGCAAATCACGTAATAAATAGGTGATCACAATATCAAGCGGCATGATACGTTCATAATTACCAATAGGAACCATAGAACGCTCACTACCATTGGTAGTAGTGGTAAAATTAAATTGTTTTTTCTTCATGAAATGACCGAGTGTCGTACGGGTGATAGTAAATTTATTTACCCCAGGATTAATCCATCCAAATAACTCTTTTTCTCGTCCTTCACGTAATACCGAGACTTGATTATGGAATCTACCTAAATAACCTCTGGTATCATCGCATTTTTTACCCCATAAGATAGATCCTGAGATAATTCTATTTTCTCCCGTTTTTAATTCACCTTTTGTTAATTCATAAAGATCAGCGCCTAAAAAAGTGCGAATTAAACGTGGATTTTTAACTTGAGGGCCTGCTAGTGAGATAATGCGCTTTGAATACAAATGCCCTGTAGTAAAAAGTTTACCAATTGCAATCACGTCTTGGTAATTTAAATGCCATATAATTTTTTTGATACTAACTGGCTCTATAAAATGGATATGGGTACCAACTAAGCCAGCAGGATGTGGGCCAATAAATTGCTTATAAATAATTTGTTCATTACCAATTAACTTGGCTAAATTTCCAGCTCCATGGCAAACATAAATTTTTCCTTCAGTTAATTTAGTTAATACCTTTAAACCATCATTGAAAGCTCTTTCCTCCATAGCAATAATAAATAATGGATCGGCCGCTAACGGCCGCGTATCCATAGCCGTAATAAAAATTGCTTTTGGGATGGTACCCACTACTGGAGTATGACTAAAAGGACGCGTTCGAATTGCTGTCCATAGACCAGACAGCAGTAAATTAGCTGCTACTTGTTGATATGTAAGCGCATCAAGGTAATTGTTATCATAACAATTGAATAATTTTTGTTCGTTGCCATGCATTTCAATAACAATAGATTGAAGTACTCTTCGTTCGCCTCGATTGATTTTCATGATAGTGCCACAAGCTGGGCTAGTGAAAAATACACCTGGATTTTTCTTATCTTCAAAAAGAATTTGCCCTTTTTTAACTTGTTCGCCTTCTTTTACCAATATTAAAGGACGCATCCCTATATACTCTTCACCTAATACTGCAACATGATGAATGATAGGACTATCCGCTATCCTTTGATCTGGAACTCCTGCAATTGGCAGGTTGAGCCCTTTTTTAATTTTAATCATAAGAATTGCATAACTGTATTACTTAAACACTACACTAACGATCTCATATGAAATCAGATAGTAACCAATAACGAATAGGCTTTTAAAAAAAAGCTGTTTGGCTAATGAATCTCTACTGATTAGTTACAATTTACCTATTATCTTCACGAAGATAATTTATTCGTTCCGCAGCTTATTTATCTTGGCTAAGCAGTGATTTAGTTCGGTTAAAAGCGAAATAAGAATAAATTTTTATTATTTTAAGCACATTTCGTAAATAATGATCATTAACAATCATTTTTTCTCAGGCAGGATCGTAATCACTAATTACTATATCAGTTTGAGTATGTTGTTCCAAGTAAATTCAATATTGTTATTAAGCAATTTTACCGCATAACAAGACCTCTTGTTATAAGAGCATCTAATAGGTTTATCAAGAGGCCATTTCTTCTATTTTATAGAAGAAATCAATATTTAAATACTCCTATCTATTTTAATAGATATGTCAGTCTGCCAATAAATAGATATGTAGTCAACTAGTAAGTTAGTTTTTAAGGAATGTGCTGATAGTTGATCTAAAATTAAATAAAAACACCTATTTAATTATTATCGCTTTAACTGAGCAATAATACTTCGTTACTCATTCTATAACCTTGCATTCGGCTTTTGTGTATAAGCGTTAAGTTTTTCTAGTAGCTAAACAATAAATAGATAACTAAATGTTCGGCTTTTTCTTTAAAGTTTAAAAAAGCCCTATTAAATTGTAGAAAACATTTATTTTAGTAAACAACACAAAGCCAAAAAGATGAAATCTATAATAAAAAATTCTAATCATTAACACTTTACTTATCTTTAAAGTTATAATAATAAAATGTTATTGTGGCGTTAATGATATTGAAATGGTAAGTCGAGAAAATAAGATTTTTTGTCAAGTTAAAGATTATGTAAGAATGCCATGGGTTTCATTTTTGAAGTAATGACTACTGCTATATTTTAAGCAGCATAGAGAACTAACAGAATATTTTCTGCTCTAAACTTGATTGAGAACAGAGTGTTAATAAACAGTTTCTTAACAAAGAGAATAAGTTATCTAGTGGATAAGTTATTTAGATAATGATTGAATACTTTTATTTTTATAAATAAAATTAGCAAATGTTGCTAACAAGGCGAAATTTAATACAACAATATCAGCATTAAATTAGTTATGTACTAAAAGAGAAATTGGTCATTTGATAGAAATGAAGTAGCTAAATAGTTGATGGTGCTTTATAATCGCCATAGTAAGAGCCTTTTTGAGTAAAAGGCTGTATTAAGGAACATATATCAAGTTAACGATATAGCGTGGCTTACATGCAAAGTAGCATGATAAAGATAAAGACGCTTATTGGTAGTAAGGTAATAATTATGCAAGCAGTAATATTACATATAATGTAATTTCCTGTACTTATTACTTATGCTTATCAAGCAATTGCTTTCTAAATATCCTTTTGTATGGTTCATTATCTTTCTTTTGATTGAATATGATAATTTCATGGAAACCATTCAATGACTGCAATGAAGAAAGATACTCTTTTGCCTTATGTTTCTACTGCAACATACATGTTCCATTCTAGTTAATGGACTTTTGTATATATTGGGTGTTGAGATGATATAGTTCCTTAATAATACCGATGCATGCCTTTCATGTATGAAAGGCATCAATGAATCATAAAAATTTCAAAATAAAAACTAAGCAAGCCAAGTAATTTATCCGACTTACCGCATGAAATTAAAAATTAAATAATTAACACACATTATCAATAATGGATTTATAATAGGTATCAGCTAAGATTACATATATATGACAAAAATGAAAACCTTATTTAACGTAATGGAGACTAAAAATGGTGAAGTGGGTAATGGGAAGAATTATTAAAAATCACAAATGGACAGACTCACTATTTAGTTTAATTATTGAAGCGCCAATAAAACCTTTTCTTGCCGGACAATTTACGAGACTTTCTATGGAAATCAACGGTCAGCGTATTCAGCGCGCCTACTCTTATGTTAACGCTCCTGGAGACAATCAATTAGAATTCTATATCGTTACCATACAAGAAGGTAAACTTAGTCCGCGTCTTGCAGAATTAAAGCCTGGTGTTTCTATCTCTCTTACTGAAGAGGCTTCAGGGTTCTTCGTATTAGAAGCGCTACCTGATTGTGAAACACTATGGATGCTATCAACCGGTACAGCCATTGGACCTTTCTTATCTATTTTACAGCTTGGTAAAAATTTAGAACGATTTAATCAAATCGTTCTAGTACATGCAGTACGCTACGCTGCAGATCTTAGTTATCTAGCATTAATGCAAAAACTTGAAAAAAAATATCAAGGAAAATTGAAGATCAAAACAATTATTAGTAGAGAAATAAGCTATAACTCATTAAGTGGGCGTATTCCTGCGCTAATTGAAAGTGGGCAATTAGAAGAAGCGATAAAAATCAAAATGAATCCTTTGACTAGCCATGTTATGCTTTGTGGTAACCCACAAATGGTTAAAGAGACTCAACAATTACTAAAAATACAAAGAGGAATGAATAAACATTTTCGTGGTAAAGTAGGACAAATTACCAGTGAACAATATTGGTAAAAAATATTAATTCGTTAAGACAATTATTGATCTTAGTTTTGCTGTAATTTTTGGTTAAAAGGAGCACTAATAAATAGTGGTTGTAACGCTTAAAATAATAACTTTTACTAAAAAAGGTAGTAGTATAACCAGTAACCATGGATTTCAATCAATTATCATTTTTTTTTAAAATGATAGTACCAATTGGTATAATTGTAATGGTTTTTATTCATTGTTAATAACATTTTTATTTAGAGGAAATTATGCAACATCCATTAGTAATTGGCAATTGGAAACTCCATGGTAGTACAAAAATGGTTAAAGTACTGATTAAAAATTTATGCTATGAATTAAATAATATCACTGGCTGTGATGTTGCAATTGCACCACCAGCGCTTTACCTTGCAACAGCAAAACAAGCCTTATCTGGTAGCAATATAGAACTTGGTGCACAAGATGTAGATGTTAATATATCTGGCGCTTTTACTGGAGATACTTCAGCTGTAATGCTGAAAGATATTGGTGTGAAATATATTATTATAGGTCACTCTGAACGTAGAGCTTACCATAAAGAAAGTGATGAATACATCGCGCACAAGTTTGTTGTATTAAAATCACAAGGATTAATACCTGTGTTATGTATTGGTGAATCCGAAGAAGAAAATAGTGCTGGAAAAACTGAACAAGTTTGTGCTCATCAAATCCAAGCAATATTCAATCACTTAGGTATTCGCGCATTTGAAAATAGTGTTATTGCATATGAGCCTATTTGGGCGATTGGCACTGGTAAGTCCGCTACTCCAGCCCATGCACAATCGGTACATAAATTTATACGTGACTATATTAGTAAACAAGATCAAGTTATTGCAGAAAAATTGATTATCCAGTATGGAGGTTCATTAAACGCTGATAACGCTGCTGAGATTTTCAGTCAGCCAGATATTAACGGAGCATTAGTCGGCAGCGCATCACTGAAAGCCGATGTTTTTTCTACTATTGTAAAGGCTGCTGCTGCTGCAAAAGTTCATTAACGAGCAATGAACATGTATATTGCAGTAGAAATAAGGAAAAGAGCATCGTATTCTTTCAGTCTTTGAAAGC
>JAVYJS010000010.1:0-42779 GCA_032378655.1 Candidatus Arsenophonus melophagi | reverse complement strand
GCTTTGGAAAAGCAATAATAGCAGAGATTATTTTTTCAAAAATCTAGCATGAGATAAGGACGACTTTAGATTATTAGAAATCTATAGAGAAATAATGCAATAGCCATAACTTGAAAGCCTCTATGTATCTAGACTGAATCCTATATTTACGATATAAGAGAAATATCAAGAAATTTAGTCTGCTTTAAAACTAAGCTTAAAGTAGTAATTATTGCATGATTATTTAGTATGTATTTGCATAATTTTTTATTTTTACTTTGATGGCTTAAAGTGAAGAGTTTTTAAAAAAACAAATATTTCATATCAAGTTTGCTTTTTAAGCAAAAACTTTAAAAAGTTAAACAGTTAATGCTATTATTTTAATATACCATATTATTTCTTCATAAGAGGATGCATGAGTTATATTATTGCTCTTACCGGAGGGATCGGAAGCGGTAAGAGCACTATTTCTAATAAATTTGCAGCTTTAGGAGTACCAATTATTGATGCTGATGTTATTGCTAGGCAAATAGTTATGCCTAATACTGATGCATTTAAAATGATAAAAAACCATTTTTGTCCCACTGTTTTTAACAGTAATGGTTCCTTAAATCGTTCTCAGTTAAGAAAAAAAATATTTAGTGATCCGATAGAAAAAAACTGGTTAAATGGTTTGCTTCATCCTTTAATACATCAGGAAACACAACGTCAGCTAACTTTAGCTAACTCACCTTATGTTATTTGGGTTATTCCGTTATTGATTGAAAATAATCTGGAATACCTTGCTAACCGTGTGCTAATCGTTGACATAACCATGGAAGAGCAGATAGCTCGTATAATGCGACGAGATGGAATAAGTCAACAAGAAGCAAAAAACATTTTATCTAATCAAGTTAGTCGCAGAAGGCGTTTACAAAAAACTAATGATATAATTAATAATCATGTTAATCAGTTAACACTTGATCAAATCATAGCAAAATTACATAAAAAATATTTGCAATTAGCTTGTGCATGATGCATAGCAAAAGTATATTCAATAATATATTTTGATGGCTAATTGCATAAATCTCTAATAGATCAGCAATATACTCATCTTTGAGTATGACAATGTTCGTTTCAGTAGAGTATCAATATACAAAACATCCACTCATTAGCTATGATGATTAGCTTGGAATTTCTTTTTTAAATTAATGTCAGTATAAAATCTTAATAACCCAAGCATATAGCTTATTAATCATGAGAAAATACACTCTCATTAGAAACACTTACTGAACGATAAAAGAGTAGTATTACTCATCGCAAGTTCAGCATACTTGTAACTTTTTTAGTTTTTATCAACATACTTGTATGGTTATAAAGAATTCATAAAAGAAAATAAGGCCAAGATAAACTTTTTGATTAATGATATCAATCCATTATATTCTATTGTATATTCTATATATACTTATGCCTACGTTTAATATTTCCTTATTAAACACTATACTCTTCTATAAAGAAGAGTATAGAAGAATCAATATTTTCTATTTATTTTAAAAAAATCAATACTTGATGGATTACCATTTACATTATCCTTTTCTTCGGAGGCATTATGCCAGATAAGCTAACAGTACAATGTCCAACTTGCTATAAAACAGTTATTTGGCAAGAGAGTAGTTTTTATCGTCCTTTTTGTAGTATACGTTGTAGATTAATCGATCTTGATGGATGGACCAGCGAAGAAAAAAGAATCATCAATCAAAAATCTGTCTAAAAAGAGATGATTAGAGTGAAAGATCAGATGGCTTTTCAATTCAATACTTACTAAAAATGAAAGAAGACTTACATTATTAATGTAATCTACAAATTTATGTGCAATACCCTACAAATAAACCATTAGCTATCAAAAACTAAAAGCCACTCAATATATATTGAGTTCTCTATAAGTAATAAAAATTTAAGTAATAAAAATTTATGTATTTTAATACCAACAAGAATTTCAATTTTGCATAAAATTGAATGCGATTTCAAATCGTATATCGAAATAGCAGAAAGATATTCTCAATTTTGATTATAGTTATATAAAAACCTGAGATTTAACTTAAGCTACCATGACAATGCTTATATTTTTTACCAGAACCACATGGGCACGCTTTATTTCTACCAATCTTACGATTGTAAGTTGCCATTTTAACTTCAATTTTTGACATCAATGATTCATTTTTAATTTCATGGCTTAATCGCTGCTTTTTCATAAGACGTTCTGCCTCTTCACGTCTTTTTCTATCAAGCATAGCCACTTCTTCTGGTAACTGAACTTCTACTTTGCTTAATGTACTAATTACTTCATATTTTAGAGTCTCTAGCATATTTGCAAACATACTAAAAGATTCACGCTTATATTCCTGTTTTGGATCTCTTTGGGCATAACATCGCAAATGAATACCTTGTCGTAAATAATCCATTGCAGCTAAATGCTCTTTCCATAATGTATCAAGAGTGTGTAGCATGATGCTCTTTTCAAAATTACGCATCACTAAGCTACCAACGAAAACCTCTTTTTCCTCATAAGCAGTAATCATTTTTTCGAGGATATGTTCACGTAATGTTTCTTCATTTAATTCAAATTCTTTATCCCACATTGCCTGAATAGGTAATTCTAAACTAAAATCATTACTTAACCGTTTTTTTAACCCATTAATATCCCACTGTACTTCCAAAGATTGGTGTGGAATGTAAGCACTAAGAATGGTAATGATAACATCTTCCCGAATACTATTAATGGTTTCACGAACATCATCTCCATCTAGTAGATCATTGCGCTGTGAATAAATCGCTTTACGTTGATCATTAGCAACATCATCATACTCTAATAGTTGTTTTCGAATATCAAAATTACGACTTTCAACTTTACGCTGTGCATTGGCAATGGCCTTTGTTACCCAAGGATGCTCAATTGCTTCCCCTGGGTTAATACCTAATTTACGTATCATACCTATTACTCTATCCGAGGCAAAAATACGCATTAATGAATCTTCCATTGAAAGATAAAAACGCGATGATCCTGGATCACCTTGGCGTCCAGACCGTCCACGTAATTGATTATCAATGCGACGAGATTCATGACGTTCTGTGCCAATGATATGCAAACCACCTGCGGCAATGACCGCTTCATGACGTTCTTGCCATTTTATCTTTATTTTATCAATTTTGTCCTGACTAGGATCTTCTAATTTATTGATTTCTGACTGCCAATTGCCTCCTAATACAATATCTGTACCACGTCCAGCCATGTTAGTTGCAATAGTTACTGAACCTATCTGTCCTGCTTCAGCAATAATATCGGCTTCCATTGCATGGAATTTAGCATTTAAAACATTATGTGTAATTTTAGCTTGCGTCAGTTCTCGAGAAATTAACTCTGATTTTTCGATTGAAATACTACCTACTAATACTGGTTGTCCTCTTCTAGTACATGCTCGAATATCATCGATAATTGCGGAAAATTTTTCTTTTTCAGTCAGGTATACTAAATCTGGTAAATCGTGACGGATCATTGGACGATTAGTTGGAATAACAATGCTATCTAATGCATAGATAGATCTAAATTCAAAAGCTTCAGTATCAGCTGTACCAGTCATGCCAGCAAGTTTTTCATATAAACGAAAATAATTTTGAAAAGTAATTGACGCTAATGTCTGATTCTCATTGTGGACTTCAACACCTTCTTTTGCTTCAATGGATTGATGTAACCCATCTGACCAGCGACGTCCTTCCATGGTTCGCCCTGTATGCTCATCAATAATAATAATTTGGCCATCTTTAACAATATAATCTATGTCTCGACTAAAAAGAGCATGAGCACGTAGAGCAGCCATAACATGATGCATAAGTATAATATTAGCTGGAGAATATAGCGACTCACCCTCTTTCATTAAATTAGCATGTGCTAATAATTTTTCAATTAATTCTAAGCCACGTTCAGTCAATGTCACTTGACGCAATTTTTCATCAATAGCAAAATGCCCTTTCCCTTTAAAGGTATCTGAATCTTCTTGTTCTTGCTGTTTAAGATAAGGAATTAATTTATCTACTTTCTTATAAAGACTGGAGCTATCTTCTGCTGGTCCTGAAATAATCAATGGTGTGCGAGCTTCATCAATTAAAATAGAATCGATCTCATCGACTAATGCATAATAGAGTTTTCGTTGTACTCGCTCTTCTGGACTAAAAACCATATTATCGCGCAGATAATCAAAACCATATTCATTATTAGTCCCATAAGTAATATCCGCAGCGTATGCGTCGCGTTTCATTGTTGAAGACATTCCTGGTAAATTAATACCAACAGTCATACCAAGAAATTCAAAAAGTGGTCGATTATTTTCTGCATCACGCTTAGCTAAGTAGTCGTTTACAGTTACAATATGTACGCCTTTTCCAGATAAGGCATTTAAATATGCAGGTAATGTAGATGTTAATGTCTTTCCTTCACCGGTTCGCATTTCTGCAATGCAACACTCATTAAGTACTATACCGCCTAGTAACTGAACATCGAAATGTCGCATGTTCAATATACGTTTACTAGCTTCGCGAACGGTTGCAAATGCTTCTGGTATTAAATCATGTAATGATGCTCCTGATTTAAGGCGATGTCGAAATTCATCAGTTTTAGCTTGCAGCTCTTGCGTAGAAAATTTTTCAAAATTAGGCTCTAATTTATTAATCATATCAACAACTTTACTTAAACGACGTAAAGTGCGATCATTGCGACTTCCAAAAATTTGTGTGAGTAACTTAGTTAACATAAATATTTTTTCTCAATTAAGGAAGTTCTCTTATTAAAATCTCCCTACATTATCTGGATTTAAACAATATAGTTTACATTGTTTAGTTAAACAATTACTGTTATAAAAATCAACAAAAGTCTCTGAAATTCGTAGACCAGTAAAGCCATAGAATACCTTGATATAAGGTATTCTATGGCTTAGTGTAGTCGATAATATAACGCAAGACTATGTTCATGAATGACTGAAATGCCTGAGTTAGGAAAACACTCAAATTAACCATAAATCTAAGAGTCACCTAACATCTTATAAAGATGAAATTAGTTTTATTCATATTCGTTTATGCATATTCAACGAGCCTATATTCTGTTGTGTTATTCATTAGTTAATAAAATTTAGTTACTACTCTATACTAGAGTAGTATAGCTGATGCTGGTAATGTTTTCGAAAAAAGCATCAAAGTACGATATTTACTTAGCAAGTACTAAATAATTTAGTATTGAATTTTTCTAGTAATGTAGTCATAATTAGTTTTTAATTTCGAATTTGACCGAAAATTTCACTTACCAAAATTTCGCCATAAAGACCTTTTCTATATTATAGAATCTCTTGGAATATAAGACGTGGAGTAAAAATGCGCGATAGTTATCCGCAACCTTTAAATATTTTATTAAAAGCAAATAATTTTGCTGAAAATACTTTGCAAATCATTCAACAGCGCGTCCAATTTTTAATAAAACTTAATAATACTGTTATTGCCTTGCTTCCTGTTGAATTAAAATCTTGGTGTCTTGTGGCTAATTATCGTCAAAATATTCTCATTATAGAAGTGACAAATGCTAGTCGAAAAACACGATTAAACTATGAGCTTCCTACACTACTTGAAACATTACGTAATAGTATTTTACCATCTTTATCATCAATTAACATAATGATCAATCCTGCATCGTTCTATGAAGATAGAAAATATTGCTTTTCAACTCAGAAAAAAACTATCAAACCGCTAAAAAAGATAATAAACAAAATAAGCCAGGAAAATGGAAAGACAATTACAAAACTGGCAAGTAGAAGTCAAAAATAATAAAAAGAAAATTTAGAACGACTAGCTAAATTAGTAATCAGGAGTTCACAAGGCAACTAAAAATATAAAAAAATACATGTGGGTTGTGAAGAACTGCCACAATGGAATGAAAAACGTTAATGCAAATAACAAATATTATAGCAAAATAATATAACTGAATATAATTGATAGAATCTTCTTACCCAAGATACTATATTAACTTAAATGATCTAAGTGAACATATCAGATCTAAAGTTAACTATATACTAAATAGTATATTCAAATTATTATTGTTGACGGTGTTTTGAATGTGACTGGCATTTCAGATTCATCTTCAAAAGATACCATATCCCACGCTGTTTTAGATTCTAAAACAGCGTGCAGTAATTGATTATTTAATGCGTGTCCTGATTTAAATGCAGTAAAAGCGCCAATGATATTGTAGCCACACATAAATAAATCACCAATAGCATCTAGCGTTTTATGGCGAACAAATTCATCCTCAAAACGTAAACCACCTGCATTTAATACACGATAATCATCAAGAACAATCGCACAATCAAAGCTACCTCCTAAACATAACCCCTTAAATTGTAAGGATTCAATATCGCGCATGAAGCCAAAAGTACGTGCACGGCTAATATCTCTCACAAACGATTTCGTCGAAAAATCTAGTTTATAATATTGATTGCTGCCATTAATAGCAGGATGATTAAAATCGATAGTGAAAACGACGCTAAATCCATCATAAGGGCTCAGCTCCGCCCATTTATCACCATCTGTAACTCGAATATTTTCTTTAATACGAAGAAATTTCTTTGTGTTATTTAACTCTTCAATGCCGGCATCTAACAATAAGAATACAAAAGGCGCAGCACTCCCATCCATGATGGGGATTTCTGGTGCATCTACTTCAATAATAATATTATCAATTCCTAACCCTGCTAATGCAGCACTCAAATGTTCTACGGTTGAAATGCGTACATCTTCTTCATTGACCAAGCAGGTACATAGCATGGTATCACGTACCGATTTTGCATCAGCTGGAAAATCAACAGGTGGATTTAAATCTATGCGGCGATAGATGACCCCAGTATTTACTGGAGCTGGACGCAATACTAAAGTGACTTTTTTGCCAGTATGTAAACCAACGCCTGTCGCTTGAACAATACGACTTAGTGTCCTTTGTTTGATCATCATTTTCTCATATCGTTAAGTGTTGCTAAGATTCATTTTAGCACTAGCAAGATATTTTAACACAAAAAGCAAAAACTAAATTAGTTCTGAATTAATCAACTTGTTTTCTTCTGAACTAATCAGCCTGTTTTCTTAAAAAAGCTGGAATATCCAAATAGTCTAGTTCTTTGTTTGATGATATATTTTGTTTATTAACCAATTTATTAGTAGTTTTTTCCTCTTTTAAACGACTCATACCTAGCGTTGATCCTTCTATTTGTTGATAACATTGATCTAGTGATGATTTTTGAGTTACTTTATTAGTAACTAATGTAATGTCCTGGCGATTATCCATACCAATTCCTGTGGCCACGACGGTTACACGTAATTCATCATTCATTTCAGGATCTAGTGAAGTACCAATAACAACCGTTGCATTATCAGACGCAAATGCACGAATGGTATTACCTACTGTTTCAAATTCATCAAGTCGTAAATCAAACCCTGCTGTAATATTTACTAATACACCACGAGCGCCAGATAAATCAATATCTTCTAATAATGGACTAGAAATTGCCATTTCTGCAGCTCCTTCAGCACGATCTTCGCCATGCGCTAATCCAGATCCCATCATAGCATGACCCATTTCAGACATGACAGTACGGACATCCGCAAAATCTACATTCATTAAACCTGGATGTGTAATAAGCTCAGCGATACCTTGAACTGCACCTTTTAACACATCATTTGCAGCACTAAATGCATCAAGTAAAGAAATGCCACGCCCTAGAACTTTTAATAACTTATCATTTGGAATGGTAATCAGCGAATCAACATGCTTAGATAACTCTAAGATACCTGTTTCAGCACATGCCATACGTTTCTTACCTTCAAAATTAAAAGGTTTTGTAACAACTGCTACCGTAAGGATACTAAGCTCTTTGGCAACTTCAGCCACAATAGGGGCTGCACCAGTACCTGTGCCACCGCCCATGCCGGCAGCAATAAAAACCATATCTGCCCCATGAAGCACATTACAAAATGCTTCACGATCTTCTTCAGCGGCATTACGACCAATTTCAGGATTTGCTCCTGCTCCTAAGCCTTTTGTAATGTTAGTGCCGATCTGAATGGTTTTCCCTACCATTGTTTTACGTAATGCTTGAGCATCCGTATTAACAGCAATAAATTCAACACCGTCGATGTGCTCACGCACCATATGTTCAACAGCATTACTGCCACCACCACCAATACCAATGACTTTAATCACTGCGTCATTGGTAAATTCTCTTTCTTCAGACATAATCTTCTCCATTCTGTACATTACATAGAAGATACTCTCTCTTAGAGAGTTAAAATTCTTTTTTCAGCCAGTTCGTGATTTTATTAATCCAAATACTCAATGATTTACGTTTATCCATTTCGGTTTTATTTATAAGATGAGTTCGCTTTCCATAATGAAGGAGCCCTACAGCTGTTGAGTAATAAGGCTCTTGCACATAATCAGTTAAACCGGTTATATTTAATGGCTTACCGACACGTACATGAGTACGAAAGACTCTTTGAGCACATTCAACGAGACCATCAATTTTAGCTCCTCCTCCTGTTAAGACCAGACCTGCTGCCAGATGATATTGAGTACCTTGCTGGTGTAATTGTTCTTGTAATTTTAAAATCTCGTTATTAGCTAAGTTGAGCAACTCTGTATAACGCGACTCAATAACTTCTACTAATTTTTGACGTTGTAAACTCCTTGGAGGCTGACCACTTACACTGGGTACCTCAACAGTTTTATCTTGACTAAGAATAGCCCTTAATGCGCAACCATAACGAACTTTGATTATTTCCGCATCACTGTGTGGGATACTAAATGCATAGGCAATATCGTTAGTCACAATATTGCCTGCGTAGGGAATAACTTTTATATGACGAAGTGCTCCGCCAGTATAAACAGCTATATCCATGCTTCCACCACCAATATCAATGACGCATACTCCTAATTCACGCTCATCTTTCGTTAAAACAGAATAACTTGATGCTAATCCGGCAAAAATCAATTGATCTACTTTTAATCCACAGTGCTTAACTGCTTTAACAATATTTTTAGCCAAATCATTATGGCAAGTAATCAGATGTACTTTAGCTTCCATACGAACACCTGAAAGCCCAAGTGGATTTTTAATCCCGCACTGATCATCAATGGTGTATTCTTGCGGAATAACATGTAAAATTCTATGTTCATCACGAATTCTTACAGACTGAGCTGTGTGAACAACACTGTCTACGTTATCTTGAGTGACTTCATCCTCAGAAATAGGCACCATACCTATTTCATTCTGGCAACTGACATGCTTACCAGAAATAGCCAGATAAACCGATGATATTTGGCAATCTGCCATCAATTCAGCTTGATCAATAGCTCGTTGAACAGATTTAACAACAGATTCCAGGTCATTAACGCCACCTTTGTCCATCCCTCTAGATGGGCAATTGCCAACACCAATAATATTTATCATTCCATCAGGTAAAATTTCACCAACTAAAGCAGAAATCTTGGAAGTACCAATTTCAAGACCAACTACTAATTTTTTGTCTTTCGTTTTAATCATCGTTCATTTGCCTGTAGCTGATCAATCAGCAATCTCAAACTCTGTTAACTCAGTGTCTTGTAAATCAGATAAATGAGGTAACCAACCTACTGCTGCAGCACTACTATATCTCAAGTCTATGTATTCAATATGTTTATCTGTTACTTGCTGTAATAACGGATAAAGTGCAATAAAGCGGTTTATCCGTTCTTGAATATCTTGTTTACCGATATTCAAGCGAATATCATTGGTTAAAACTAGTTGCCATGCTCGGCCTACTGTCATTGATACTAATTTAATACTAAAATTAAAATTATGTGGAGTCAGTTGCTGTTGCATAACATGATACATATCCAATACTTCATGTTGGCTACCTTCTGGTCCATATAGCATCAAAAAATTACTTTGCATATTTAATGATTCTGGTAAACTAAAAACTGAGCCTTCTATATCAAGAAACAAAGTATCATTCCATTTAGCATAAGGCTGAAATTCGACTAAATGAATTTTTAGTTTATCAGGCCATTGTTTACGAACTGTAACTTGCCTGATCCAAGGTAATGTTTTTATTTGATTATAGATCGCATTTACATCTATAGCCATAAATGTACTAGGCATACCAAGTGCCAATATTATTGCTTCTCTGATATTGTCATCATGGGTGTAATGGCGATCGCCAGTGATCACTAGTTTAGAAATTGGCAATCTATTGGCATCTTTAATCCAATTTAAAAGCATCCATCCACTCAACATAATGGAATTTAACACTATTAAAAAGAAAATCTTGCCTACAAGATAAGAACTATTACTTTTGCTGCGATTATATCGCAATTTTTCCTTACGAACTTTTAGTGATATCTGTGGCATGTTAGTCTGCCAATTCTAAAATCTTTATAACTAATTGTGAAAAAGTCATCCCTATTTGTTTTGCAGCCATAGGTACTAAACTATTATTGGTCATTCCAGGAGAGGTATTAATTTCTAATAAATAAAAAATACCATTACTATCTCTCATGATATCAATACGTCCCCAGCCACTACAGCCAATTGCTCTATAAGCCATTAGAGCTAATTCATGTAATTGTTCTTCTTCTTCATGGTGCAGTCCGCTAGGACAAAAATATTGCGTCTCATTAGAGAAATATTTTGAATTATAATCATAAAAAACACTTACTGGCTGAATACGAATCGATGGCAGTACCTGCTCACCTACAATGGCTACCGTATATTCAGGCCCATTTAACCATTTTTCAATCAGTGCATATTGGGAATAACGAAAAGCAATATCGAGCGCTATTCTTAATTCAGATAAAGCGATTACTTTGCTTACTCCAATGCTTGAACCTTCTAGACTTGGTTTTACAAGAAGCGGTAATCCTAAATGACAAACTAATTCAACAAGCCCTTCATTTGAAATGAAGGGTAACTGTTTTTTTTCTAGTGCAATATATGGAGCAATTGGTAAACCTATACCTGCCCATAACTGCTTAGTACGTAACTTATCCATTGCAAGTGATGAAGCTAATACCCCACTACCAGTATATGGTAAGTCTAAAAACTCTAGCGCCCCTTGTACTGATCCATCTTCACCGCCACAGCCATGTAAGGCAATAAAAACTTTTTTATAACCAGCTTTTTTTAATTCAATAACAGAACAGTATCTAATATCAACTGGATATGCATCTATCCCGCCGTCACGCAAACCATTTACTACCGCCTTACCAGATTGCAGTGAAACCTCTCTTTCAACCGAATTTCCGCCTAAAAGTACGGCAACTTTATCAGACATGATACCTTTCCCTTGCTGATTAACATGAAGGCCGTAAATTTGTATCAGCTAAATGACGTGCTATATTGCCGATATTGCCAGCTCCCTGCATTAGTATTAGGTCGTTATCGTCTAAAATTTTAGATAGTATGTCACTAATTTGTTCATTTTTAGCAATAAAAATAGGATCTAATTTTCCTCGATTACGGATCGTTCGACATAGTGAACGACTATCTGCACCAGAAATGGGCTGTTCTCCTGCTGAATAGACATCTAACATTACCAATACATCAACCTGTTCTAAAATATTGGCAAAATTTTCATATAAATCACGCGTACGAGTATATCTATGTGGTTGAAAAACCATCACGATACGTTTACTGGGCCATCCTGCTTTTGCTGCTTTAATAGTAGCATGTACTTCTGTTGGATGATGGCCATAATCATCAAAAAGCATCACGCTACCTTGTTTTCCATTAATATCAGTTAAAGAGAAATTTCCTAACAAATCAAACCGTCGCCCAGTTCCTTGAAAATTTTTTAATGCCGTTAAAATAGATTGATCATCAATACCTTCTTCGCTTGCTACCGCGATAGCTGCAGTAGCATTTAATGCGTTATGACGTCCTGGAGAGTTTAAGATAAAAGCTAAATGCATTCGGTGTTTTCGCACAACAGTAAAGAAACTTTGATTTCCATGTTGCTTGTAAGATGTAATACAGAAATCTGCATCATCGCTAAAACCATAAGTAGTAATATATCGACCGATTTTTGGTATCAGCGAACGGATAACAGGATCATCAATACAGAGTATTGCACGACCATAAAATGGAAGATTATGCAGGAAACTAATGAAACTTTGTTTTAATTTATTAAAATTACCATCATAAGTTTCCATATGCTCTGCTTCAATATTTGTTATAACGGCGACTAATGGTTGTAAATGTAAAAAAGAAGCATCACTCTCATCAGCTTCTGCAATCAAATATCGACTAGTACCTAACCGCGCATGCACTCCTGTTGCTTTCAGGAGTCCACCATTAACAAATGTAGGATCTAGCCCTGCTTGAGCATAAATACTAGCAATCATTGCAGTAGTAGTTGTTTTGCCATGCGTTCCTGCGATAGCAATTCCATGACGAAAACGCATTAATTCTGCTAACATTTCTGCACGACGAATAACTGGAATACGTGCTTTCCGAGCTGCAATAATTTCTGAATTATCTGCTGCTATTGCTGTAGAGACGACAACAACGCAAGCATGTTCTATATTTTCTGGTCGATGATTAAAATAAATCTTTGCACCAAGCTTCATTAATTGCTCGGTAACCGTATTTGATAATAAATCAGAACCACTAATTTCATAGCCTTCATTCGCTAATACTTCAGCAATACCGCCAATACCGGAACCACCAATGCCAACAAAATGGATATGTTTTACCCGACGCATCTCAGGTACCACTGCTCTTAATTTAGCTAATTGTTTTATATTCAAAATATTCTCTTCACTATTTTATTGCTGAATTTACATGCGTGAATGTAAATTCAATTACATTTAGCAACTTCTATTAATGTTGATGCTATACGTTTTGTGGCATCAGTAATTGATATCATGCGAGCTTTTTTGGCCATGTCTAATAATTTCTTACGCGACCATTGACGTAATAATGTTACCAAAACATCTGCTGAACATTGCGATTGCTCAATAATTTTTGCTGCGCCAGCCTTCTCTAGCGGTAATGCATTGAAGTATTGCTGTCGATCCTTATGCCGAAAAGGAACAAAAATTGCAGGCAGGCCAGCAACAGCAATTTCACTAACCGTTAAAGCACCGGCACGGCAAATGATGAGATCTGCCCAAGCATAAGCTGCAGCCATATCACTAATGAATTCGGTTACTTTATAATGATCTGATTTAACACATAACGTTTTATATAACATTTCTGTTATTTTTTGAGCTCCTTTACCTGTTTGATGAAAAATATTTACTTTTCCATCTAATTGAGCAGCTACCTCTGGTAATGTCTGGTTTAAAATACTGGCTCCTTGACTGCCACCGATCACTAATATTCGAATAGTTCCATCACGATCAATTAAACGTTTTTCGGGTTCAAGCAATGCTAAAACGGTTTTACGAACTGGATTTCCCACTACTAGAGCATCAGGAAATGCACTTGGAAATGCCTGCAAAACACACGTAGCAATTTTCGCTAACCAACGATTAGTTAATCCAGCTACTCCATTTTGTTCATGTACTACAATTGGTACATTACATAACCATGCAGCGATGCCGCCAGGTCCAGAAACATATCCACCCATCCCTAATACTACGTCAGGTTGATAGCGCTGTATAATTATTCTGGCCTGTTTTATTGCTCTAATAATTTTAAATGGTGTCAGACCCCATGCCTTAATACCTTTACCTCGTAAAGGTGAAATGTTTATAAAATCAATTTCAATACCGTTCTGAGGAACTAAATGTGCTTCAATCCTATCAGCAGTTCCTAACCAACGTACATCCCAGTCTTTTTGCTTTAGATAATCAGCAATGGCAAGCCCAGGAAAAACATGTCCTCCTGTACCTCCTGCCATAATAATAAGGCGTTTTTGTTGGTTCATTTTATTTTTCCTAGAAATGCTTGCGTTCTTTTAAGGCGCGTTTCAAAGTCAATACGTAATAAGATAGCCATGGCTATAAACATAATTAATAGACTAGAGCCACCATAACTAATTAACGGCAAAGTCAATCCCTTAGTTGGCAACATACCTGTTGCTGCTCCAACATTAACTAATACTTGAAAGGTAACCAAAATTCCAATTGAACAAGCTAAATAACCAGAAAAGTATTGCTTTGCATCTAATGCTCGTTTTCCAATAAGCATACTGCGTAAAGCAATAAAAAATAACATGGATAGTACTAACACAACACCAATATAACCAAGTTCTTCTGCTAAGACTGATAAAATAAAATCAGTATGTGCTTCAGGTAAATATTCTAATTTTTGAATAGAATTACCTAAGCCTTGTCCACATAATTTACCACGCCCAAACGCCATTAAAGATTGTGTTAGTTGATAGCCAGTTCCAAAAGGATCCGCCCATGGATTAAGAAAAGAAGTTATGCGATGTAATCGATAAGGTTCAAAATAAATTAATCCAATAATACCTATTGCAAAAATAATAATACCTATAATAAAAGACATCAATCTCGCTCCAGCAAGAAATAACAGCGCTAAAGTCGTCACAACTAATACAATTAGTGTTCCTAAATCTGGTTGTAATAGTAACAAAATAGCCATCAATATTAGAATGCACATAGGCTTGATAAAGCCTAAAAATCGTGTTCGTACTTCATCACTTTTTCTTACTAAATAACTAGATAGATAGCAGAATAGAGATAGTTTGGTGATCTCAGATGGCTGTATACAGAGAATTCCAGTATTAATCCATCGAGATGCTCCATTAACTGCAGTGCCAGTAAGCAGTACTAATAATAACAAAATTAAAGAGGTGATTAATAATAAAAAGTTATATTTTTCCCACCAGACCATTGGTATATTTAAGACTAATAAAGCTAAAAAAAATGATAAAATAAGATAAAGAATATCGCGTTTAGCAAAGAAAAATGGGTCTTGTGTTAAACGCTGCCCAATGGGCATTGAAGCAGATGTAACCATAATAAAACCAATTATGGCTAAACCTAACGTCAACCAAACTAAAGTACGGTCATACAAAGTGTTATTTATAACATCATTATTTGACTCGATGTTAATCCAATGTTTAAGAGGTTTGAAGTAAAATTGCATTATTGGCTTAACTCCTTTGCCAATCTGGTAAATTGATCACCACGCTGTTCAAAATTATAAAATTGATCGAAACTGGAACAGGCAGGTGAAAGAAGTACAATATCACCAGATTTCAATTTACGTACAATGTTACGCAGGCATTGTTCCAATGTATCAAGTACCAAGCTATGTGGTTTTAACTTCGCAAATTGAGAACCATCACGGCCAAAGCAGCATAATTTAATATTGTTTTTTGAAACATACGGTTTTAATGGTGAAAAGTTTGCTGATTTCCCATCTCCACCCAGCAATAAATAAAGAGTTCCAGTAACTCTTAACCCTGTTAAAGCAGCTACAGTACTGCCAACATTAGTTGCTTTAGAATCATTAATCCATTGAATACCTAAATGCTGATGTACTAATTGACAACGATGAGGTAATCCAGAATATTGAATTAATGCTTTTAAACTTGCTTGACGAGGAATGTTTACTGAATCCGCTAAAGCCAGCGCAGCCATGCTATTAAGATAATTATGCTGTCCCACTAAACGTAGTTTAGTAGTACTAATAGTAATAGGTTGTACTGTTATTTTTTGTTTTTGCTGCACTTTTATTTTTTGTTCTTGAAGATCGGTATTTAATTGATAATCACCGCCATTAATTCCAAAACTAATACACCGAGCATCACGGTTAAGTGATGGCCATGTTTTTGGATCTTGCTCATTAATAATACACACAGTAGCATTATGAAAAATGCGTAACTTAGCTGCGTGATATTGTTTTATTCCTAAAGGATATCGATCAATATGATCTTCTGTTACATTTAATATAACCGCTGCTGCAGCCTTTAAACTAGATACTGTTTCTAGTTGAAAGCTAGAAAGCTCTAACACATACAGATCATAATTTTTAGCTAATAGTGTTAGTGCAGGTGTACCAATATTGCCGCCAACTGCCACTTTTAAATTAGCTGCTTTTGCCATTTCACCAACTAATGCTGTAACTGTACTTTTACCATTAGATCCAGTAATAGCAATAATAGGTTTGCGCGCCTCACGACAAAAAAGCTCAATATCGCCTATTATTTCAATTCCATTATCTGCTGCTATTTTTAATTCTTTAGTATCCAGTGAAACACCTGGACTAACAACGATTAAATCAGCTTCCATTAACCATTCAGTATTCCAACTACCATAGTGATGCTCAACTTCTGTGGACAATTTACTTTTATTTGGCGGTGTTCTTCTAGTATCAATCACACGCGGAACAACCTGGCGCAATAGAAAAAAATTAATACAAGATAGACCTGTCTGACCTAATCCAATTATAACAATTTTTTTCCCCTGATAACTGACCATTTTATTAACGTACCTTTAATGTTACTAAACCAATTAATACTAACATTAATGAAATGATCCAAAAACGTACAATAACGCGAGGTTCAGGACAACCTTTTAATTCATAATGATGATGAATAGGTGCCATGCGAAAAATACGTTGTCCACAAAGTTTAAATGATCCAACTTGTAAAATTACTGATATGGTTTCAGCAACAAACACACCACCCATTATTAATAATAAAAATTCTTGTCGTAGTAAAACTGCAATTGTTCCTAGTGCGCCACCTAATGCTAATGAACCAACATCTCCCATAAAAACTTGGGCAGGATAGGTATTAAACCATAAAAATCCTAAACCAGCTCCAACCATTGCCGTACAAACCACGACTAATTCACCTGCATGGTTAATATAAGGAATTCTTAAATAGTTAGCAAAATTAAAATTACCTGCAGCCCAAGCTACCAGTGCTAATCCGGCGGAAATAAAAACAGTTGGCATAATGGCCAAACCATCTAAGCCATCAGTTAAATTAACTGCGTTACTTGTTCCAATAATAACAAAATAAGTTAGTACAATATAAAAAAATCCAAGTTGTGGCATAAAATCCTTAAAAAAGGGGACAACTAATTGCGTAACTGCCGTATTCTGACTCGTGCTATATAAAGTACATGCGATTCCAAGAGCCAATATGGATTGCCAGAAATATTTCCAACGAGCGAGAAGACCTACAGAATTTTTACTCATCACCTTACGATAATCATCAATAAAACCAATGACACCATATCCAAACAAAACAACGAGTACACACCAAACATATGGATTATTTAATTTAGCCCATAGTATGACTGAAATCATAATAGAAGATAAAATTAACACACCTCCCATAGTAGGTGTTCCACGTTTTCTAAAATGCGATTCTGGGCCAGCATGACGTATAATTTGGCCTATTTGTAATTTTTGCAAAAAAGAAATGACATGAGGCCCCATCCATAGTGCAATCGCCAGCGCCGTTAATAAACTCGTAATAGCCCTAAATGTCAAATAATAAAAAAGATTAAAGCCAGAAAAATATTGAACTAAATATTCGGCTAACCAGATCAACATAAAAAAAACTCCTGTAAGGCATTTACAACTTCTTCCATTTTTGTATTGCGCGAACCTTTAACTAAAACTGATACAGTTTTATGTTTTTTGATTAATGAGATTAATTTTTTAATTAACGCTTCTTTGGAAGAGAGATGCTCTCCATTGCTGCTATGTTGGCTGATATTGATACTGTATTGACCGACACTTAATACTTGATCAAGCTTCATGGTTCGAGTAGCAACACCGACTGCTTGATGACATTTTTCTGTCTGATTTCCTAATTCTCCAATATCACTAACAACAAGAATACGGTACCCAGGCATTTTTGATAAAACATTGGCAGCAGCAATCATAGATCCGATATTAGCATTATAAGTATCATCTAAAATTACTTTACCAGGCGCTAAATAAATTGGATATAAGCGCCCGGTTATTGGCTGAATATGTGCCAATCGAAGACTAATTTGATCAAGTGTTGCACCGACAGATATTGCTAACGCGCTCGCTGCGATTGCATTAGCAATATTATGTATACCTGGTAAAGGTAAAAATATTGAGATTACACCTTGTGGTGTATGCATATCAAATTCACTACATATTGATTGTATGATAATATTTTCTGCATAAAAGTCAGCCTTCTTATGTTTTGTTAGTGAAAAACGCAAAATGGATTGTTTTTGTGTAAAATATGATTTCCAATTTTTCCAATCATGGCTACACAAATTAATAATCCCTATTCCTGGTTCTGCTAATCCCTGAAAAATTTCTCCTTTTGCTTTAGCAACACCGGATAGTGAACCAAAACCTTCAAGATGGGAAGAAAATAAATTATTAACTAATACGATATCAGGTCTAACTATATTGGTTGTATATGCAATTTCACCGATATGATTGGCTCCCATTTCAATTACTGCATACTGATGCTCTTCCTCCAAGCGCAATAAGGTTAAAGGCACACCAATATCATTATTCAAATTACCTTCAGTAAAAAGTGTCGCTCCACATGGAGCTAAAATAGCGGCTACCATCTCTTTAACTGAAGTTTTTCCAGAAGAGCCTGTCAGACCAATAACTTTAGCTTTAGTTTTTTTGCGAATCCAGGCAGCTAATTGTCCAATTGCTAAGTGAGTATCTTTGACAATAACTTGTGGACAATAAATAGGTAATAGTCGTTCAACTAATAATGCATTAGCTCCTGCTGCAGCGGCTTCGTAAGCAAAATTATGGCCATCAAACTGGTAACCATTTAAAGCAATAAATAGATTATTACGAGATCGTTCACGACTATTTGTTGTTACTGTACTACACCATATGCTCTGTGCCTTTTTTGTATCTATTTGCTTCAAAGCACCTTGTGTCAGAGTGGCTAATTGTGTTAACGATATAGGGATCATACTTTTATCCCTAATAACTGTGCTACTGTCAAGCGATCTGAGTAATAAAATCTATGATTGCCAATAATTTGATGATATTCGTGTCCTTTACCAGCAATTAAGATAATATCATGAGCATGTGCTTGCATAATTGTACTAGTAACTGCTTTTACTCGCCCAATAATTGGTATTGCTTGCTTTACATCAAGAAACCCGCTTAAAATATCATTAATAATAGCTTTTGGCTCTTCACTACGTGGATTATCATCAGTTACTACCACAGTATCAGCATACTGTTCAGCCACACGTCCCATTAATGCACGCTTACCTTTATCACGATCACCACCACAACCAAAAACACACCAAAGTCTACCATGATAATGGAGACGAAGTGCACGTAATGCTTTCTGCAATGCATCAGGAGTGTGAGCATAATCAACTACAACAGTTGGGCGACTTACTGCAGTAAAGACTTCCATTCGACCACAAATTGGACGCAAAATATGCGATGATTGTATTACTGCATGCAATGGATATCCCATCATTAAAAGAGTCGCCATGGCCAGCATAATATTTTGAACATTAAAATCCCCTATTAATGGACTTTTTAGCTTTCCAATTCCCCACGTTGAATTAAAATGAATAGTTGCCCCACAATCATGATACTTTACTTGTTCTACTAGTACGTAAGCACCTTGCCAATTATTAGGTATACATTTCTCCATCGAGACAGCACATGCATGTGGTAATTTTTTCAGCCATCGCAAACCTGTATCATCATCTACATTAATGATCTGTGTATTAGATTTATGAGTAGAAAATAATAGCCATTTTGCTGCGGCATAACTTTTCATATCACCATGATAATCAAGGTGATCACGGCTACAATTAGTAAATACTGCAGCACTAAAAGGAATAGCTAAAACTCGATGTTGCACTAAACCGTGTGATGAAACTTCTACTGCAACTAAAGTAGCTTGTTTATCAAGCAAAAATTGTAGTTCAGCTTGAATACCAACCGCTGAGCCTGTGGTATTTGTGCTAGGTACAATTTGTCCTAATATTCCGTTTCCTATAGTTCCCATGACGGCGCTGACTTCATTAAGCTCTCTTGCCCATTGAGCAATAAGTTGCGTTGTAGTTGTTTTGCCATTCGTTCCTGTTACGCCAATTAATCGCAACTTTGTAGCTGGATGTTGATAAAATTCTCCTGCTAATAGTGATAATTGTTTATTCAGGTCATTAATATAAATGATAGGAACACCATGCATATATTTAATTATTCCACCTTCTATACCTCTTTGTGCTTCAGTAATAATTGCAGCGGCGCCTTGTGCAATGGCTTGCGCGATATATTGACTTCCATCTTTTTGATGGCCTTTAACGACTACAAAAACATCGCCGACATCTACCTTACGGCTATCTAGCGTCATTTCTCGCAACACCTTATCTGGTGCATTAATACCTAGTGGAACAAGTAAAGCGCGTAGATTACGATTTTCCACCTGTATCCTCTTTTTTTATCTTATTGATTACTGATGCATCATGTAAGGTCAATCCATCAGGTTCTGCATGTATTAAACGTAAAACACCGCTCATGATGCTTCCAAATACTGGTGCAGATACAGCACCACCGTAATATTTACCCGCTGTAGGTTCATTAATAATTACAACCAAAGCACATCTGGGGTTGCTTGCTGGTGCAACCCCAGCCGTAGAAGCAATATATTGATTAATGTAATGGCCATTATTACCTACTTTTTTTGCTGTACCTGTTTTAATGGCTATGCGATAACCCTTAACTGCTGCGCTAACGCCACTTCCTCCAGGCAATGCAACACTTTCCATCATGTGAACTACTGTCCGCATAATCGACTCAGGGAAAATACGAGAACCTGATACTGGCGCATTAATTTTAGTAATGGATAGAGGACGATAAACTCCAAAACTTCCGATTGTTGCATAAACTCTTGCCAACTGTAATGGGGTTACCATTAACCCATAACCAAAAGAAAAGGTTGCTCTTTCAAATTCAGACCATCGTATTTTTTTACTAGGAAAAAACCCACTACTTTCCCCAATTAATCCTAAATTTGTTGGCTTACCTAAGCCAAAACGTGCATAAATATCTATCAGTTCATTTGCAGGCATTGCTAATGCTAACTTTGAAATACCTACATTACTTGATTTTTGTAAAATACCAGTAATAGATAACTCACTATACCTTGATACATCTTTAATTTCATGGCCGCTTATTGTATAAGGTTTAGTATTTAACACACTATTAGCATTAATAATGCCGTTATTTAATGCCCCAATAATCACCATTGGTTTTACTATTGAGCCAGGTTCAAATGCATCAGTGATTGCACGATTACGCATAACTGCGGTTGTGGTGCCAGCAAGATTATTTGGGTTATAAGATGGGCTATTAGCCATCGCCAATACTTCACCCGTATGAACATCTACCAAAATAGCAATACCTGATTTAGCTCTATTATCAATTACGCTTCGCGTTAATTCTCGATAAACTAGCGACTGTATGCGCTCATCAATACTTAATACTAAGTCGTGAGCAGCTTTTTTATCAATAGAAGAAATATCTTCAATAACGCGCCCGCATCGATCTTGGCGTACTATCCTTGCACCAGGAGCTCCAGTTAACAGATAGTTAAAGCTTTTTTCAATTCCTTCAATTCCCTTTCCATCAATATCTGTTACTCCAATCAAATGAGCTGTAACTGGGCTAGATGGATAATAACGACGTGACTCTTTGCGCAGATAAATACCAGCTATTTTTAGCTTACCAATATATTCAGCAATAGATGGATTGACTTGACGAGCTAAATAAACAAACCGACTGTTAATATTAACAGTAATTTTATGGTTTACGTGTGCAAGTGGAACCTTTAACTCATTTGCTAATGCTTGCCAACGCTCATCATTAGTTAATCCGCCATGTTCATAAACTATTTTGGGATCAGCCCAAATAGCATAAACAGGAACACTCACTGCTAATTGACGTCCATCCCGATCGCTTATCATACCGCGAGCAACTGCTACTGTTTGAACGCGCAGTGAACGCATATCACCTTCTTTAACTAATTTTTTTGGATTAATTACTTGCAAATAAGTAACACGAATAATCAGCATGATTAATGCTAATCCTATACTGGAGCACAATAATAAGAAGCGCCAACTGACATAACTAGTTTTTGTTTCGTACTGCCGTCTATGCTTTATTAAGCGCTTAGGCTTCATATTGTTTACCTATTTACTAAAACTATTTAGTCATCAAAATATGTTCTTGCGTTGGATCCACATGGATCATGTGTAGCTTTTCCATAGAAAAGCGTTCAATACGACTATGATTTACTAATGAACTTTCTTCCAAAATCAAATTTCGCCATTCTATATCTAAAGACTCTTTTTCTTCTGTCATCAAATCCTTCTTGACCGTTAGTAGCCGTGTGTGGTGACTGACAGTAATAATTGAAATTGCTGATACAATAATTAGTATAAACAGAATTAGTGGAGTAATTCCATTCCACAAAATATCATAGGCAATTATCCTAATTAAGCTATATTTTTTTGCCATTATTATTATTCCAACATTTCAGCAACACGTACAATTGAGCTTCTAGAGCGCGGATTTTCAATAATTTCTCTTTGTGTCGGTTTTATTTTACCTAGTGCTTTCAATAATATTGGTCGACTCATCGACTTTAATTGTGTATCGGTTAATGGTAATCTAAGTGGCACTGTAACTCCTTCGCTATGTGTTCGGATAAAATGCTTAACAAGCCTATCTTCTAATGAGTGAAAGCTAATAACTGATAAGCGTCCTTTTGGCGCAAGTATATTTAATGAAGCCTGGAGCGCTTTTGTAATTTCTTCCAATTCATTATTAATATAAATGCGAATTGATTGAAACGATCGTGTTGCTGGATGCTTATGTTTTTCCGTACAAGGACTAACTTGCGCTATCAATTTTGCCAGTTCTTGTGTTCGTTTTAATGGGTTCTTCGATGCATGATGGTTTCGATCCACAATTGCTTTTGCAATTCTTTTAGCAAATCTTTCTTCGCCATACGTTTTTAATACCCAGGCTATATCTGATTCTCCTGCTTGCATCAACCATTGTGCAGCAGATTGCCCTGTTGTTGGATCCATGCGCATATCTAATGGACCATCATGCATAAAAGAAAAACCTCTATCTGGATCATCTAATTGAGATGACGAAACGCCTAAATCGAACAGTACGCCATTAATCTTTCCTATTAATCCCTCTTGTTCAATACATGTCTGTAATTGAGAAAAAGTAGCATGTTTAATTGAAAATCTAGTATCAATAATTATTTTTTTAGCAGCTGCAACTGCATGAGGATCACGATCTATTGCTATTAAACGTCCTTCTCTACCTAACTTGGAAAGAATTAATTTTGAATGTCCTCCACAGCCAAATGTACTGTCAACATAAATACCTGTTTCTTTGATGTGCAATCCACTGATTGACTCATTAAGTAATACACTGATATGTTTAAATTGATTTTTTGCCATATTATTGATATGTTTTCCACATTCAAGATATAGATCTACTAATCCGTTGATAATAGCTCATTTGCACTCTGTTAAGATTCAATACATTTTTTTAATTGTTAATAACAATGTTGTTGATTTAATAACTAACATTTTAATGTTGACCAACCATAATGACTTCCTTGTAAACTCTATATGTAGCTTCAGGTTATTAACAATGAAGGATAACTTATACTAGCCATCTAAGATGAATTAAAATATCAAAGTAATAAATGATAAATACGGATGATCTTTTATACATTGTAAATGTCATGACAGGTTTCAAAATTCCTATTCATATAGGCAAATAAAATACAAAATAATAAACATTTCTGATAAAAATCAATGTGCTATACCATTAGCTGTAATAAATCGTATTTTAATTATTGTAATTAGCGATGATTGTATCGCTCAATAATTTCTTAAGCTTTTACCTTTGTTTTAAAACTAATTAAGTTATAGTATACACTCCGTACTCTTATAGTATACACTCCGTACTCTACTCGATTAGTAGTACGGAGTGTTGAAAAATGTTGTCAAGAGAGAGTTGCGATGCTTTGGCCGTATTTCATCCAAAGGTTTGTTAGTGATTAAAAATATTGTAATTTAAAATCGCTCAATGTTATACTGATGTTTAATAGTTCTCTTTCTAAATTGCATCGTGCATAATTACAAAGAGAAATCAATATACTATTTAACCAGTATATTTTATATTAAATGTGCCATAGTTTTATTTACCGTAAAACTTTATATTGATATTATCATTACAATTACAATGTAATTGTAATCTCTAATGTCGTTAGAATGTACATTTCGTACAAAGAATAGGAGAATATTTCATTCTGTTTAATCTAAATAATGAATTTTATACGTATCTTTAATGTTAAAACAATTGTTAAAGGCTTTGTGTTATACCATTAAATCAATAACATACGCTTCACTAGGTGTTGATCAAATCAGATTTTTTAGTAAGCTAAAGTTGTCTAAAATAATTTTAGAGATCTTGCAAGTAAATCCTCCTACTACTATAACAAGGAGGACTCCATCGTATTTTTGCTGTTATCGAGCAGTATAATTGTAAGGTTAAGAACTCTTTACTACTAAAATAGTAATAGCTAAAATACTAAAATAAATGAATCATTTCTTAACTTAATGAAGAAGACAAGCGTTGGATCATAACATGAAATGATCGCCAAGATTGTTTTAAAAAAACCAATGAACGGAGTTCATTGGTTCTATCCATCAAGGTAGAACTATTTATATTTATCTTGATGCGTTATCCTATGAAAACTATCTAGATCGTCAAGTCGTTTTTTAAAAACTTATCAATTTATAGTAAGAAAAGATTTATAAAATAAATCATCTTGCTGCATCAGCAGAGGTTTTACTACAATCAGACCTCTATAATATTTATAGAGGTCTGATTGTAAATATTTATAGAGGTCTGATTGTAGAGCACATAAAAATACTTACTTTAAAATATTGTAAGGTAGTAAATTCATAATGGATCATATTACTCTATTACAAAGTTCCATCTTATGATTCTTAGTTGTTAATGAAATTAATAACATTTTATGGCTTGAAAATCAAAAAACATATATAAGGATAATGTCATTATATAGTAACTCCAAGATTCACTTCAGATCAAATGAAGTGTTACATGATTCTAATTTAGAAAAAATTTTTATTTATATGAACTCAAAGCGGTTCAGACTTCGGATATTCATCCGAAGTCTGAACCGCTTTGATGGTAAAATCTGATCAATTGCTAATCATCTATATCATTTTCTCTATAATATAAGATTATTACCCATGAAGAAATGCCATTCAAAAACCTTTATTTCACATGTACCAGAAGACTTCTAAAGTTATAGAACATGTCTTCTGAAGGCATTATTTATGTTATAAAATTAACATAGGAAGTAACTTTGTCTAACATGTGCATGGATTGCTAGATTAATACAGGTATATTGGCGAATATACCTTAATAGGTTTCTTTCTACTTTAGAAAAAGTAATAACTCTTTTTAATTAACGAGAGTTATTAGCAATAATAATTTGTTTTTAAAAACAACAATCACTTATTAATACATGATTGTACTTTCTTTTAACCGCGTACCATATTTGCAACTTTGAGCATAAATATGGAGCAAGACAATGAACATCGGTGTATAAAAATGAAGCTATATTAATTGATCATAAATGATTGGTCATGTACTATTTATTAATCATGGAAATTACATATTCATCTAAAGATACGAATAGTTAGTGTTGGAGTGCATTACAGAAATGCGCTATGCTAAATTAAAATAGCATCAGTATAATACTGTATATCGTATATCAACATGATAAACACGAAGTCAACCATTTATCATGTTATTTATACCTTGATTGGAAGAAAAGTTCAATTTCTGAATAGAGATAACGAAATTTATCTCTATTCAGAAATTGAACTTTTAAATATAAAAACAACTAGCCTTAGTATTAAATTAAAATTAAAATAAATATCTGGATAGTCATCCAGTTAATGCAGTTTCTCCAAATTTTAAGGTATTCAAAGATCTATGGCGGTACATCTTTTTACTTCTGAATCTGTTTCAGAAGGACATCCTGATAAAATTGCTGACCAAATTTCCGATGCAGTTCTGGATGCCATTATTGCACAAGATCTGCAAGCACGCGTTGCCTGTGAAACTTACGTAAAAACAGGTATGGTAATAGTAGGTGGTGAAATTACAACAAGTGCTTGGGTGGATATTGAAGAAATTACACGGCGTACAATACGCGAAATTGGTTACACTAGCTCTGATATGGGTTTTGATACTAACTCTTGTGCTGTTATTAGTGCAATTGGAAAACAATCTCCTGATATTAATCAGGGTGTTGATCGCGCGAATCCCTTTGAACAAGGAGCTGGGGATCAAGGAATTATGTTTGGTTATGCTAATAATGAAACTGATGTTTTTATGCCAGCACCAATTACTTATGCTCATAGATTAGTTGAACGCCAAGCTAAAGTTCGAAAAAACGGCACACTGCCCTGGTTACGACCAGATGCTAAAAGCCAAATTACTTTTCGGTATGAAAATACTAAAATAGTGGGCATTGATACGATTGTCTTATCTACTCAACATGCTGAAGAAATTAAACAAGTAACCTTATTGGAAGGTGTAATGGATGAAATTATTAAGCCAGTATTACCAGAAGAATGGATTAATAAAAATACCAAATATTTTATTAATCCAACAGGCCGTTTTGTTATAGGAGGCCCAATGGGCGATTGTGGTTTAACTGGACGTAAAATTATTGTCGATACATATGGTGGCATGGCCCACCATGGCGGAGGAGCTTTTTCTGGCAAAGATCCCTCTAAAGTTGATCGCTCTGCTGCTTATGCTGCACGTTATGTAGCAAAAAATATTGTTGCCGCAAAACTTGCAGATCGTTGTGAAATTCAAATTTCATATGCAATTGGTATTGCTGAGCCAACATCCATAATGATTGAAACTTTCGGTACAGAAAAAATAGCTAATGAAACTCTAATTCATTTAGTCAATGAAATTTTTGATCTACGCCCTTATGGACTAGTAAAAATGCTTGATTTATTGCAACCTATTTACCATCAAACTGCAGCATATGGCCATTTTGGACGTTCTCAATTTCCATGGGAAAAAATAGATAAAGTCACTGATCTTCGTGCGGCCGCAGGATTAACTAATTAATGGTTCATTATATGATGCTGTTAAAATAACAGGTAGCGAGATCACGCTCTTTCTATATTTGCTCCTAGCAGGATAAAACTAGGAGCAAATATAGAAATGACTTATTGTATTTTAATATTATTTATTTGTGTCATCATTCCTAATGAATTCTGTAATATCTTACATGCGGAGAGTGATACACTGTAATTGATAAAACATGATAACATGAATAAAAGTACTATCAAGAAGCAGTAATAAAGATAACCAGATAGTAATTGGATTGGCGGTAATTATATGTGCTAAGATCTTTCAATACAAGAAAGATAATCCTTTATAAAAAAGGATAAATGATTGCTTTATATCAGCACTGATTTTACTTCATAAAAGAAGTATTGGTAGAGGTTCCAGAATGCTGGTCGCAGTGTTAGAGATGTTTTTCTTTATTTTGAAAACTTTTAAGGATGTGTATCCTGAAAAGTTTTCAAAATAAAGAAAAAGAGACATCAGCTTTAAATATCATGCTATCTTAACTCCTTCCAGGATCTAGAAGGAAACTACTAACGATTAAATATGAATTTAATATATTATTTCATGATCTTTTGTATATCTCAAAAACTTTAAGAAATTAGCCTATCAATGTAATTATGAGTCACCATTTAAGGGATAATAAGCTTATTATTTTTATAATTAAAAATAATGAGGGTAACCTGTAATTTTGCTAAAAAAAATCATAAAACACCGTTTAAGACCAAATAGGTGATATTAGATTATCCACATAAACAGAAAACACAACATTATTCCCATAATATGAATAGATCCTAATCTATTTTTTTAAAAACACCGTCTTTATATAGAGACGGAATCAGTCTGTATGATACAGAGACTTAAGTAGCTGTATCTTCACGGATGCATACTGTCAACCATGCTCTATTAACCATACTGAATAGTTCATGGAATTACATAACTTATCAATATACTATACAGGTTATTGTACTTCATTTGTTTCTTATTGGTTTAGAAAGAACCAGCAAATGGAATCAATTTATTATGAATAACTGCTATGTCCACTGAACATAAAGACAGTCTATCCATTAATAGAGCAGTTTTTGATATTACTTATCTTGAGTATGACTTCGTTGCCAGTACGTTTTTCTTCTTATCGTGCTGACTTAGAAATATGAGTTCACTGGTTACATTATCATGGTTATGAGCTATCTAAGATAGACGTTATGGATTTACAATATTTTCTGTTCGAACACATAGAAAGTAGCGATAAAGTAACAATTTCGATTTATTTACTTACTGTCTATTAAGACAGGTATTCCAGTATTTCTATCATGAAATCATATAACAATGATCCAAAGACACAATTGTTAGCGACTAAATTTTCAAAACGGCTACTTAAAAATTTTAATAAAAATTAAATTAAAGATTAATTGAATATTCTTATCACTCATGATCTCAATTGAACTGAGATAGAAAACCATACTTTAGGTGTTTTATGCATTTGGATTACGTATTTTAACTGATTTAACTAACATTAGCACATGTGAATTTGCTCTCATGTATTATTCGGGTAGTGAGAAAAGGTAAAAAAACAATGATTGCTATTTTGTCTGAATAGGTTTTAGTTAAAAACTCATTTAATGCAACATGGTTCAATTTTATTCTATCTTATAGACTAAGTAATAAAATGTGATTTTCGAATAAGCAAGACATAAAATGACATGATAGACTTTTTGGTATTTCATTAAATATTCTTTATAATTCTGAATTAATAACACAAAACTTTCTTAGCATGTATTAAGACATGCATTGGTTGTAGATTTTCTTAAATCATGACGTAGATATACGTGTGGTATAAATGTTTTTTTGGAACATAACAGTCTTTCTATGACATAGATCTATATCCATGTTGCCACAGAGCAAATGAGAAAATGACATGCAATGTCATCCGCGAAATGAAGTAATGTTCAAGTATATTTTGTATGATTTGTTAATCTTCTTTCTTCAGTATCAAATTCTGCATTATCTAATTATGGAACCATTAAAGAAAATTCAAGCCGATAAGGATTTATTAAAATGCTATATTTTATGATTTAAAATTGAGAATAGTAGATAGCGTTAAAGCAGATTTTATTTTAATATTTCATGATCAAATTTTTATAGTACTTATTGATGTTGATTGAAGCTTTATTAAAGTAATTTTTTAATAAAAATTACTTTAATAAAGCTGTACTACTATACAGTAACATTACTTGTAATGCTCTTAACTATAAGTCAAGAAAACCATAGATTAATCCTCAAGATATAGTGATGATTGAAGGCCCTATGAGCATATCATTGGTTAAATGAACAAGAATTTTCAAATTTAATAATGCAAACAGTTGAGATTATGCGACGCAATATAATACTGATTATATGCTAAGTATTAATAGAACATACATTTTATAGAAGCTAGTACACTAATACCTCATTCGATAATCCTAGAGAATACAGTTAAAGAATAAGAAACATTTAATAAATAAAAATAAATAAAATATGAGTTAACAATAAATATGAAAATACAGTTTCGTCGCAGACCGCAAGCAGATGATAGTCATCTTCCTGCTAATTTATCTCCATTGTTACGCCGTTTATATGCTATGAGAGGTGTTCTCTCAGAACATGAATTAGAAACAAGTGCCAAAGGATTACTGCATTACAAATCACTGAATGGTATTAAAACCGCGGTTCGGTTATTGATGACAGCTTTGAATGAAAATTGGCAGATTATTGTAGTGGGTGACTTCGACGTTGATGGTGCAACGAGTACAGCATTAACACTGAGAGCTCTTAATGCAATGGGATATCGTTATTTTGATTATTTTATACCCAATAGGTTGGAAGGTGGCTATGGTCTGAGCCCTCAAGTTGTTGAGGAAGTTATTAAAAAAAAAGCACAACTTATTATTACCGTTGATAATGGTATATCTTCCTATGAAGGAGTTTCGTTTGCTCATCAAAATGATATAAAAGTGATAATTACCGACCATCATTTACCAGGTAAAAACCTACCTTGTGCAGAAGCAATTATTAATCCTAATTTAGCTGATTGTCATTTTCCATCAAAAGCCCTATCTGGTGTTGGTGTTAGTTTTTATTTGATGTCAGCCTTACGTGCTGCATTGCTCCAGGCTGGTTGGTTTTCAAAGACATTGAACAAGATACCTAATTTGGCTGAATTATTAGATTTAGTAGCATTAGGGACAGTAGCTGATGTTGCTCCCTTAGATAAGAATAATCGTATCTTAGTCTATCAAGGTTTAAATCGCATTCGGACTGGCAGAGGTTGTATTGGCATCAAAGCTTTGATTGAAGTTTCTAAATGTAATGTTAGCCGTATCGTTGCCAATGATTTAGGTTTCTTCATCGGGCCACTACTGAATGCTGCTGGAAGATTAGATGATATGTCAATCGGTGTGGAAGTGCTATTGACCGATAATATTGTTTATGCTAGGAAATTAGCTAATAAATTAGATAGTTTAAATCGCACTCGTCGCAAAATTGAGCAAGATATGCAACAAGAAGCTTTACATATCTTTTCAGAAACAGAAAAAAAATATCATCACATACCAAATGGTCTAGTTCTTTATCATCCACAATGGCATCAAGGAGTATCTGGAATATTGGCTTCAAGAATTAAAGAGCGTTTTCATCGTCCTGTTATCGTCTTTGCATCAGTAGGTAAAGGGATTTTAAAAGGCTCTGGGCGCTCTATCCATGGATTACATTTGCTAGATGCACTAGAACGTTTAAATACACTAAATCCAGGATTAATTTTAACATTTGGCGGCCACGCTATGGCTGCAGGATTAACGCTTAAGGAGCGTAAATTTAGTCAGTTTCAAGAACACTTTTCTAATTTAATTACAGAATCATTGGATCATAATACGCTTGAAGCGGTAATTTGGAGTGATGGTGAGCTCAATAATGAAGAGTTATCTTTAGATATGGCTGAACTCATCAGAAATGCTGGTCCATGGGGAGAGGCTTTTCCTGAGCCTATTTTTGATGGAAAATTTAAGTTACTACAACAGCGTCTTGTTGGAGATAATCATTTAAAAATGCTTTTAGAACCTCTAGTTGGCGGTGCTTTGATAGAGGGTATTGCCTTTAATATTGATACTACATATTGGCCTGATCATAGCATAAAAATAGTTGAATTAGTTTATAAACTAGATGTCAATGAATATCGTGGTAATCGTAATATTCAGTTACTTATTCAACATTTTTGGCCTTCTGAAGAGTCCATAAGCTAAAACCATTGTTATTTACTTAAAGTGGAAAAGGTTGCAATTTTTTATTATTATGCAACATGTTGTTCACGGTATGCACGAATCCCTACATTAAGCGGCGCTATTTATAATGTTACTTTCATGGACTACATTGGTTGTTTTAACCTCTAAATACGTTATTATACAGCGTATTACCAAAAAATTCCCATACAGCAACTAGATCCGCTTCAATAAACAAGATATCTTTATGACTTTTAGAAAATATAAATATATAAACCATGTTTGAGATTCATCTAATCAAAAATCAGATTCAGAATCTATCTGAACGAACTAGGATCTTGAGGGGCATCTTTGACTATAATGCTAAGAAAGAGCGTTTGGAGGTAATAAACAAAGAGCTAAAACGGACCAATATATGGCATGAATATGCTCAAGTGAAAGTTTTGACTAAGGAACGTGCTGCTCTTGAAGCGATTGTAAAAGGCATCGATCTTTTAATAAAAGGTTTACATGATGTATCCTGGTTACTTGATCTGGCAATAGAAGGCAATGATGAAGAAGTTTTTAATGAGGCAGTAACAGAATTAGTGCACTTGGAAAGAAAGTTAGGCAAATTAGAATTTTGCCGTATGTTTTCAGGTAAACATGATCGTGCTAATTGTTATCTTGATTTGCAAGCAGGTTCTGGTGGAACAGAAGCACAAGATTGGGCTAGTATGTTAATGCGTATGTATCTACGCTGGGCTGATTCAAAAGGGTTTCAAACCAAGATTATTGAAGAGCTAGATGGCGAAGTGGCTGGTTTAAAATCTGCTACGATAAAAATTATCGGTGAGTATGCATATGGTTGGTTCCGTACTGAAACAGGTGTTCATCGATTAGTACGTAAAAGCCCTTTTGATTCAAGTGGGCGTCGACATACCTCTTTTAGTGCAGCTTTTATTTATCCAGAAGTAGATGATGATATTAATATTGAAATCAATCCCATAGATTTGTATATTGATGTTTATCGCGCATCAGGAGCAGGTGGGCAACATGTTAATAAAACGGAGTCAGCGGTACGTATAACACATATACCAACAGGCATTGTTACTCAATGTCAGAATGAGCGTTCACAACATAAGAATAAAGATCAGGCTTTAAAACAGCTAAAAGCAAAATTATATAAACTTGCAACGCAAAAGAAAGATGCCGATAAAAAAATATTGGAAGAAAATAAATCTGATATTGGATGGGGTAGTCAAATTCGTTCTTATGTGCTAGATGATTCTCGAATTAAAGATTTACGTACTGGCGTTGAAAATCGTAATACCCAAGCTGTACTTAATGGCGATCTTGATAAATTCATTGAAGCAAGTTTAAAAGCTGGCTTATGAGGGGAAAATGCATCAAAAACTGAGTTCTAAACAGAACCTTTTATTTAATAATGAATTAAGAACTCGTCGAGAAAAATTAGCTAGATTGCGTGTTAATGGCATTGCTTTTCCTAATAACTTTCGACGGGAATATTTATCTAGTGATTTATATGACAAATATGGGGATTATACTGCGCAACAACTTATTGCAATGAATATTGATGTATCTATTGCCGGAAGAATGATCACACGTCGTATAATGGGCAAAGCTTCTTTTGCTACCTTACAAGATATGGGAGGACGGATTCAGATTTATACTTCTTGCAATGATTTACCTGAAGGGATCTATAATGAAAAATTTAAGAAATGGGATCTTGGAGATATTCTTGGCGTTAAAGGTAAATTATTCAAAACAAAAACAGGTGAGTTAACCATTCATGGTTATGAAATGTGCTTATTAACTAAAGCATTACGCCCTTTTCCAGATAAATTCCATGGGCTCGTAGATCAGGAAATCCGTTATCGCCAACGTTATCTTGATCTCATTGCGAATGATCGAACACGACGTACTTTTATTACTCGTTCACGTATGCTATCTGCTGTACGTAACTTTATGATTAGTAAAGATTTTATGGAAGTTGAGACACCTATGATCCAGACTATACCTGGAGGTGCATCAGCGCGTCCATTTATTACTCATCATAATATGTTAGATATTGATATGTATCTACGTATAGCACCAGAACTTTATTTAAAACGTTTAGTGATTGGTGGATTTGAGCGAGTTTTTGAAATTAATCGTAATTTTCGTAATGAAGGTATTTCCGCAAAACATCATCCAGAATTTACAATGATGGAACTTTATATGGCCTATGCTGATTACAAAAATCTCATTACATTAACTGAGGAGTTATTCCGAACGGTAACACAAGAAGTATTGGGTACAACTAAAGTAAAATATGGCAAGTATCTATTTGATTTTGAGCAGCCATTTAGTAAAATGAGTATGAAAGAAGCCATAGTAAAATATCGTGCAGAAACAACACTGGATGATTTGGATGATATAAATAAAGCAATATCAATCATTCAATCACTTAATATTGAACCAGAAACAGGCTGGGGTTTAGGACGCCTACAATATAAGATTTTTGAAGCAGTAGCAGAAAACCATCTAATCCAACCAACATTTATTACCGAATATCCAACCGAAGTATCTCCGTTAGCTCGTCGTAATGATAAAAATCCATTTATTGCTGATCGATTTGAATGTTTTATTGGTGGTTATGAAATTGGCAATGGATTTTCTGAACTAAATGATGCAGAAGATCAAGCTAAACGATTTTCTGAGCAGATGCATCAGAAAGATGTAGGTGATGACATATCAATGTTTTATGATAAAGACTATATTACTGCATTAGAGTATGGGCTTCCACCCACGGCGGGTTTAGGTATTGGTATTGATCGAATGATCATGTTATTAACAGATAACCATACCATTCGTGATGTTATTCTATTTCCAGAATTGCGACCTAGTAAATCTAGTAAATAATGTATTTAGATATACAAGATCTTCTTGGTTGCTCTTAGATATTTTATCTAAGCTATCTAAGCTAATGCTATTAGCATGTTAAGCGTATAATATAATCTTGCTATGGATTATATTCGTAGCATTGTCAGTGCTGCTTTTTATATATCTCATAGAGGATATAGGTAGCTGGGATATTTTTGATAAAATCATGTTCTTTTATAAATTCAAAAACTACCTTACTATTTTGATATTCATGTTTCTCTCCAGTGAGAGCACAATCAAGTTTTAGTCAAAAATTAGTAAAAAAATTCATACATCTTATAGATCAAGAGGTATGAATTTTATATATTGTTATCAAACAAATGGTTTAGTAGAAAATCTCTAAAATGAGACATAATAGTAAAACTACGCTCCATGGAATGGAGCGTAGTACATTTTAATTATATTAATCACATATTAAACATGTAGTACAAATATTCTATATTCAAGGTTTTGATTTTTATTTATCTTTAACCTTTTAAAGGGATACTAGGTATTAGTAACATAACTAGTATCTATAAATAATACATTTTCATGCTGGGTAAAACGAATATTTTGATGTGATGAAACACATATTTGCTGTAGATAAAGATTTATACTATAGAACATAGTTCTATAGTACATGAAGGTTCAGTTAATAATATATTAACAAAATTAAAGAATGTTAATTTAGAATTGAATGTTAGAATTAAATAACAAGCCTCTTAAATCAAGAATATCGGATTTAGTTTTCGCGGAATACAGGCACTTTTCCATAACTTTAAGTTTTATTGGATATGAGCAATACTATTCAACAATCTCATTTACTTAATTATTCGGATGATCATAAAAGAAGTATTGATGAATATATTTTTTCTATAGCAACTTTATGTGTGTTTATGCAACTAGGAAGTAACATGCAATAACTAATCAATGAGGATATGTAGTGATAAATTTTACTTTTACAACACCAATAAATCAACTAGATTCCTCTTTAATATTTAATTTCCATCCAGGTATCTCTTTCCAGTATTTTTGTTCTTTTTTTAAATCTAAAAACATTAACGCATTTTGTTGAAAATAGTAAGCTGGGAAGTATAGCGTCCAATGACTGTGATCAGCATGCAAACGTAGAGAAGTTAGCGTTGTTGTTGATTGACGTTGATTATTAAGAAGCGTTGCTAAACGTAATAGCTTGATCATTGGTATAAATTGTTTTTTTTTAAACAGATTTAGCTTAGGAATATCACAAAACTTGATACTTTTTTTATGGTATCTCACTAATGTAGCTAGCAATAATTGTTGCTCTTGATTGAATCCTGGGAGATTTATATTATATAAAATATAAGAAGAATGACGGTGTAAGCCATTGTGATTTATATTTAATCCGATTTCATACAACATAGCAGCCCAGACAAGAAGTACTTTTAATTGATGGTTAGTTAATTTTGGATTTTGTTTTGCCCATTGTTGATATAAAATTTCGAGAGTATTTGAAACTCGATTTGTTTGTTCTCGATCTATATTATAGTAATCAGCTAAACTAAACGCTGTACGATGAGAAATGTTTTGATGACGAAAACGTCCTGCGATTTCATAGAGTACACCTTCACGCAATGTGCCTTCAGACAAAGATAATTCCTTTATCTGTAAGGAATCAAATATACCACATAAAATAGCTAATCCAGGCACAAAAACATGGATACGATCCACCGATAAACCAGGTAGGTTAATGTATTTAAAATTTTTATATTTTAGTACTAATTTCTTCAATTTCATCAAACGTTCTGGCGTGATGATGCCATCTACTTCACCTAATTGAAACAGTACTTCACGGATTGTTTTGATCGTTCCTGAAGCACCAAAAGCACAATCCCAACCTTGCAGTTTATATCGGCAAGCAATATTTTCCAGTTTTTGTTGGCTAGCAAGATAGGCTCGTGAAAAATTAGTTTCATTAATAATATTTTTGGCAAAAAATTTAGAACCATAACTGATGCACCCCATTCTGCGACTTGCCATTAATAGAGGCTGAAAATCTTTGCCAATAATGAGTTCGGTTGAGCCTCCACCAACATCAATCACTAACTTCTTACCTTTTTCTGGCTGGGTATGTTCAACGCCCATAAATATGAGTCGAGCCTCTTCTTGACCTGAAATAATTTCAATCGGATATGGGATAATAGCTTCAACGCGTTGTAAAAACTCTTTAGCATTAATCGCTTCTCGCAGAGCGTGCGTACCAACAATACAAACATTATCAGCACTAAAACCTTGTAAACGTTCAGCAAACAACGATAAGCACGATAAAGCACGCTGAATTGATACTTCACTTAACTTATTATTTTCGTCTAAGCCATCACACAAATAAACACGTTTTTTAATCCTAGTTAAAATCTGTAACGCACCATTAATAATGCGTGCCACAATCATATGAAAGCTGTTAGAGCCTAGATCAATCGCAGCAATTTCCACCTGCTTTGATGGTGAAGGATTTGTTAACGTCATAGTTTTATGCTCTGGTCTCAGGATGTTCTAATGATTTTAAATAATCGTAGATTGCAATTTGAGCTTGGATCTTCCGTTTATTACCTCGTTGTACATAAGAATTCGTTAACTCTTTATCAATATAACGTGCTTTAACTGTATCATTAAATTGTAATTCAAGAATTTTAAGCACACGGTTTTTTAGTTTTTGATCAATCAATTTCACCGCCACTTCAATACGAAAATCAATATTTCGTGTCATTAAGTCCGCAGATGAGATAAAAACTTCTTCATTACCATTGTTGTTGAATACATACACTCGATCATGCTCTAAAAAACGGTCAACAATGCTTGTCACTTGAATATTTTCACTGAAATTAGCTTGTCCAGGCACTAGTGAACACATGCCGCGAATTAAAAGGCGAATTTTTACACCGGCATTTGATGCATCATAAAGACAATTAATTAACTCTTTGTCATCTAAGTTATTAACTTTTAATAAAATAGCTGATGCTTTTCCTGTCTTTGCGTGACTCATTTCCCTATCGATGAGTTGTTTCAAACGCGTACGTGAATTTTGCGGTGAAACCATAAGATTTTCGAAACTTACAGGGCGGTAAGGATTTTCAATGAAGTTAAATACCCGTTTCACTTCATTAGCAATATTTTGATTAGCTGTTAATAGAGAATAATCAGTATAAACACGTGCAGTTTTTTCGTTAAAATTTCCAGTACCAATATGAGCATAACGAATAATTTTACCTTTTTCGAGGCGAGAAATAATAAAAAGTTTTGCATGAATTTTAAGTCCTGGTGCAGAAAAAATGACATGCACTCCGGCCTCAGTAAGATGCTTTGCCCAATTAATATTGGCCTCTTCATCAAATCTTGCTTGTAATTCAACGACTACAGTAACTTTTTTACCATTATGTGCAGCATGAATCATTGATTCAATAATACGAGAATCCTTAGCAACACGATAAATATTAATTTTTATTGTAAGAACGCTTGGATCAAAAGAAGCTTGCCGTAATAATTCTATCGTATGTTCAAAAGTATAATACGGATAATAAAGAAGAATATCTTTTGCTCTAATTGCATCAAATCCATTCCTAAAGTCATCAAAATGATGATGGCGTAGACGTTGTATTGGCTTATTCAGTAAATTTTTACTTCCTTCATTCGGAAAATTAATGAAATCTTTAAAATTGTGATAACGTCCACCTGCAATAACGGAATCATCATGAGATAGTCTAAGTTTTTTTCGCAGTACTGCTATCATTTTATCAGGCATATTTCGTTGATAAACAAAACGAACTGGTTCGGCATTAAGCCGTTGTTTTAAACTAGATGACATCAACTCTAACATACTAGATTCCATCTCAGTAGTTAGATCATATGCCGCATCACGTGTCATTTTCATGGCATAAGCGTTTAATTTGTCATAGTCAAAAAATCCTTTAAATATTTCATCTAAACAATAACGTAAAATATTATCTAAGAGAATCATTGATTTTTTACTGTTGGACATTTCAGGTGGTAAAGGAATAAATCGCGGCTGTTTATCGGACGGAATTTCGAGTAAAGCATATTGAATATTTTTTTCTTGAATAATCTCAATGGCTAAATAGGTATAGTCATCTTTAAGAAATTCAACCAAATCAGTCTCCAGTGTTATCAAGATAGGAGTAATATGCTGACGTAGTTGTTTGCGGAAAAATTGCCGCAACCAAATTTGTTGGTTCGGTGAAATTTGCCTTTCATTAATAAGAAAAATCTGATTATGTGCCATCTCAAGTAAAAGCTCGTTATAGAGTAAGTTAAACTCCTGATCAAGCTCGGCAACTTTACTTTCAATTTGTTTGAGTAGTTGGCGTGAACTGGATCTAATACCTTGTTCTTCGTTAATTAAGATTCGCCTCTTGACAGCGGCGAATCTTAATTTATAAAATTCTTCAAGATTATTGGAATAAATGCCTAATAATCGCATCCGCTCAATGAGCGGGTTATGCTTATCTGCTGCTTCCTGCAGAACTCGCTCATTGAATGATAGCCAACTGATTTCTTTATCAGTATACAATCGATCTTGAGACATCTTTACTCCACAATCAATATTTTTTTAAAACAATAAAAATATTGATACTTAGTAACTGATCTGATTATTAATAATTTCAGATATGTTATTGTTCCCTAGTAGGGAGTCTTTTCATTTTACTGAATTGGTGTTGAAAAATACTCATGCGTACAACAGTGCGATATTTTCCATTAATAAAAAATTCATCCACCAGATCGCCTTCAATATGAAAGCCTAACTTTTTATAAATATGAAAGGCTTTTGTATTTTCTTTATCTACAATTAAGTAGACCTTATAAAGGTTTAAAACAGAAAATGCATAATCCATTGCTAAGTTAGTAGCTTTCGCTGCATAGCCCTTCCCTTGAAACACCGGATCAATAATAATACCAATTTCTGCTCGACGATGAATGTAATTAATCTCTACCAATTCAATTAATCCAATTTTAGTACCTTCATTTTCAATGATAAATCGACGCTCTAACTGATCATGAATGTGTTTATCATACAAGTCACTTAATTCAACAAAGGCTTCATACGGCTCTTCAAACCAATAACGCATAATACTTGCGTTATTGTCTAATTGATGAACAAATGGAAGATCTTCACGTTCTAAAGGCCGCAGTGTTACTAATTCATTTTTTTTTTCAGTAAGCATGGGATACCTCAATTTTAGAGTAAAAACTCAGCATATATAAATGCTCACTAGAGATGTTTGATATTTTAAGTCGTTATTCAATTAAGATAGCAGAATTAAGCTAAGTGATAAATAATAAGCACAATGTTTTAGCAAACACTAAGTGTTCAATACTAATTCATTAAGTATTGTTTTCTGATTATTACAAGGTTACTAAATTAAAATTTAGGCAATATTTTTTATATATCAGTTTAGTAAATTTTAATACCCTATAAATCACAATTAGATACAATAATAATCATTATTGTTAATATAACCGTTTTTAGGTAGTTTACAGCCGTCTAAAAAAACTGAATTATTTACCATCATCAATCTATCCTTAACAAACCAATTGATAATTAATGGATACATAAGATGCTCTTTTTTTTGAATGCGCACAATAATATCTTGTATCCTATCTTCAGCCAGAATAGGTACTTTAGCTTGCAAAATAAGCGGACCTGCGTCTACTTTGTTAGTGACAAAGTGAATAGAAATACCATGCTCTTTATCACCATTAGCTAGCACTTTATAGTGAGTATCTAATCCAGGGTATTTAGGTAATAGAGAAGGATGAATATTAATTATTTTTCCAAAAAACTGGCTTATAAAGTGTGGAGTGAGAATGCGCATATAACCTGCTAGCACAATCAGGCAGGGCTGATATTTTTTTATTTCGGCCATAAGTAATGTATCATATGTATAGCTATCAATGTAATCCGATTTTGGTAATACAATAGTTTTTATGTCTGCTTTTTTTGCTCGTTCTAAGCCATATGCAGTTGGATTATCACTAACAACAGCACTAATTTTCGCGTCAATCATTTTTTTATTACAGCTATCAATAATAGCCTGTAAATTGCTGCCATTTCCAGAAATTAATATGACAAGATTTTTCATTGGCTAATCGTTACCTGTGGTTCATTTGCTTGAATTGCAACAATGTTACCTATTTTCCAAGCAGTCTCACTTAGTTGATTCAGGAGTTGTAAGGCGTCACAAACTTCTTCAGAAGCTATTATAATTAACATACCAACGCCACAATTAAATGTGCGGTACATTTCATGCGTCGTCACATTGCCTGCTTGTTGTAACCAGCTAAATATTGCTGGCCATTTCCAGCTAGCAGCATTAATCTGTGCTTGGGTATTTGCTGGCAATACCCGTGGAATATTTTCCAAAAAGCCACCACCTGTTATATGAGCAATGGCATGTATATCTAGTTTTTTAACTAATGCTAAAATATTGTTAGCGTAAATGCGTGTTGGAACTAATAAATGGTCTGCTAGTGACTTATCTTCTAGTTGTGTAATGGCTGGATCTATTTGTTTTAATTTTAGAATTTTTCTAATTAATGAAAAGCCATTGGCATGTGGACCACTTGCGCTTAAAGCAATCATGGCATCACCAGCTTTAACTTTGCTACCATCAATAATTTTGGTTTTGTCAACTACGCCAATACAAAATCCAGCTATATCATAATCTGTACCATGATATATTCCAGGCATTTCTGCTGTTTCCCCGCCAACCAAGGCGCATCCTGATTGTTTACAGCCTTCTGAGATGCTTTTAATCACACTGCTGGCTATATCCAAATCTAGTTTACCAGTTGCATAATAATCGAGAAAAAAGAGAGGTTCTGCGCCTTGAACAACTAGATCATTAACGCACATGGCAACTAAATCAATACCAATGGTATCATGGCGATTTAAGTCCATAGCTAATCTTAGCTTAGTTCCAACGCCATCTGTTCCCAAAACTAATATTGGCTCATGATACTTTTTTGGTAAAGCACAAAGCGCTGCAAATCCGCCTAATTTGCTAATTACCTCAGAGCGGCTGGTTATGCTAACTATATCTTTAATACGTTCAAGCAGTAAATTACTTGTATCTATGTTAACGCCAGCATCTTTATATCTGAGAGAAATTTTCTCTATCATAATCAAGTTCCACAAGCGAGTGAATTTAGTAACAAAATAGAAATAGCAAGCTATTGTACCAATAATACCCATACCAGACCAGTATAGAGAAAAATTTCTGAGATTCTTTATATTGCTTTGATTATTTAATACCTAAAATGAGCAGTGATTTTTGTGCATAACAATCTTTATTTAGAACTGGCATAAGGTAATACAATTTAGCACTGGCATAAGGTCATATAGTGCAGAGCACAAGAATTGATAATTATTTCTATTTTTAAATAGATTTTTGCTGAAAAGCGCTGAAAAGCAAGGATGAATATTCTTCCTTTTATGAGTGCTATTAGCGAATCTGCTAATAAGTATGGCCACTTTATCTCAGGCAGTGCACTTCCTCATTTTTATATGTTCATTATCTTAACTTTTAAAAAGACAATGAACCAATATAGCAACCAGTGAAATTTCATAATTTTGAGAATTATGAGATAAATATCTAAAATAAATCAAAATTTTATTTCTTTTATTCCTATTTTGATGTCACCATTACTCCATAATGATTAAAACTTCAGCGCGATCTGATACTGCATATTTATTTATGTGCAATAAATACAGAATACGTCTCATCGCATCAAATAAGACATAAATCTTTTTTAGCACTTCTTCTTTTAGAAGCAGAAAGGTATCCATAGTCGTCTATAAATGTTTATGCAATTTTTTAATCTTTTTTTAATCACGATGATTAAATGCATCTTATAGTCATCGGAATTATATAAATCTAGTTGATATTAGTATGTTTTGGTAATGTAATTTAAGTATGCAGTGTAATCTTAGTTCTTCTTAACGAAGAAACAGTAGTCTTTAACTAGACCTTGCCCCCTCAATAATCTTTTTAAAAAAGATATTAAACAAGAATTCACTTTTATTTTAACTATAATAGATCTTCTTAAGATAAGAAGATCTATTATAGTTCTAGATAGTAGAAATATTTATTATGCTTTGCTTGTTAGAATATTCACTAAAATACTCAGTGCACCGATGATTTATTTATTTATTTTTTTCTTTTTCTGATTTTAAATCATATCAAACATGATTTAACGACCGAATGGTGCTGAAATATTCCGATTATTTTTTTAGATAAATTAAAGTTAATATGCTTCAGCTAAATTGATAAGTGGCAGGGGCGGAGAGACTCGAACTCCCAACACCCGGTTTTGGAGACCGGTGCTCTACCAGTTGAACTACGCCCCT
>JAVYJS010000009.1:0-47181 GCA_032378655.1 Candidatus Arsenophonus melophagi | reverse complement strand
GGCAGTGCATGTAGATATAATCGTCAAGCACTTAGTTTGCTAATTTATTATCAAAGAAAGCAGCAAACCGTTTATGAATGCGCTTCTTCTAAAATCAATTACGTGTATTTAAAAGAATATATGTCCTTGACATATATTCTTAGAAGCTCTCTCCTAGAGAACCTGTCACTATTTTAAGTGATATCTTTAACATTGCCATCCGTTAAGCAATTAGATCATATACTATTGCATCATCTTAAGTATTTAGCTATTGATGGAAAATGTTATGTACTTTTCAAACAGTTAAACGCTCATTGTTCATTGGAGCGATATTACTGCTAATTCATGAAAGATTAATATCTCATTTAGTTATGATCATAAGTTCTAACAGTCTATTAATTATGTTAGCGTGACATCTGATCTTTGGAATTCTATTCCAATACACAAAAATCAATCAATGGCGATAAGGCGTTAGATTATTAAGCGCTTGATGGTAACTATAGAAGTTTTAACTATTCTTGTAGTACGAGCAATTTTACTTACTCTATTGTGCTCCATATACATTAATGTTTTTGAGCCTTTATAAGGGGTTATTGAATTTATAGAAAAATGGCGTTATAAGGCTAATGTAAATTTATTAACACTGTTGATCTTGATTCAAGTGATCTTAATCTTAAGATTACTTGCCAATGGTTAACAAAATAGAATTTAATAAAATTTTATGAGATTTTTCTCATACTTATGCTATAGGCTATGAGAGTTACATATTATCAAAAGTACAATCAATAATTGTTGCTTATATTGCCTGAAATCTAGTGACGTTTATATTTCTTGAATATAGCGACATTAATATAAGATATTAAAAAATTCATTAAAGACACTTATCAACTTATAAGTGTCACAAGATGTGTGATGTTTCTAGATGCTAGACATCTCAAAATTATAGCATTTTTTTTCGCGATTCAAGTAAATAGGTAAGGAACGATAAATATTATGGTTGCAATAAGAAGTGCTCATTTAACATCGGCAGATGATTTTGCCATTGGAAAATGGGTTGCTAATCTTCAACTTATTAACAATGACTCAGAAAAAAAGTTAATTAAACTTTGGAATTACTGTTATCGCAAAGTACAGCACTATGAAAATTATCAATTACTGCTTGGGCGTGGGATCGAGATGGGAGAAATACTTTCAACATTAAGTATGGATCTCGATAGTCTTTGTGCAGCCATGCTATTTCCTCTAGTTGATGCTAACATCATCAATGAGGAGATTGTTAATATAGAATTTGGTAAAACAATTCATTCTTTGGTTAAAGGCGTGATTGATATGGACGCTATCCGACAATTGAATACTAACCAATTAAACGAAAAGAATTCTAATCAAGTAGATAATATTCGTCGAATGTTACTTGCCATTGCGGAAGATTTTCGTTGCGTAGTGATAAAAATAACGGAACGCCTTACTTATCTACGTGAAGTAAGGGAACACTCTGAAAATAAAAGAGTTTTAGCTGCAAAAGAGTGTATAAATATATACGCACCTTTAGCAAACCGATTAGGAATCGGACAATTGAAATGGGAGTTAGAAGACTTTTGTTTTCATTATTTACACCAGGATGAATATAAAAAGATTGCTAAATTACTTGATGAACGTCGTATCGATCGTGAGCAATATATTGATAATTTTGTTTCTGTACTGCGTAACTTCATGTTACAGGAAAGCATTACTTCAGAAATTTATGGTCGTCCGAAACATATATATAGCATTTGGAGAAAGATGCAAAAAAAATATCTGACATTTAATGAACTTTTTGATATCCGCGCTGTGCGTATTGTTGTTGAACATTTACAAGACTGTTACGCTGCATTAGGTATTGTGCATATGCATTTTCGGCATTTACCTAATGAATTTGATGATTATGTTGCTAACCCAAAACCAAATGGTTATCAATCCATTCATACTGTTGTGTTAGGGCCACATGGTAAGACGATTGAAGTACAAATTAGAACTCGACAAATGCACAAAAATTCCGAATTAGGTGTTGCTGCTCATTGGAAATATAAAGAAGGAGTAGTCATAGCGGCAAAAGAGAGTAGCTATGAAAATCGTATTATCTGGATACGAAAATTGATAGCCTGGAAAGAAGAACTGGCCGATGAAGAAGAAATATTTGATGAAATAAGTAGCCAGGTATTTGATGATCGCATTTATGTTTTTACTCCTAAAGGAGATGTTATTGAGTTACTTTCTGGTTCCACTCCACTGGATTTTGCATACCATATTCATAGTGATGTTGGTCATCACTGCATTGGAGCTAAGGTCAATGGACGGATTGCTCCTTTTAACTATCATTTGCAAATGGGAGATCAAGTTGAAATTATCACACAAAAATCTTCACACCCTAGTCGCGATTGGCTCAATGTAAATTTAGGTTATGTGACGACAAATCGTAGTCGCACTAAGATAAATAATTGGTTTCGTAAGCAAGACCGTGATAAGAATATTCAAATAGGAAGACAAATATTAGCTAATGAATTAAATCATTTAGCGGTCAGTATAAAAGAGGTAGAAAAGTTCCTATTAACACGTTACAACGTAAATTCGTTGGATGAAATTCTCGCTGGTATTGGTATTGGCGATATTCGCATTAATCAATTAATAAATTTTTTACAGAATAAATTTAGCCACACGACAGCGCAAGAATCTAATCGTACTGTTTTAAAGTCACTCGAAGAAAAAATATCTACTACCCACTGTCCAGTAAATAAAAAGAGTAGGCTTCTGATAGAAGGTGTTGGTAATCTCATGTACTATATTGCGCGTTGCTGTCAGCCAATTCCTGGAGATAGTATTGCTGGTTTTATTGCAAAAGGTCGAGGTATTTCTATCCATCGTATCAATTGTGATCAACTGATTGAATTACAATTGCATGCTCCAGAAAGAATAGTCGGTGCTGTTTGGAGAACACATTGCTCACGTAGTTATTTATTAAATCTTCACATTATGGCTCATGATCGGAGCGGATTATTAAGAGATATCACAACTGTCCTTACTAATGCAAAAGTAAATGTTTTAGGTATTAGTAGTCATAGTGATACCAAACAACAATTAGCAACGATTGATATGAATATTGAAATTTATACTTTACCTGATTTGGGGCATATTTTTGCGAAGTTAAATCGCCTTCCTGATGTATTTGAGGTTAAGCGTCATATTAAATCTTAAGTATTGATTATTTATCTTAATAAAATAAGATGTGTAATATAACGGTGCATAAATTAGTTGTGGATGGTTTTCCACTGTTGAATAGAAAACCATCAAAAGTATGGTAGGTGTAATAATCCATTTTAATTGATTACGATTTAATCAATTGACTGTAGGTATGGTTTTCATAACATAATAGGTATGGTTTTCATAACATAAAAAGACATGAATAAGTGGAATACCTCTATAACATCAAATAACATCAATAGGTATAAAGTAGAAATTGTGATCTATTGGGGGCCATTGATGCGATGTCTCATTTAATGGTACTAGAATTTTTAGCCTTAAAGAAGAATGAAGTGATTAACTGTTTTTTTACATTATTTTAAATTCATAAATTAGTCAATAAAAATAATTTTATTTCAATGCAAGCTACCAAGTAATTAGTCAAAATTGATCATATCAAATCACCCATGCTTTTGTATGGGTAGGGAACACTAAGTCTGGATAATAGCACTATGATTAGCAAAAATAAAACCAAAGAATAAGCAAGGAGCATCCCATACGGTTTTAGGTTTTAGAAGATACTAATTAGCGTGCCTGATTTGATGATTCATTATTTGATTATTCATTTTAGACATGATGATTTACTTTTTTATTAAAAATTTACTTTGCTTTGCAGGGATTAATGATTATGACTCCTGCTCCATGAGCAGGGATTAGCATTATAAAAAATATTTCATAAATTTAAACACCATTCGTTTAGTAGAAAACTAATCTTAAAGGGATGAATGAGAAAATCTACACTACATAAAATAGAAAAATTTTACAGTCAACTTAAAACAATGATGATTGTTTTAACTGAATTTACTAAATATTAGTTAGTATGTTATCATTAAGTAGTTAGTTACTGTAAGGAATTCGAGAAAGTTAATTTTTGATACTAAAAGATTATTGATGACTCTTAACTCTTGATTAAGAATAGAACATTTTATCATATTTAAAACGGGTATGCTAATTTTAAGCTCTGTTATCTGCATTGTCTTTTAATATAGAAATTTTCAGGTTCAGCATGAAAACAAATTATATTTTTGTAATCGGCGGGGTAGTTTCCTCTTTAGGAAAAGGTATTACTACAGCTTCTTTGGCTGCTGTACTGGAAGCCCGTGGGTTGAATGTTACTATTATGAAACTAGATCCTTACATTAATGTTGATCCTGGAACGATCAGTCCAATTCAGCACGGAGAAGTTTTTGTTACTGAAGATGGTGCAGAAACTGATCTAGATCTTGGGCATTATGAACGTTTTATTCGTACTAAAATGACACGTCGTAATAATTTTACGACTGGTCGCATATACTCTGAAGTATTACGTAAAGAGCGTCGTGGTGATTATTTAGGCGAAACTATTCAAGTGATTCCGCATATTACTGATGAAATTAAAAAACGTATTATGTGTGCTGGAAAAGGCTATGATATCGTCTTGCTTGAAGTTGGTGGCACAGTAGGCGACATTGAATCTTTACCTTTTTTAGAGGCAATTCGTCAATTAGCTGTTGACGTTGGACGTAAACACACCGTTTTCTTGCATCTTACTCTAGTGCCTTACTTACCTGCTACTGGTGAAGTGAAAACTAAACCAACACAACATTCTGTAAAAGCACTGCTTTCTATTGGTATTCAACCAGACGTGCTCATTTGTCGTTCAGATCATATGATTCCTGTTCATGAACGAGCAAAAATTGCGCTTTTCTGTAATGTACCACAGAAAGCAGTAATTTCCTTAGAAGATGTTGATTCCATTTATAAAATTCCAGTATTACTGAAATCGCAGAAGTTAGATGATTATATTTGTGAGAAATTTGAACTTATATGCATAACTGCTGATTTGTCTGAATGGAAACAGGTTATTCATGCGCAAGCTAACCCTATAGGTCAGGTAACTGTTGGCATGGTAGGTAAATATATAGAGTTACCTGATGCTTATAAATCAGTCATTGAAGCGTTGAAACATGGCGGATTAAAAAACCGTTTAACGGTAAATATTAAACTGATTGATTCTGAAGATATTGAAATGCGTAATAATGAACCGCTAAAGGGACTAGATGCTATCCTAGTACCTGGCGGTTTTGGCGGGAGAGGTATTGAGGGAAAAATTATGACAGCGCGCTACGCGCGTGAAAATAATGTTCCTTATTTTGGAATTTGCCTTGGAATGCAAACTGCCTTAATTGAATATGCTCGCCATGTTGCTGGCATGGTAGGGGCTAACTCAACAGAATTTGCACCAGATTGTCCCTATCCGGTTGTTGCTTTAATGACGGAATGGGCTAATGATACGGGTCATATAAAAGTTTGCAGCAACAATGGCGAACTTGGCGGTACAATGCGCGTAGGAGGACAAATGTGTCACTTAGTTAAAGGTAGCAAAGTCCGTGATTTATACAACAGCGATATCATTATCGAGCGATATCGCCATCGTTATGAAGTTAATAATATGCTTGTAACTCGCATTGAAAAAGCGGGCTTATGTATTGCAGGGCGTTCAGCGGATAAGAAGTTGGTAGAAATTATTGAAGCTCCGAATCATCCTTGGTTTATAGCGTGTCAGTTTCATCCTGAATTTACTTCAACACCAAGGGATGGCCATCCTTTGTTTTCTAGCTTTATCAAAGCTGCTAAGGAATATCAATCCGCGAAACAATACCAAAAAGGTTAGTTAAAAGAGATATTAGCTGCATGGTATTTACTTGTTACTTTTAGTTACAAATTTAATTTGTAATGGGAAGAATGTGATGTCTAAAATCATTAAAATTATTGGGCGTGAAATCATGGACTCACGTGGTAATCCGACGGTTGAAGCAGAAGTTCATTTAGAAGGTGGATTTGTTGGTTTAGCAGCAGCTCCATCTGGGGCATCGATTGGTTCACGAGAAGCATTAGAACTACGTGATGGTAATCACGCACGCTTTTTAGGTAAAGGTGTTCTCAAAGCAGTTGCGGCAGTGAATACCCTGATTGCAGGTGCATTAATCGGTCAAGACGCTAAAGATCAGTATAATATTGACACAATTATGATTCAATTAGATGGCACAGAAAATAAATCTAAATTTGGTTCTAATGCAATTTTAGCTGTTTCATTAGCTAATGCCAAAGCAGCAGCGGTTGCAAAAGGTATGCCTTTATATCAGCATATTGCTGAATTAAATGGCACTGAAGGTAAATTTTCTATGCCGTTACCGATGATAAATATAATCAATGGAGGTGCACATGCAAATAATAATCTTGATATTCAGGAGTTTATGATTCAGCCAGTAGGTGCAAAAAGTTTGAAAGAAGCAGTTCGGATTGGGTCAGAGGTTTTTCATCACTTGGCAACAGTGCTAAAAGCTAAAGGTATGCATACTACAGTTGGAGATGAAGGTGGTTATGCGCCCAATTTAGAGTCTAATGCTGCTGCCTTATCTGCAATTCAGGAAGCTGTTGAAGAAGCAGGATATGTGTTAGGTAAAGATATCACATTAGCAATAGATTGTGCCGCTTCAGAGTTTTACAACCAAAAAACAGGTAATTATAATCTCAAGGGCGAAGGTAAAACATTTACTTCACAAGAGTTTACTCATTACTTGGAAGAATTAACAAAACAATATCCTATTGTTTCTATTGAAGATGGTCTCGATGAGTTCGATTGGGAGGGATTCGCTTATCAGACGAAAGTATTGGGCGATACAATTCAGTTAGTAGGTGATGATTTATTTGCTACCAACACTAAGATTTTGAAAGAAGGTATTGGGCAAGGTATCGCAAATTCCATTTTAATTAAATTTAATCAGATTGCTATCCTTACCGAAACTTTAGCAGCAATTAAAATGGCTAAAGATGCCGGCTATACAACGATTATCTCTCATCGTTCCGGTGAAACGGAAGATACAACAATTGCAGATTTAGCTGTAGGAACAGAAGCTGGACAGATCAAAACAGGCTCAATGAGCCGCTCTGATCGAGTAGCTAAATATAACCAATTAATTCGTATTGAAGAAGCATTAGGTAAAAAAGTTTCTTTTAATGGTTTAAAAGAACTAAAAGGCCGTACGTAAATTTACGTTTTTAATTAAAAAGATACTGAAAGTACGATTAATCCTTATAATGGTTAAGGATTACTAATAGTTAGTAGTAATAATTCATCATGATAGATGACTACAAAAAATTAATAATCTAGAATTTTAAATACACTACCTGCATGTAATGATAGGTTATTGGATAATCAAAATCCCTTATAATTTGGCATGATTTTGTAAGAAAGAATTCTTTACACCTTGATCAGGATAATTTTCTAAAAAATTTGCATGGACTATAGTGCTCAATAAATGAGCATCATCGATATTTGCTTGTATCGATGATGCTTGAGTTTAAAATTAGCCTGCGGAATTCAATAGATCTATAGCTAATTATATCTAGAAGATATTGATGCCTGGAGTGCAACATAAGAATACTATGAAAAAAGTTAAGCTTTAATAAAGTATTAATTAGCCTTAATAAGCGCTTGACCCTGAAAGGGTAATATTGTGGTAATATCGAAGTCTTTTGAGTTACAATAATAAATATACAACAGTGATAGTTGTTTTAGTTATCAGTGTTGATTGATTCAACGAATCAATATTAGCAGTACAGGATGGACAATATATTTTATAAAATATATTTCAGAAGAGATTAACAATTGGAATTGTAGCGTTTGTATATGCAGTGTTTTTATGCTACTAAAAATTGAATTTATTAGCTCACTTTTAAGAGTGAGCCGCGATTTGGTTTTATCTTTTCATGCTTTTCTTATATTATGAAAGCATATAAGAAAAGCATGAAAAGATAACTCTCTAGTAAGTTAAAACTTTAAACTTGTATAGCTCTGCTTGCAATATCAGCTCAATTTTATTGATTATGAGTAGTCATGTTCATTATTTTCTATTGAGCATTTTAAATATTTGCTAATTTTATTTTACGCAGCCTGTATAGGTATACATTTATAAAAAAAATCAATTTATAATAACTTTGTAGCAGTACAAAATAAAACCGTAATTCATGAATATTATTACAGATTACGAAGCATCTGTTTAATAACAGAAAATCTCATTTCTGAGACCTTAAGAGAAATTTCATGAAATTTAGGAATACTATGTTCAAGAATCATCTTGATGAGCTTTAGGTTTAACATTAATTATACCTATAATTAATGTTGTTTTTGTTCTCATACTCTAAGGCATGAGTTATCAGTATTATACTGATTATAGTTATCACTATTTAAAGTTTTTAATACTAACTAGTCAGTCGTTTATGCCCATTGGCATATGTAAGCTTATCATTTTTACTGTTAAAAATTTAGTATTCATTGATAACAAATCACCGAATTTTACATTATAACTACTGATACTACGTTAGTTATCTAATATTTGTTTTATTATTTTTATCACTACAAAACGAATACGGCTCGTAAGACATCGTTGATTAGAAATCAAAGATTGAAGTAAATCAGCTTTTCCATTTGGAAAATAATGGAATATAGGTTAGTGAGTAGCGATTTATGTGTCAACTCGAAACAAAAGGAATAAAAAAATCGCTTGCATCAGAAAGTTATGTTAATAATTGTTAAGACTCTTTTAAGAGTGCACCATTTGTAAACCTGTGCTAGAGAACTTGCTTTACAAGTGGTACTTTTCTAGCTTAGATGTAGTGGATTTTCTGTGTGCTTATGCTAAATTATTTAATAGCAAATACACAAAACAGAGTGAAATCAACAGTTATTGCTGTACTTAATGACGTTCAATTCTGTATTAGTCTTTCTATCTTTGTTTAATAAAGAGAGAAAGAAAAGATTTATATTGTATTCGTTAACTAACGCGATCATTTAATTTAAAAGCAATCTTTTAGATTACGAAGTTTGGAAAAAAAATCAAAATTTGAAATAATAGATGGGGAAAATCCCAATATTTTTTGTAAATTTTGATCGTCAGATCTTAAGAAGATGTTAATCTTCTTTTCTACTTTAAGTAGTGAAGGCACAGTGGGTTGTTTGTTAGCTCGCTTTTGATTTACAACATAAGTATAGGATTTTATCGCCTCATCATTAGGTAATAAATAGCTAGAAAATGCCATATTGGCAGCAGTGTACTCATGCGCACAACAGATCAACGTCTCATCTGGTAATGATTTAAGTGTTTCAATAGAGTGAAACATTTGTGCAGATGTACCTTCAAAAATACGCCCACAGCCACCAGAAAAGAGGGTATCACCACAAAATAAATAAGGCTTTTGGTAGTAAGAAACATGTCCCAGTGTATGCCCTGGTACAGATAAAATTTTCCATGAAAATCCAGAAAAGTTTAACTGATCTCCACCCTTTATAATACATGTAGTTCCTTTATGACTGGTTTCCATTGGCCCATAAACGACTAATTCTGGGTAATCTCTCTGTAATGCTTCAACACCATCGACATGATCATAATGGTGGTGAGTGAGTAAAATAGCGACCGGTTTTATAGAATTTTGTTGTAAAAATTGCTGTACTGGCTTAGCGGAACCAGGATCAACGATAACACAATTACCTTGATAAATTAATAGCCAAATATAACTATCAGCTAATGCATGAATTCTGATAAGTTTCATAATATAAGTTTCATAATATTAATATGACAATACTTACAACTAATAGGTTATAAGTATATATCTAATAAAATTAGATCGCATGATTCAATCATGGTAGCATTCTAACTACGTTATTTGTAAATATTTTTACTCGCATTTATGGAATAAATGATAACATCCTCAATTAATACATATCCTTAATGCAAGCAATAACTATCATACATCAATAACTTACATTGCTTATTGTTTAAGCTAATAGAATATTGATTAATGATTGTTGATTAATTTCATCTTATTTAATTCATTTTGATATGAGCGGCAACTAAGCAGCAACTCAATGTTATTGATATGCTCATGAGCTAATGTATTGAATACGCAGCAATTTACTTTCAAAAGTACGAAACTATACTTTTGAAAGTCTTGAGTACTTTTTAATAAAAGCTTGCGATTTACCAACTATAGCAAGCTTATTATTTTTCTACACAAGCACGCTGTTTATTTTAATGACTACTTCTAAATAAAAACGAACATTCCTGAAATTAGTATATAGATGCAAATCGCGAACTGTTTATATATACTGTGTTAATATTGCTTTGCCTTGTAACCACAATCTTCTTCTGTTGGCGTATGTGCTGCATTTCTTGCTAATTCATCACACCGTGTATTTTCTGGGTGTCCAAGATGGCTTTTAACCCACCGCCATTCGGTGATATGCCTTGAGATTGCTTCGTCTAATTGTTGCCATAAATCAACATTTACAATAGGGGATTTATTTGAACGTCTCCATTGATGATTTTTCCAGTTGTGTATCCATTGAATCATGCCATGACGTACGTATTGACTGTCTGTAGTGATGATAACATGACATGGCTGTTTCAGCGCTTCAAACCCAATAATAGCTGCCATTAATTCCATCCGATTATTGGTTGTAAGAAAATAGCCATTGCTTAATATTTTTTCATATTTATAATAACGGAGTAAAACTCCGTATCCACCTGGGCCAGGATTGCCTAAGCAAGAACCATCGGTGAAAATTTCTACCTGTTTTCTCATTCCTGATTCCTGATAAATTTCTTTTATTCTTTTTTCTTTAATTTACAAACAATAAGTTTGACATAGAAACCACCATGAGCGAAGTAATTACGCGACAAATTATTCTTGATACGGAAACCACTGGCATGAATAAGATTGGCCTTCATTATGAAGGACACAATATTATTGAAATTGGTGCGGTAGAAGTAATTAATCGCCGCTTGAGTGGTCGTCATTTTCATGTTTATATCAAACCAACACGATTAGTGGATCCTGAAGCTTTTGCACTGCATCGAATCAGTAATGAATTTTTACAAGATAAACCTTTTTTTTCTGAAATAGCTGATGAATTTTTAGATTTTATTCGCGGTGCTGAGTTAGTGATCCATAACGCCCCTTTTGATATTGGATTTATTGACTATGAATTGTCTAAACTAAAGAGAGATATTCCACCAATTGTCAACTTCTGTCAGATTACAGATAGCTTAGTACTAGCTAAAAAATTATTTCCGGGCAAACGGAATAATCTGGATGCATTATGTGATCGGTATCATATTGATAATTCAAAACGTACCTTACACGGTGCCTTACTGGATGCTGAAATATTAGCCGAAGTGTATATGATTATGACTGGAGGCCAAACTTCATTGGATTTTTCAGTTGATGTGATATCGAGTGATGATGGCTATATAGGTAATATTAAACATATTAAGCGAAAAGCAGAGGGAGTAAAATTAAAGATCATTTATGCAAATCAAGAAGAAACCTCTGCACATGAAACACAACTAGATTTCATAGAACAAAAAAGTGGCCAAAATTCTATTTGGCGCTTAACTAATACTGAAACAGATCAAGTTAAACATTAAATAATTATCGTACCTTGTTAGCTTACAAGGTACAACTTACTACGAGAGATTTACGAGAGATAATCTTATAGATAACGGATTTACTTACAATATTATGACTGTTCTTTACTTGATTATATTTTATGATGTAATGGCTCGTGAGTCCATATCTTAATCTCTTCAATGAGCTTGAGCATTCGAGTTTTTGTTATGTTACAAAAAATACAAAATTTTTTATGCAAAAAGTTTTGTATAGAAACTAAGCAAGTATTCCTTATTCTAGTAATAAGCGAACTTATTACTATTTTGATTTTTCATGTACTAAAATTGTATTATTGCCATTTTATTTAATTATTGTAATACATGTGTAATGTAAAGAAACTTTTACAGTTGGCTTATGTTACGCCTATGGATAATGTTTTATCCATTACAATAACAAACTAGTATTGAAAAACCAATGTAAACTTTTGCTGTTTGTTTGAGGTGGAGTAATAATGATCACTCGTAAAAAATATGCTAATGCTATTCGTTTTCTGAGTATGGATGCGGTCCAGAAAGTAAAGTCAGGACATCCAGGAGCGCCGATGGGAATGGCAGATATTGCTGAAGTACTTTGGCGGGATTATCTAAATCATAATCCCGCTGATCCTAACTGGATTAATCGAGATCGCTTTGTATTATCGAATGGTCATGGCTCAATGCTACTTTATAGTTTGTTACATCTTACTGGTTATAATATATCGATCAAAGAATTAAAACATTTCCGCCAACTCCACTCAAAAACACCTGGGCATCCCGAATATGGTTGTACTCCAGGTGTTGAAGCCACAACTGGGCCACTTGGCCAAGGTATTGCAAACGCGGTAGGGTTTGCAATTGCCGAACGAACGTTATCTGCGCAATTTAATCGTCATGAACATACTATCGTTGATCATTATACCTATGTATTTATGGGCGATGGTTGCATAATGGAAGGTATTTCACATGAAGCTTGTTCACTAGCCGGAACACTAAATTTGGGTAAATTAATTATGTTTTATGATGATAATGGAATTTCAATCGATGGTGAGGTATCAGGCTGGTTTACTGATAATACTGCTAAGCGATTTTCTGCTTATCATTGGCATGTTATAGAAGACGTTGATGGACATGATGCTGAAAAAATTAAGTTAGCAATAGAGCAAGCTCGAGGCGTTACTGATAAACCTTCTTTATTGATTTGTAAAACAACGATTGGTTATGGATCACCACATAAATCAGGCTCTGCAGAAATACATGGTTCTCCATTAGGAGACAGAGAAATTGCTGAAACACGGTCAGCGTTAAATTGGCCCTATTCAGCTTTTGAGATACCGGAAAATATTTATAAAGCCTGGAATGCTCGAGAAATAGGACAAAAAAAGCAAAACACCTGGAATCAAAAATTTTTCCTGTATCAGCAGGCTTTTCCAAAACTTGCCCAAGAATTTAAACGCCGAACTGAAAATAGGTTGCCACTGGATTGGCAAACAGTGGTAAATGAATTTGTTATAAAATTGCAACATACACCTTCTAATATTGCTACCCGTAAAGCTTCACAAAATACATTAGAGACATTTTGTAAAGTACTGCCTGAGCTTTTAGGTGGCTCTGCGGATTTATCAGGAAGTAATTTAACTATGTGGTCAGCGTCTAAGTCAATAAATCAGTACAAATCAGGTAATTATATTCACTATGGAGTACGTGAATTTGGTATGTCAGCAATTATGAATGGTATAGCATTGCATGGAGGATTTATACCTTATGGAGCTACTTTTTTAGTGTTTTCTGATTACGCTCGTAATGCAGTGCGTATGGCTGCATTAATGAAAATTCGTAGTATTTTTGTCTATACTCATGATTCTATTGGCCTTGGCGAAGATGGCCCAACTCATCAGCCTATTGAGCAATTAGCAAGTTTACGTATAACACCTAATATAAGTACTTGGCGTCCTTGTGATCAGGTAGAATCAGCCATTGCTTGGCAATATGCTATTGAGCGTCAAGATGGGCCAAGTGCGTTAATTTTTTCTCGGCAAAATGTTGAACAGCAGTCCCGTACTGCCATGCAGTTGACTAATATTATTAAAGGAGGTTATGTACTAAAGGATAGTGAAGGAATACCAACGCTTATTTTAATTGCAACAGGCTCTGAAGTTGTATTAGCTGTTAAGGCTTACGAAAAGTTGACTGCAGAAGGTTATAAAGTACGGGTCGTGTCTATGCCATCTGTGGATACTTTTGAGAAACAAGATGCCATCTATTGCGATTCAGTTCTACCAAGTACTGTAGGAGCTCGACTCGTTATTGAAGCAGGTATTACTGATTTTTGGTACAAATATGTTGGTATAAGTGGTGCAGTTATTGGTATTTATACTTTTGGTAAGTCAGCACCTGGAGATGTTTTATTTAAAACATTTGGTTTTAGTGTGGATAATGTGATTGAAAAGGCAAAATCTTTATTATCATAATTTATGATAAAGATAAAGGCGTACTTTGAGCATTATATGATAATACGTATTCTTTTATTTTTTGATCCATGATCTAAAGCCTATTGTACATTTCTTTTGAATACTGTAACCTGTTTATGTTCAAACTGGTTTTTACTTTTAAAGTAAAATATTGCATTAATTCAAATCACATTTTCTGCTTGAAAAGCAGATCCGCAATATACAAGCTGTAATTATCAGTATTCTTAATCGTTAAGAAATCAATTATGACATTGAAGGAATGGTATGGTAGTTAGGGTGGCAATTAATGGTTTCGGGCGAATAGGACGTAGTGTATTAAGAGCGCTCTATGAATCTAATCGTCAAGCTCAAATTACTATTATTGCGATTAATGAAATTGCTACTCCACAAGGAATAGCGCATTTATTAAAATATGACTCTACTCATGGTAGATTTTCCTTGGATGTGCACCTTGATAATAAGGATTTATTAGTGGTAGGTAATGATAATATTCACCTATTCTATCAATCTGAGATTAAAGAGCTGCCATGGCGGACATTAAATATTGATATAGTGCTGGATTGTACAGGAAGTTATGGTTTTCAAAAAGATGGTTTAGCTCATTTAGCCAGCGGTGCAAAAAAAGTTCTTTTTTCCCATCTAGGGAAAACTGATTTAGATGCAACCATTATTTATGGTATTAATGAAACCTCTTTAAAAAAGAGCGATCAATTAGTATCTAATGGATCATGTACAACAAATTGTATTATTCCTATAATAAAAATATTAGATGATGCTTTCGAAATTGAATGTGGTACCATAACCACAATACATGCTGCAATGAATGATCAGCCTGTTGTCGATACCTATCATCCAGATTTACGCCGAACACGTGCAGCTGGCCAATCTATTATTCCTATTGATACTAAATTATCTGATGGTATCTCGCGAATATTTCCTAAATTTAAAAATCGTTTTGAAGCTATATCAGTTCGTGTACCCACCATCAATGTAACGGCAATAGATCTCAGTGTGATAGTAAAATCAAAAGTAACAGCAAGCAAAGTCAATCAGCTATTGCAACAAGCAGCAAAGAATTTATTTCATGGAATAGTTCATTATACTGAACTGCCACTAGTATCAACTGATTTCAATCATGATCCACATAGCGCTATTGTCGATAGTACGCAAACACGCGTTAGCGGACAGCATTTGATTAAACTTTTAGTTTGGTGTGATAATGAATGGGGGTTTTCTAATCGCATGCTTGATACAACATTAGCAATGGCTCATGTTGGTTTCAGCAAAGATTTTTGATAGCAGAAAGAAGGATACGGTACTCACAACACATAGCACAATTAATAATGTAAAAAATCATCAAGAGGATTTAGAATGTCTGTAATTAAGATGACAGATTTAGATCTAGTAGGTAAAAAAATATTCAGCCGAGCTGATTTAAACGTTCCTGTCAAGGATGGGAAAGTTATCTCTGATGTACGTATTCGTGCTTCTTTACCGACACTTGAAGCCGCTTTAAAGCAGGGAGCAAAGGTAATGGTAACATCTCATTTAGGTCGTCCTATTGAAGGCGAATATAATGAAGAGTTTTCATTAAAACCAGTTGTAGCCTATTTAGCAGATAGGCTTGATTACCCTGTTCGTTTGGTAAAAGATTATTTAAATGGGGTAAAAGTTGCTGTTGGAGAGCTAGTAGTTCTTGAGAATGTTCGATTTAATAGAGGAGAAAAAAAGGATGATGAAACTTTATCTAAGCAATATGCTTCTCTTTGTGACATATATGTAATGGATGCATTTGGTACTGCTCACCGAGCGCAAGCATCAACCCATGGCGTTGCAAAATTTGCATCTATAGCATGTGCTGGACCATTGCTGTCTGCTGAGTTAGATGCATTAAGTAAAGCATTAAAAGAACCTGCTCGCCCTATGGTCGCAATTATTGGTGGTTCAAAAGTTTCCACTAAATTAACTGTATTGGATTCATTAGCAAAAATTTCTGATCAGATTATTGTCGGAGGGGGTATTGCCAATACTTTTATTGCTGCTGAAGGCCATAAAGTTGGCCGTTCTTTATATGAAGATGATTTAATCCCAGAAGCAGAAAAATTATTAGCAATTTGCGATATTTCTGTTCCAACAGATGTTCGTGTAGCAACTGAATTTTCTGAAACTGCACAAGCGGTGATGAAATCAGTCAATGAAGTTAAAGATGATGAACAGATTTTGGACTTAGGCGATGAAACTGCTGAACGTTTAGCGCGTATTCTTAAACAGGCAAGAACAATTTTATGGAATGGTCCGATTGGGGTCTTCGAATTTCCTAATTTTCGTCACGGTACAGCAGTGATTGCGCAAGCGATTGCACAGAGTAACTCCTTTTCTCTTGCTGGTGGTGGTGATACGCTAGCAGCTATTGATCTGTTTGGTGTTGCTGATAAAATCTCTTATATTTCTACTGGTGGTGGTGCTTTTCTGGAATTTGTAGAAGGTAAAAAATTACCTGCTGTTGTTGTATTAGAGGAACGCGCAAAAAAGCAATTATATCAAAAACAGTAATTATACCTCAAGAAAACGATTGATAACATTGTTATAGATTTAATGTTAGGACTTTAAATTATGTTAAAGATTTTTAATTTTTTAATACCAGGTGTTATTACCGGTGAGGATGTGCAAAAAGTTTTTGCTCTTACAAAAGAGTATAAATTCGCACTGCCAGCCGTAAATTGTATAGGTACAGATTCTATTAATGCTGTATTAGAAACTGCTGCTAAAGTTGGTTTTCCAGTCATTGTTCAATTTTCTAATAGCGGTTCTGCGTTTATGGCTGGTCTGGGTTTAAAAGTAGAAGGACAGAAAGCTGCTATTTTAGGGGCAATTTCAGGAGCTCATCATGTGCATGAAATGGCAAAACACTATGGCGTACCTGTGATTTTACATACCGATCATTGTTCACGTAACCAACTACTTTGGATTGATGGATTACTCGATGCTGGCGAAGAATACTATAAAACCACAGGTAAACCACTGTTTTCATCACATATGATTGATTTATCTGAAGAGTTATTAGTGGATAATATTGCTATTTGTTCTCAATATTTGCAACGGATGAGCAAAATGGACATGACGTTAGAAATTGAGCTAGGATGTACTGGCGGTGAGGAAGATGGTCTCGATAAGACTGGATTAGATAGCTCATTGCTTTATACTAAACCAGAAGATGTAGCCTATGCTTACGAGCAGTTAATCAAAATTAGTCATCGCTTTACAATTGCAGCATCTTTCGGTAACGTACATGGTGTTTACAAGCCAGGAAATGTTGCATTAACACCTAAGATCCTTCAAAGCTCACAAAAGTATGTTGCGCAGAAATTTCATTTACCATTGATGAATAATCTAAATTTTGTTTTCCATGGTGGTTCAGGATCTTCTGCTGAAGATATTAAAGAAGCAGTCAGTTATGGTGTAGTAAAAATGAATATCGATACTGATACACAGTGGGCAATGTGGAAAGGCATTCTTCATTATTATAAGAATAATGAAGAATGCCTACAAAGCCAATTAGGTAATCCCAAGGGTAGAAATAAGCCAAATAAGAAATATTACGATCCCCGTGTTTGGATTCGAGCTGGACAGATTTCTATGATGGCGCGTTTAGAGCTTGCTTATAAAGAATTAAATTGTATTAATATGCTGTAATTAATGATCAGTTTTTTCTGATACACTCATCAGAAGCTAAGTTAATTTTATAGTGTCGTTTGTTTCCTATTGGAAATTCTTAAAAACTTTTTCCCTTACATTGAGTAAGGGAAATCCAGCTTTCTTCTTTACAAGAAAGAAGAAAACCTACCGATGACATTAGTAAAAAAAACAGTTACCAATTTTAGTAAAACAACTAACAGGAAAACGAAGATAAACTACGTCCTGTTTCAAGAACAGTATAATTGCACTAATAATGAATAAATATACACAATGCAATAAAAGTAATTCTGGATTAATTCAAATTAAATATGTGTTTCGTCAGAGCTTTTGTTTTTTTTTTAAAATTTTATTATAAAAAAATAAAAGTTGACTAAATATCAATAGAATCCTTTCATAGATTTTTATTAATAGGTTATTTTTCATGATTTTCTATCATAGGATATGAATACTCATATGCCATCTAAGAGTAGAAAATCTTTTATTACAAAGATATTAATTTACCAAAATTCCTTTCCATGAACAAAGAAAGAGGAAAATCACAACGTGCAGTTAAGCAAATGAGATTTAATTTATGTTTTCTATGAAAAATAATAGAGTATTGCTCGCTGAGTAATATATTATATGGGTTATTTTAGCTACAAAAATAACGGAAACTGTAGCTATAGATGATAAATGACTTCTTATTAAAATTATACATCAAGTGCTTGACGTTTTATATAAATACTCTCGTAATACTCTTGCACTATCTATATTTTCACAAAGCGCTCCATTATAGCCACCTCACTAAAACTAATAAAAACACATGAAGTACAATAACCTTTATAGTATATCGATAAGTTATGTAATTCCATGAACTATTCAGTATGGATAACAGTATCAATCCGTGAAAATACAGATTGATACTGTCTTTATATATTGACACCGTCTTTATATAAAGACGGTGTCTCAAAAAATAGATTAGGATCTATTCATATTATGGGAATAATGTTGTGTTTTCTGTTTATATATCCGATTGCAATATACCAAAGTAATAGGTGATATTGCATTTTTTAGGTTGTTATGGGATATGGGATCAATACAAGTATTGAGATTAGTAATCATGATCAGAGATCATTAAAAGTGTCATTAGACAATATTCAATATGGTCAAATGATAAAAATCATGGCAAAATATAATATCATTCTTGTTATTAAAGAAAGCTGAACTGATAATTCAGCATCCTACTATATAATATACTCTCCTCGGATAATTCCGACAATGTTTTCGCATGTTTAACCCTATTTTACTAACAATTAAACATAATGACGTATATCTTTATCCTTAGCGACCTTAAAGGTCATTTAAAGGATCAAAATCATCGCTTGCTTATCTTGTTTGAATGCACTAACTATATTATTTTTAATTTATTTTATTATTATTATTCTGAATAAGTTAATATTTCTTTTCATTGATATTTTCATTGAAAATAAATCAGGTATTATTTTATAGATGGCTTCAGTGAGCATAAATAATGCATTTCATTCAATATTTTTAAACTTACAATACTCAAAATCTCATTCCATCATATTGATTTTTATTTTTACTACCTAGTTATAGTAACTGTTTATAATATTATATCTGATAATGGTTTTCGTATTAGTTTTATAGTGGTATTGTCTTGTTTTTTATCATTAAATTATTGTATCAACTTACAAAAATTCTGGTATTAATGTCAATGTTTTACTAGGATGCTATTGAAAATCTAGTATTCAGCATATATAGAATTTTTCGTGTGAATGCTGTTTTTTTAACAGAATCAAAATTAATTGCAATTAATTCATTTACTATTTTTATTTATTTGATAAATAAATAATTGCTATATTCAAAATAACTATTTTGCTCAATTAATTTAGCCTATTAAAAAGCATTCTCTCTTCTAAAGAGATATTTTATATCAAAATTCTCAACTGAATACTTATTAAGTATTCAGTAATAAGTATACTATCATGGATGGTGTTTGATCAAGTGATTTAAAGTAAAATAAAAAAATTATTTTACTTTAAACAAACCACTTTTACAAAAAATAGCTTAGATTTAGAGGTCTTCTTGAGAAGAAGATGATATCTTTTTAACTGGTGCATGTTCTTTATAGTGTTTCTATAAACATTTTATGTAATCTTATTTTATAACATTATTTTAATTAGCAACAAATACCTAGTAAGAAAGCTTAAAATGCTTTCGTTTTAAGCTTTCTCTTTCATAAACAATGCTTCTTTTATGGTACTGAGAAGCGTATTTACAGTAAATGTAATTGGCTCTTAATAGAAGAAGCTTGATTAAGCATAACTTAGCATCAGAGTTTTCATGAGTTTCATCATGAAAACTCTGATGCCCCAATTAATTTTTACTGAAATAGCAGTAAGATTTTAATCTTAGTCAGATAGATCTAATTGTCACAATGATAACTTTCTATTTTTTCTGTATTGTTCTATACTTTAATTTTATTTAATTGTACTTAATAATCAATTTGCCATTACCTCCTCATAAAATTTTGGTAAAATTTTATCTTTATACTTATTTTCCTAAGTATAAATAGGCTTTTATCAATTTATTATTTCAATATGGCATAGAATAAAAAAAACTTAAATAGTTAACGTTTAATATAAAATACTGTATTAGTATCTAATACTAACTAATTTTAAATTATAAACTATATTATAGTAGACAATAATAATGTACTTTTACACAGTAAAAAAAATTTTTCTAATAGCATTAAGATCTTTCTGATTATTTACTCCAGGTCCTGGAGTTTTAAGTGCTATGGAAACATGAATTTTTTCTCCGTTCCATAGTACACGTAATTGCTCAAGCATTTCTATTTTTTCTAATGGTGAAATCGGCCATTGCATATAACGACGAATAAACCCAGCTCGATAAGCATAAATACCAATATGACGCAAAAAATGTTGGCTAATATCTATGTTATTAGCTTCAAAGCGATCCCGATCCCATGGAATAGCTGCTCTAGAAAAATATAAGGCTTTGCTCTCTCTATCTATTACTACTTTAACTATAGTCGGATCAAATATGTCATCTGGATTATTGATGTAAGTAGCTAAAGTTGCCATATTAATATTCTTTAGTAATAAATTACTAGCAAGTTGATTAATAAGTTCAGGCGGGATTAAAGGTTCATCACCTTGAACATTGATAATAATTTCTTCATCAGAAAGTTTATATTTTTCAATTGATTCTGCCAATCTTTCGATGCCTGATTGATGACTTATATTAGTCATACACACTTCACCATGAGCGGCTTTCACAACATCAAATACAGACTGATGATCAGTCGCAACAATAACATTCCTTGCATCTGACATAAGCGCTCTTTCCATTACTCTAATAATCATGGGTTTTCCATGAATATCAGCTAAAGGCTTGCCTGGTAATCTACGAGAAGCAAAACGTGTTGGAATAATAACTGTAAACATATTATTTACCTTTATTTAAAGGTAATTCACGAGCTCTCTCTCTTAAGAGAACAGGTATGTTATTATTTACAGGATAAGCAAGATGATCAAATTCACAGATAAGCTCTAGATTATGTTTATCATAGATTAGTTTTCCATGACAAACAGGACAAGCAATCACATCAAGTAGATAGCGATCCATACGTTCCTCATCAGGAATATAATTTTAGATAAAAGCAGAATAGCATAATATATATCACTATTCACTTTTATAATCTCTATACTAATACTCTAGTATTTCATTTTGTGATAATGACCATTAAATTTTGGTATAAACTTTATAAGAAATAACTTTAGCAAAAGATATACAATACGCATTACGGAGATAAAAATTTAATATATTAAATTTTTTAGCTTTTTAGCCATTTTTAGTGTTGATCAAGCTTTATCAATATTGCAGAACTTAATTTTTATCCTTTTATAAAATTGCTGATTACTATCTATCATTATCCATAATTACTTAAATTAGCATTCAAATTATATAAATTACTTTTTAATAAAATGTCATTACATTTTTATTAAATATCATCTTATCAGACGAGATTTAGTTTTTTTACTCAGCTCGATTAATTCGATAATAGCTGCAAGAATTTTTTCTGCGCCAGGCTTTGAAAGCCTGGCATCTACAGGTAAATACCACCAATTTAATTGAGCAAAATGAAAACATTTCACTGCATCCTTCTCAGTCATCAATAATGTTTGATCCTGATTTACTAGAGCAGTTAAGGTATAAAGTTCATAACACTGGTGATCAGAAAATGCATGAGTCGCAAGTAATGCTACTCCTTTTTGTTCCAGGCTTGAAAAAAACCGTGATGGGCGACCAATTCCTGCAATTGCAACAACTTTTTTCAATTCAAAGATAAATTTTTTTTCGCCAGTTAACATATTAATAGCAATATCGCCTGTTAACTGCATGGCAACCTCTCCATGTTTGGTTCTTCCGGCATTAAGAATGATAGCATTAACACTATTCAAACGATATTGACACTCACGTAATGGACCTGCCGGCAACAAGCGACAATTACCAAAACGACAATCGCCGTCTATAACAACGATCTCAAAATCCCTTTTCAGTGCATAATGCTGAAGGCCGTCATCAGTAATTATGACGTCAAACTCTTGTTGTTGTAAGAGCATTTTAACTGCTGCTACTCTTTTAGGAGCAACAGCAACTGGTACACCGGTTCTCCGATAAATTAAAGCTGGTTCGTCACCACTTCCTGTTATTGGTATATTTTGATCCACTAAGACTGGATAAGAAGTAGCTTGAGCTCCATATCCGCGAGATACAACACCTACACGATAGCCTTGTGATGCAAGCTCTTCCACTAACCAAATAACAACAGGTGTTTTACCATTACCTCCAACTGTTAAATTACCTACAACAATAATAGGAACTGGTGCTTTCCAGCTAGGAAAAATTTCTAATTTGTAGCACAGTCGTCTTAATTTGACGAGTATGCCATATAATATCGACAATGGCGTCAGAAAAAGAGATAGCCATGAACGACAAGACCAGATTTTTTTAATCATTATTTAAATTGCATATTATAAAGTTGAGCGTACGTGCCATTACCATGAAGTAATGTTTGATGGGTGCCGCGTTCAATAATTTTACCTTCCTGCATAACTAAAATCTCATCAGCATTTTCTATTGTTGAAAGACGATGAGTAATAATAATGGAAGTTCGATTTTTCTGTAATTCGTCCAATGCTGCCTGAATAGCTCTCTCTGATTCAGAATCGAGTGCAGATGTTGCTTCATCAAGAATTAATATAGAGGAATTATGTAATAAAGCACGTGCAATGGCAATCAGTTGACGTTGCCCACCAGAAAGCATCATACCATTGTCTCCGATCACTGTATCTAGTCCATGATCAAGTTTTTGAATGAAGTCCATTACATAGGCTGTTTTAGCGGCTTTTTCGATTATTTTTCGACTGAAATAGCCATCAGCTGCATAAGCAATATTATTTGCAATAGTATCGTTAAAAAGGTAAACATGTTGCGAAACAAGCGCCACTTGGTTACGTAGAGAGGTTAAGGTATACTCACGCAAATCACGATCATCAAACAGTATTTGGCCTTCATTCACTTCATAAAAACGAGTAATAAGATTTGCAATTGTTGATTTTCCTGAACCGGATCGTCCAACTAAAGCAATAGATTTTCCTGCTGGAATTTTAAAACAGATATCCTTTAATGCAAGATGATCTTTTGTTGGATATTTAAAGGTAACATGTTTAAATTCTATTTTACCTTTAGCCTTTTTAAAGGTTAATGTACCTTCATCTTTTTCTTGATCCATATCTAAAATGCTAAATAATGTCTGGCAGGCAGCCATACCTCGTTGAAATTGCGCATTAACGTTTGTTAATGATTTTAATGGACGCATTAATGCAAATATAGATGAAAAAACAACGCCAATAGTTCCTGCTGTCAATGTTTGTATAACTTCTGGAAAACTTGCCATATATAATGTAAATGCTAAAGCTAGAGAGGCAATTAATTGGATGATTGGATCAGAAATTGAAGATACAGTTACCATTTTCATTGTTTGCCGACGCATATGGTTACTTACTTTGCTAAAACGTGCAGTTTCAACGTGTTGTCCGCCGAAAATCAAGACCTCCTTATGTCCTTTTAGCATTTGTTCTGCACTCTCAGTTAATTGTCCCATACCAGTTTGTATACTTTTACTAATATTCCTAAAGTATTTAGAAACTGAACGAATGGTTAATGTGACAATTGGAGCAATCACAATTAGTATTAAAGAAAGTTGCCAACTATAATAAAACATCAGTACAAATAGACCTATAATATAGGCACTTTCTCGAACAATAGTAATTAATGCACCAGAAGAGGATGAAGCAACTTGTTCAGCATCATAAGTTATACGAGAAAGTAGAGTTCCTGTAGACTGTTGATCAAAAAAAGTAACCGGCATCCCCATCATATGACCAAATAAACGCCTACGCATATTCATGACAACTTTACCAGAAACCCATGTTATGCAATAATTAGAAACAAAACTTGAGATTCCTCTTATTAGCACTAATCCCAAGATGGCAACTGATAAGCATTTTAGTGTGTTATTTTCTACTTTGCTGAAACCTTCATCAAGAAATGGTTTTAATAAGGAGATCATCAATGCATCACCTGCTGCATTGATAATTAATGCAAAAGTAGCTACACTTAATCCAAGTTTAAATGGTAAAATCATTGGCCATAGTCGACGAAATGTTTTCCATGTTGGCAGATCTTTATCATTCATAATCATTGAATTATTAAATACCTATCAAGAAAAAATTTTTACTCAGGCAATATCTAAACACTACACTATTGGTGATGCTCATCAGCATCACACTGCTCCTTATCCTATGAGGCATTATTTAGTCTTATCAGTATAAATACACTACACTTTCCTTTATTTTTTCTATTTTACATTCAGATAATTTACTTTAGCATTTTACATATTGGTTTCGTATTTTATATTTCGATAAATACCAGCGCCATAAAAGCCAACAGTCACTACATATTGAATCTGTAGTGCTTTAATAAACCTCATTGTTGATGCAATCTTCTTATAGAAGATAAGAATAGATATGTAATCAGTTAATCTAGAGCATTTGCTCTTATTAAACGAATAAGAGCATGATTTACGATTTCCTCAATGTTACAATAAAATAACGAGATATGACCGTACTAATTTTAGTATACATGATTCATAATTATGTTATGATGCTACTTCTTTAATTAACTATTGACCAGCACACTTCAAAATATAATTTTTGCTACTAATCATGCATTTCTTTTACAAAACAGTAAAAGAAAGTGTATCTATTAAAGATAATAGATTATAAACGCAGGACGATTGAGAATCGAGTAATAATAAATTAGTTAGTTTACCGTAATCGATAAGATTATCAACTTTATGTAACGTTTTCTTATATTAAGCTATGACACCCTAAGTAAGTTAAATAGCACATATATGGCGTTCATCATATGAAAGTATTATGAGCCTGAAAGCATATAATTACAGCACTATTATAATTTTCTGCTCAGATTAAAGGACCATGGCTTATTTCAACAAGCAACATTGTGTGTTATGGTGTTCTATACCAACTAATAATACCTGTATCCAAAGAGAATAAACTACAAGGAAGTAAAATGTTATGAAAAGACAAGTTAGAATGCTTTAATTTGGTAATCGTATTAAAGCACAACATTAATAAGCCTGCGTAGTACTACTAAGGCTTATTAATTTTTATCTGAACCTATTATATTCATTAATTTTAATTGACAGTTAATTACTTGAATTAATAACATATTACCTATTACCTAATAATAAATTCATGAAATCTATTACTTTATGCGTAATAGTTTACGCGTTCACGTAGCTCTTTACCAGGTTTAGAGTGAAGAACATATTTTCCTTTTCAATTAACCTTTTCACCTATTTTCGAATTTCGACAAATACGCGGTGTTCGGTAATGTAGAGAAAAACTACCAAACCTACGGATTGCAATGCAATCTCCTTTTCGATCTCTTTTAGCAAAAGTTATTGCTATATGATGAACTATTTCTTTCATAGCCTTTTAATTAGTGTTTCTGGTATGTGAGTTAACTCATTAACAAGTCTTTTGATTTAAAAAGCCTCGTCATAATCTTTCCTCTCTCTCGCAGAGAGAGAGGAAAGATGATACCTGACAATGATTAATTATTCGTTTTTCGCTGCTTTGAATGCTTCAGCCATAATCTTATTTGCAAAATTGCTATCTTCCTGCTCATTAATGGGAGCAATGGTATCTTGTTCATCTATCTCATCTTTTGCACAAGCACATAATGTAATAATACGATTTTTACGATCAATACCAGTATATTTAGCTTCAACAGTATCTCCAACACTTACTCCTTGAGTAGTGTCTTCTATACCATCACCTAAAGATTCCGATGCACGTAAATAGCCCTCAACACCATCAGCTAACTTAATGATTGTACCTTTTTCATCAACAGAAACTACTTGGCCAGTAACGATAACACCCTTCTTATGTGAAGATAGATAGTTAGTAAATGGATCTTCCGATAACTGTTTAATACCTAAAGAAATACGTTCGCGTTCAGCATCAACTTGTAACACAACAACACCAATGTCATCGCCTTTTTTATATTCACGAACCGCTTCTTCACCTGAAACTTTCCAAGAAATATCAGAAAGATGAACTAATCCATCAATACCACCATCTAAGCCAATGAAAATACCAAAATCAGTAATAGATTTTATTTTACCCTGTACTCGATCGTTCTTATTGTACGTTTCTGCAAATTTCTGCCATGGATTTTGTTTACATTGTTTCAAACCTAATGAGATACGACGGCGCTCTTCGTCAATATCTAGTACCATAACTTCAACAATATCACCCATATTAACGACTTTAGATGGGTGAATATTTTTATTGGTCCAATCCATTTCGGAAACGTGCACTAAACCTTCAACACCTTCCTCAATTTCAACAAAGCAACCATAATCAGTAAGATTAGTAATTCTACCTTTCAATTTACTACTTTCTGGATAACGTTGAGCAATTGCTACCCATGGATCTTCACCAAGCTGTTTTAAACCTAAAGATACGCGAGTTCGATCACGATCGAACTTTAATATTTTAACATTAATTTCATCACCAACATTTACAATTTCACTTGGATGCTTAACGCGTTTCCAAGCCATGTCAGTAATATGCAATAAGCCATCAACACCACCAAGATCAACGAATGCACCATAATCAGTTAAGTTTTTTACAATACCCTTAACTTCCATGGCTTCCTGCAAGTTTTCTAGTAAATGATCACGTTCAGCACTGCTTTCAGACTCAATAACAGCACGACGAGAAATAACAACATTATTACGTTTCTGATCTAATTTGATTACTTTAAAAACAAGCTCTTTACCCTCAAGATGAGTTGTATCACGAACCGGGCGAATATCCACTAGTGAACCGGGTAAAAATGCACGAATACCTCTTAATTCTACCGTAAAGCCGCCTTTTACTTTACCATTGATAATACCCATAACTGTTTCGGAATCTTCATAAGCTTTTTCTAACATCATCCACGCTTCATGGCGTTTTGCTTTTTCGCGAGATAAGATGGTTTCACCGAAACCATCTTCTACTGCATCTAACGCAACATCAATTTCATCACCAACCTGAATTTCAAGCTCTCCTTGCATATTTTTAAATTGTTCTATTGGAATCGCTGATTCTGATTTCAATCCAGCATCAACTAAAACAATATCCTTATCTATAGCAATAACAACACCACGAATAATGGCTCCTGGACTTGTTTTGATACTCCGTAAAGACTCTTCAAAGAGTTGAGCAAAAGATTCTATCATAGTAAGATCTTCAAAATTTTGTTTTAACCTAATTTAACATCGTGTTGAATTAGGTTATTTTACATACTTTGCAACACTCCTTGTTGCAAAGTTTCACTTAAATAAAGGAAAAATTCAGTTATAAAAACTAGTACATTCACGTATTATATATCAATATCAAGGGTATTATCTAGATAATATTTTTTTGATATAAGTAAATACTTGCTTGTTAACCTCTGGAATTGTTAACTTTGTTGAATCTACAATTAATGCATCTTGGGCTATGACTAAAGGCGAAACCTTTCTATTGCAATCGCGATAATCACGCTCTTTAATGTCTGCTAACACATCACTTAATTGAATATTAACGCCTTTTTTCTGTAACTGCTTCATCCGCCTAAAAGCACGTTCTTCCGGTTTAGCATCAAGAAAAATCTTTACCATAGCATCTGGAAAAACTACTGTTCCCATATCACGACCATCAGCTATCAAACCTGGTTTTGTTCGAAATGTCCTTTGCTGTAAAAATAATGCTTCTCTAACTCGAGGAAAAGTTGCAACAAGCGATGCCATATTAGCAACAACATTACTACGAATTTCACTACTAATATCCTTACCTTCAAGCATAATAACTAATTCTTTTTCTATGAGTTCACAACAGATATTAAGCTTAGTAACTAATGAAACCAATACTTCTTCTTTGGATTCAACATCAATATTATGCTTTAATGCCACTAAAGCTAGAGTACGATAAATTATGCCAGAATCAAGTAACTGCCAACCTAACTGAGATGCTAATGCCTGACATAATGTTCCTTTACCTACACCACTTGGGCCATCTACCGTAATCACTGGAGGTAAGAGCGACATTATAATATTCCTTATTTTATAGCTCCTTTGATAGAGCATTTTTATTAAAATGCTCTATTAGCCTAATACATACCATATTCGGCTTAATTTTATAGTCTTAATATAAGAACTAAGTATACTAAATTGCATTTAGTATACTTAGTCATACTAAGTATGATATAGATAATAAAGTATTAGGTCATGTTTCAAAGTTATTCTAGTCACGATAACTTATTTTTTCTAGCTGGTTAAAATAGTCTGGAAAAGTCTTAGCAGCACATTCAGGATCTAAAATAGTGATAGGTATGCCGGATAAAGCAACTAAAGAAAAACACATTGCCATACGATGATCGTTGTAGGTTTCTATTTGCGCATGCTGTAATAATTTATGTGGTGTAATGCGTAAATAATCAGACCCTTCTTCAACTGTAGCACCAACTTTTACTAATTCTTTCGCCATCGCAGTTAATCTATTAGTTTCTTTAAACCGCCAATTATAGATATTACGAATCACTGTTTCATTTTTTACAAAAAGTGCTAAAGTTGCAACTGTCATTGCTACATCTGGAATAGCGCTCATATCTATATCTATACCAATTAATGTGTCTCGTTGACATTCGATAAAACCATCTCCAAAACCTATTCTGGCTCCCATTTTTTTAAGTACCTCAGCAAATTGTATATCTCCTTGCACGCTATCTTTATCAATACCTTTGACTTTAACAGTTCCACCTTTAATTGCTGCTGCAGCTAAAAAATAAGAGGCTGAAGATGCATCACCTTCAATAAGGTAATGACCGGGTGACATATACTGTTGACCAGCTTCAATATAAAATTGATCATAGCTTTGGCTATCCACTACAACACCAAAACTACGCATCATAGCAATAGTAATGTCAATATAAGGTTTCGAAACTAGTTCTCCTCTTATTTGAATGGTCGTATCATCACGCGCTAATGGTGCAGCTATTAAAAGCGCAGTTAAAAATTGACTAGATACACACCCAGGAACTGTGATATTCCCGCCATGAAATCCACCTTTTATTCTTATTGGGGGATAGCCTGGCTTTTCAAGATAATTAATAGTTGCTCCACATTGTTGTAGTGCATCAATCAAATGTCCGATAGGACGCTCTTTCATTCTTGGCTCACCTGTTAAGATAATATCATTGTCCGCCAATGCTAAAATAGCACTCAAAGGTCGCATAGCAGTACCCGCATTCCCAAGAAAAATTTCTAAACCGTGTTGATGAATAAAATAATGTCCATTACCAGTTATAATACAAGTGGTAAAATCTTTAGATAATTGATATTTGACCCCTAATGCTGTTAAAGCATTAAGCATATGACGAATATCTTCATTAACAGGAAGATTTTTTAATATGGTTTGGCCTTCTGCTAATGCAGATAATAATAGTGCTCGGTTAGAAATGCTTTTTGAACCGGGAAGCTTGATTGTGCCTTCAATGTACGAAATGGGTTGTATAGTTAAAGCACTCATTACAAGTAAAATATCCAATAAACATAAATACATCATATATGATATATTTATGTTTATTGGATAGAGTGAATAGCGCTCGTTACTAATCTAATCACCAAAGATTATTAAATCTATCTATTTATTGCGCTGTTCAAAATCTATCATAAAATCTACTAGCTTATTGACTCCAGACAATGGCATCGCATTATAAATTGAAGCGCGCATGCCACCAACTGTTTTATGGCCTTCTAGAAAAAGCAGTCCTTTCTTCTGTGCAGTTTTGATAAACTTATTATCTAAGTGTGATTTGTCAATGTGGAATGGAACGTTCATAAGAGAACGATTACTTAGATCGACTTGATTAATATAAAATTGACTATTATCTATTACATCATACAATAACTGAGCCTTTTTTTGATTGCGTTTAGCTATTTCTTGTAATCCGCCCTGCTTTTTTAACCATTGAAATACCATACCAGAGAGATACCATGAAAAAGTCGGCGGAGTATTATAGATGGAGTTATTACTTGCCAGTATTGTATAGTTCATTATAGAAGGTGTTGTTTTTCTCGCTTGTCCTAATAAATCTTCTCGAATGATAACTAATGTAACACCTGCTGGACCAATATTTTTTTGCGCACTAGCATAAATAACACCAAATCGGCTCACATCCAGAGATCGAGATAAAATCGCAGACGAATAATCAGCAATCACAATTTTATCGGTTGGAAAATCAGGTGTGGTGTGGATAGAGATCCCTTCAATAGTTTCATTAGGGCAATAATGTAGATATTTTGCTTTGGTTGTTAACGACCATGCTTTCATTGGCATAATGCTCAAGTACGGTGATTTGTTTATTCGAATATCGATCTCATTAACAGTACAATATTTTGCTGCTTCATATGCCGAAGCTTTTGACCAATAACCGCTAATGAGATAGTCAACAGTTTCATTAAACTGAAATAAATTTAATGGTAATGCAGCAAATTGCCCTCTGGCACCACCATGACAAAAGAGAATTTTATAATTATTAGGTACTGAAAGAAGTTCACGTAAATTTTGTTCAGCCTGTTTAACTATCTCCATAAATAAATCACTGCGATGACTGATTTCCATTACCGAAATACCCATACCATTCCAGTTGCCCAGTTCTTGCTGAACTTGGCATAAAACGTCTGATGGTAGCATGGCTGGACCAGCGCTAAAATTATATATTTGACTCATCACAAAAAAACTAAGTTACTTAATTAAACGTTTACTATTAGTTAATTTCTTTTAAGAGTTTAACTTTAAACATGAATAACTGCAATCATTTAATTTTTAATTGCATAGATAAAATTTTTTATTCAAATATTCTTTGAAATCATGATATGACCTGATGTGACAGGTATGAAATCATGATTTCCAATGTTCATTGGATACCGCGTTATTGTCAATAATAATTCTAAAAACACTACGGTTTATTGCTATAACTAATGCTTGAGTTTTATAGATTAAAAATCTAGCTGGATTGTTGTTCAATTCAGCAGTAACAACTAATATTAATACTTTTACTATCCTGTTAGATGAAAGGATAGTAAAAGTATTAATATTAGTACTTTACCTTTATTGCAAAGCCATTAAAGGATGTAGTAATCATTGTTAAAATAGATAAATGGGTTGATAGCACAAATGTATTTTTAAAAAAAATTATCAAGCATCGCAACTTTGCATTAGTCTTCTAATGCAGTGAACATCAATAAAATCCTACATACTCATAGATTATGATGCATGTAATATTACAAAATTACCATTCTGATAAGAAACTGCATGGCAAACATTAACTACTGAAAATGTTTGAAAACACTTGGTACTTAATTTAAGTATATTAAAACCTCTAATGACTTTATTATCTATTTCGTTCGTATTTCATTCACTGACTTCCTCTGCCATCTAATACTGTATATGGTATGCATTGTAGCAATCATCTCATAAGTTTATACTTATGAGATGATTGATGATTTAGGAATTAAATTTTAAAAAAAGCAGCTGCCAATAGCGTATTAGTACTATTGGTAGTAAATGCCTGTTCCTTTATCTAATATCCAAAATAAATATTGTCTAATAATCGATAAAGCATAAAAATCAATGTTGTTCTAACTAATAAAGTTATATTTCATGCTATAATTGATAGCATATTCTGCGTGATATTTATTTACATTACGATAAAGTACACGAGTAGCTAACAAAAGCATAATATCTCTATAAACAGAGATATATAAATGTGATTAGATTATTCTAAAACCTTTTCTTCTTAGTAAGAAAAAAAATATTATTGATGATATTTTTCAGTATTGCTTGCTGACCTATACCATGAAAAGGTATAGGCGCCATTTAGCCAATGTAAGCTAAACCCTTCATATATGGGCGTAAAACTTCAGGCACTCGGATGCGACTATCAGCTTGCTGATAGTTTTCCATAACAGCAACCAACGTACGGCCAACGGCAAGTCCTGAACCATTTAAGGTATGCAGTAACTTTGGCTTTTGATCTTTTTTGTGGCGGAAGCGTGCTTGCATGCGACGCGATTGAAAATCGCTGGCATTTGAACAAGAAGAGATTTCGCGATAAGTATTTTGTGCCGGTAGCCAAACTTCTAAATCATAGGTTTTACAAGCAGTAAAACCCATATCGCCCGTACATAAAATAACCTTGCGATAAGGTAATTTTAGTAGTTGCAAAACTTTTTCTGCATGGCCTGTTAATTCTTCCAGTGCATCCATAGATTTTTCTGGCTCAACTATCTGTACTAATTCAACTTTATCAAATTGATGCATCCGTATCAAACCACGGGAATCTTGTCCATAAGAACTAGCTTCAGAACGAAAACATGGGGTATGTGCTGTTAAACGGATTGGTAATCTCTCTGCTTTTATAATCTTTCCACGAACTAAATTAGTTACGGGTACTTCAGCAGTTGGGATCAGAGCATATTGTTGATTTGATAGCCGTTCTTCCAGCAATTTAGTATGAAAAAGATCTTCGCTAAATTTAGGTAACTGGCCAGTAGCATAAAGAGTGGTATAATTAACTAGATATGGAACCGAGGTTTCTGTATAATCATGTTGTTCTGTATGTAAATCTAACATGAATTGTGCCAATACACGATGTAAACGTGCAAGTTGTCCTTTCATAATGGCAAACCGAGAACCAGTAATTTTTACTGCTGCTCTAAAATCAAACCCATCAGTTAATTCTCCTAATTCTACATGATCTTTGATTGGAAAATTATATTTTCGGGGTTCTCCCCAACGACTTATTTCAACGTTGTCGCTTTCATCTTTACCTTCTTGTACGCTTTTATCAGGTAAATTAGGCAACGTCAAAATAAGATCTCGGATCTTATTTTGGATCTGCATTAGCTTATTTTTAGTATTATGTAATTCTGCAGATATTTTTTTAACTTTTTTGCACGAATCATCAATATCTTCACCACGTGATTTTGCTAAACCAATAGTTTTAGAGCAGCAGTTTCGTTCTGCTTCTAAGGCTTCCTTTTTAATTTGTAAGTCTTTTCGCTTTTCCTCTAAGTTACGAAACGTATCTAAATCGAGAATAAAACCTCTACGCGCCAGTTTGTCAGCAACTATCTCTAGCTCATTACGCAATAAATGTGGATCGAGCATCATTAACCTGTAAAATTGTTTTGATTTTAAAAACTGAAAATCCCACAAGCGTTCTCTTATGGTTAATATTTACTTATACTACTTTTATCTACATTACCCTATTAACCTTTTTAAGGATAGCATGTATTAAGTGCATTTTCTTAAACTATCCTGATCTAGGGATAGTTTAAGAAAATTTTCCTGCAAAGTAACAATCCAAGCAACACTTTTAATCATGGAAGAATAATGCATTCTTGAAGCTTTACTAGATTAAAGTTTTTAACTACAGTTTAACAAAATAGATTAGGTTTACAGCTTAAAAATCATTAGGTGCATTGGAGATATGCATTAATTATAGTAGCTTTGAAAGTATTTAAAGAATGCTATTGAGTCGTTATAAGAGCTCAATCAACGCTCACTTTTAAAAGTGCTGATACCTTAATTATGATCTTAAGATTGTATTGTTTTACCTATGTTTCTATAGCAAATATTGTGATCTTTGGCAAATAGTGCCAATATCATCTCATGCGATAATAAAAAAGCTAAAAAGCAATATATAGCTGATTACCGACAGATTTACAAGCTATGGAATAGCCAATAACTTACTTCATTTAACTATAGCTAAAAAGTGATTTATTTATCATTATCAATAAACTATTGATAATGATCATCTTTGTTATCAAGCAACGTACTTTTCAATACCCACTGCTTTTAGCAAGATTCAAGCTAAAAAAATCTAACATTGATCATTGATTTCAACAATACTAATTGTTATTTTCAGTATATACAATGTATGTCTACTTATTACCTTGAAGTATTGGGTGAGATTAAATATTCCTACTTCTAGTCAAGTACTATAAGTTCATAGACAATCATAACTATGATTGGATAGTTGTTCATAATGCTATGAACAACTATCCATAATGACGTGCTGCAAAAACTACTATTCCATTAGCTAATGATTGCAATGGATACACTTCAAGAACGTCAAAGACAGCTACGTTAGATGAAAAGAAAAGTTTTCTATATTTACAAAATAGAATATTGCCATGCTTTTACTGTATGCAGTAAAAGCATTTATGTATCCTCATTTTATGTTATTGTAAAGGATCTTTGCAATTCTTCTATCTTCATAAAAGATGATGGAATATAACGGATCAATAAAAGAGCGCGCACTTGGTTTATCTGTAGTAAATAAAGATTGATGACTCATATATTACTTTGAGTTGATTGCATGCAAATATGGCTAATAGTTGCAAGTATTATTGATGAAAATAAAGTGTTAAATTGTTTTACCGCTACTTGATCTCTGATCATCGATCGTTACATCTTTTGGTGGTATAAATTTAAATTTATTGTCATCAATATGATTATTTTTTTGACCATGAAGTTGGTATAAACTCATTTTTCCATCTTGCTCTATTTCAGTAAATTGTTGGACAGTACCATCAAACCTTATAGTAATAGAAAATTTTTTTACATTATCTTTGTTGTGTATAGGTGTCAATAGGAAATTATTGCCATTTTGAGTAATGTAATATTTTTTCCAGTTTTGTGGATCATTACCGGTTAGCAACAAAAATAACGTATCATTCATTATGTTATTTAATAACATAATCGTAACTTGCGCAATAAAAGGATTATAAAACCACAGATTAGTACCATCAGAAATTAACCAACTTTCATCTGGTGTAATCATATGCCAGTTAAATAAATTTGGCCTCTTGATCCAGAGATAGCCATCATTTTTCTGTATTATATCGCCATCAGTACTGATTACAGTTTGTACAAAATGAGCATGAAAACTATTGATTTTATTTAAGCGCTTCTGCAATTCAGAAGATGCATCCGCTAATACAGGACTTATATGAAGACTTATTACTAAAAAACATACCGTGATCCATTTTTTCATTAAGTCATAACCTTTTCATATATAATATTTTTAACACCACCATCATCAATATTTTGATGATGGTGGTGTTAAAACTTCGCGATTGCCGTGATTGCTTGGTTCACTAACAACTCCTTGAGCTTCCATCCGCTCAATAATTCTGGTCGCTCTATTGTAACCGATACGAAATTGTCGTTGCACGCTTGATATAGAGACGCGCTGTTTTTCTGCTACAAACTCAACTGCTTGATCAAATAGTGGATCTAGTTCTTCATCTCGTTCGTAACCCTTAGCATATTCCCCATCTTCATCACCTTTAGTGATGTTATCTATATATTCTGGTTTACCTCTCGCCTTCCAATCTTTGACTACATCATGTACCTCCTGATCAAGAACACAAGCGCCGTGAACACGTATTGGAATTGAAGAGTTAGAGAGCAAATAAAGCATATCACCCATACCTAATAAAGATTCAGCACCGCACTGATCAAGAATAGTGCGAGAATCAATTTTACTTGAAACTGTAAAAGCAATACGCGCTGGTATGTTAGCTTTAATTACACCAGTAATAATATCAACGGATGGTCGCTGCGTAGCTAAGACTAAATGAATGCCGGCGGCCCGAGCTTTTTGAGCTAAGCGAGCAATTAGTTCTTCAACTTTTTTTCCGACAGTCATCATGAGATCAGCAAATTCATCGACAAGTACTACAATATAAGGTTCTTTCTTAAGAACTGGATCAGTACTATTCATGTTCTCATGTGATCGTTTGAGGGGATCAGGTATTGGGCAACCTATACATTCAGCAGTATTAATTTTATCATTATAGCTTGCTAAGCTTCTTACTCCTAAAGCGGACATAAGTTTATAGCGACGCTCCATTTCATTAACACACCAACGCAATGCATTTGCCGCATCTTTCATATCGGTTACAACTTCAGTTAATAGATGCGGAATACCTTCATAACTAGAGAGCTCTAACATCTTAGGATCGATCATAATAAAACGCACATCGTCAGGTTTTGCTTTATATAAAATACTGAGGATCATGGCATTAACCCCTACCGATTTTCCAGAACCTGTAGTACCGGCAACTAACAAATGAGGCATTTTTTTTAAATCAGCAATCACGGGGTTTCCTTCAATATCTTTACCTAATACGATGGTTAATGGTGATAAATTTAGGCGAAATTTATCACAATCAATCACTTCACGTAGATAAACTATCTGCCGCTTTTTGTTGGGTAATTCCAAACCGACAAAAGGTTTTCCGGGTATTACCTCTACAACACGTACTGCAGTTACTGATAAAGAACGTGCTAAATCTTTTGATAAGCTAGAGATACGCGCTGCTTTGATGCCGGGGGCTAAGTCTAATTCAAAACGCGTAATCACTGGACCAGATGAACAGCCAATCACTTTTGCTTTAATACGATAATCGTTTAAACGTGCCTCAATTAAACGAGATATTTTTCGCAGCGCAACCAAATCCATCGACTCTTTTTGATTGGGCGAGTTGGCCAGTAGATTTAACGACGGCATAGGCGTCGTAGATTGTTCTAATGGTTGATTACGATGTACTAAAAAAGGATGACAAACATCCTCCTTAATATGCTCTTGTAATATTTGTTCTACCTGTTGCTGACTTTCCAAAACAGTTTTTTGATTTTTCTTATGATCAAATAACATCTGATAGCTATTTTTGCTTACTGGTTGTTTTGAGACCTTAAAATTTTTAGTTACAAGACATTGATGTTCAACTTTCGGTTGATTGTCAACTAATGCATGTAATTCAGTTTCATATGATGAAATTAGTGTATTCTCTACATCAAAGTGCACTACTGATTGATTAAATTTATTGATTATTTTGCCTTTATCATGCCAGGTTTTCTGCTGCAAAAACTGATCACGCAATTTTGTTTTATTCCCATCATTACCAATACACTCAATACTATTAGATCTAGTTTCGAGATTTTGAAAATCTTTTGTATCTTGATCTAATTCTTGCGCTTTTTGTATCATTAAATGATTCATATTCTGTGAGTACTGTGTTGATAAGCCTACCGGATTTAGATCGGGAAATCGTAGATTAAGCGCTTTTTTATTTTTTGATTTTATCGGCATGCAAGCACTATTAGTATCATCTTCAACATCTAATTTTTTTATTGAAGACATTAAAAGTTCAGACACATTTTTAGTTTCTTGATAATTGTTAATACGATTATTATAGTTAGGAACTACCTGTTGACTGTACTCAACGTCGTCGTCAGTTTTAACTGGGATCTCTAATGGTTTCCTCTTTAATGGTTTTCTCAAGATATCCTTATCATATTTTGCTACTATTTCTGTATTAATATTTTTTGTTTGAATATTAATAGCGTCTTCAGTTTTACGAGACATAAAAGACGCTACTTTATCTTGATAAAGTCGATCGTTCTTATAATGGCTTAATTCCTCTTTTGCTAAGTGTCTAATTGGTGCAGTGGAAAAAAGAACATCATCAGGATCGAGATTATCTGCGGTATTGGTTATATTATCATATAATATATCTGCATGAGATGAACTATCTCTTTCTGTTGCTTTATGCTGTTTTTTATTACGAGTATGATTCATAATAAGTATTATTATTTCAATAACCAATGCGCCAATATTCTCTGCAATCCTTAACCATGACCAACCAGTAAATAAGGTAAAACTAATAGCCCAAATACCAAGTAGCGCTAACGTGCTTCCTAAAATATTAAACCAGGGTAATATAGCATCACTAAAAACACTGCCAATAATTCCACCGGAAGAGAAATTATGTAAATCATCAATATGCATTCCTGCCATGGTACAAGAGGTAATTATTAACCCTAATCCGCCAATGAGGCGGAAGGAAAGAACGAAAAAATCTAGATAGTTTTGATTATCGATATCTTTGAATACATTCCAGCACCCCCATAATATAATAAACGGTATGACATAAGCTACAATACCGAAAATAGAAAAAAGCATGTCTGCTGACAAAGCACCAACACTTCCAGCTATATTTTTAATTGGTTCTTTCCAAGTCATCTGTGACCAGCTAGGATCAGAAGGATGAAAGCTTATGATGGCCAACATGAAAAAAATCGATATAAGAGTCATTATTAATAAAATAACTTCTGTTAAGATCTTGCTACGACTGATCTGTTTGAGCTTAATGGTTTTTTCTTCTATATATTCCTGATTCAAAACTAAAACTCCAGGAGTTGCTTACTAATGAATATAAGCGACACTGAGTTATGCTCAGTGTTTATATGGTATCTATACTTCTATATTTCTATATAAGCAATATACTCATTTTTATTTTATCGACATTGCATCTATTATTGCATCTATTAATTAACAGTTATCCATGACTATAGAAACTCTGTTTTATATCTACCATTGGTATACAAGTCTTTATATTATTGATACACATGGAGACGCAGTAAATTCTTCTCGTAATACTTTACTATAATCTGCCATATCGTGAACTCGTATTTTAAGTAAAGAATTAAAATGCTCAGAGACTAAATGATATTCTAAAATCCCTGTTAGTTTTGCACAGTGAATGAAAACTATTCAACAATGCCATAAAATACTATATCTGAAAGTGTTTTCAACAAAACTCAATGATGCATCTTGATAGTGTAGCTTTAATAAGCTAACTTTAATTAAAAAAATGTTAATGCTCTAAAACAACAAACAAACGCACACGTTTTCAACAAGCGGTATATTATACCCATATTCTCATAGGGAGTTTCACATTAGAAAAATGAACATCTCTTATAATTCATTAAATATGCTCTCATCAAGATGATTGCACTCTGTTCCTAGACGATTTTTATCAATCATTTTGTGATCTTGATTCTATCGACTTCTATCAACTTTATGCCTATTACCCTACCTACTTCACCTACTTTTCTTTTTTTATTAAATGAAACATTCACAAGACTCAATCTCTACTGAGCCATTAGTATTTCTAGTATCATTCATCTCGTAGATAAATTATATGGAGCGCTTGCAATGTACCAATAAGGATTGGGACAATGATTTTTTTTTTGTTTAATTGATATTTAATATCAATTAAACAAATCGAGGTGATCAATCTTATGATATAAATTTATTATTAATGAATTATTTGTTAATAACAATGATTTAATAATTGTTATTAACAATATAAACTGGCTTACGTAAGTAAGTAAAGGATAACTATCGGATAACTGCTTATTATCTTTGCATTTAATTTACTTTTTTTCATGTTGCTAATCCCATACAATCTCCATGTTTAATGGAACATTATTACAAATGGAGCATCTATGAACACCAATAATCATAGTCACGTCATTATTCTAGGATCTGGTCCAGCTGGCTACACAGCCACTATTTATGCGTCCAGAGCAAACTTAAAACCGGTATTAATCACTGGCATGCAGCCAGGAGGACAATTAACTACCACTAACGAAGTTGAAAATTGGCCTGGAGATCATAGCCAGTTAATGGGTTCTGTTTTGATGGAGCGCATGTTGCAACATGCTAAAAAATTTATTCCAGAAGGAAATATTATTAATGATCATATTTATGCTGCCGATCTGCAGAAAAAACCGTTTCAACTAACTGGCGAAAATGGAATATATAGTTGTGACGCACTTATTATTGCTACAGGAGCCTCAGCTCGCTATCTAGGGTTACCCTCTGAAGAAGCCTTTAAAGGTCGAGGTGTATCATCATGCGCTACATGCGATGGCTTTTTATATCGTCAGCAAAAAGTAGCGATAGTAGGTGGTGGAAATACTGCGATTGAAGAAGCACTTTATCTATCTAATATCGCTGAAGAAGTACATGTTATTCATCGACATGAAAAATTTCGTGCTGAAAAAATTCTTATCAATAGGATGATGGAAAAAGTAAACACTGGTAATATTATATTACATACCAATTTTATTCTTGATGAAGTATTAGGCAACAATACTGGTGTTACTGGCATCCATATACGTTCTACAGAAAATGATAATCTAGAGATGCTTAGTATAACTGGGGTATTTATAGCTATTGGACATACTCCAAATACCAGCATCTTTACTAATCAATTAGTATTAGAAAATGGCTACATTAAAGTGCAATCGGATACTACAGGTAACATAACAAAAACCTCAGTTGATGGTGTATTTGCTGCAGGTGATGTCATGGATCGTTTTTATCGTCAAGCTATTACCGCGGCAGGTACTGGTTGTATGGCTGCTCTTGATGCTGCACGTTATTTAGACGAAAAATACAAGAAATAAATATTACAAATTAATATGATATTATAAAGTTCTTTAATCAAAGTTATGCAACAGCATTGCTGCTCTCTAATTATAGAGAGATATCTTGATATTAGTTTAATATTAAATTTAAACTAATATCAAGATATCATCATAATGAACTTTTACATAATGAACTTTTTACCAAGTATATATAACCATCATTATGGATAAACAAAAACAAACTGAGTTAATTAAATGGTTAAAACAACAATCAGCACCAGCAAAACGTTGGCTACAATTATCTGTGTTACTAGGGATTATTAATGGCCTACTAATTGTTATAAAAGCCTGGCTTTTAGCTACTCTTTTACAATCATTAATTGTTAACCATAAACCTTATGAACAGTTGATGATGCAATTTATATTGCTTATTAGTGTCTTAACTTTAAGAGCAATAGTTCATTTTATTCGAGAAAATATTGGATTCCTTTGCGGAAAAATTGTGCGTCAGAAGATCCGTAGCAGGTTACTAGATAAATTTGACAATTTAGGTCCTATTTGGATTAACAGCAAACCTGTTGGAAGTTGGGCAGCTATTATTTTAGAACATATTGAGAATATACAGGATTATTATGCCCGCTATTTACCGCAAATGTATTTAGCTGCTATGATCCCCATGATCATTTGGATTGCAATTTTACCAATTAACTGGGTTGCTGGCTTAATTTTATTTATTACTGCACCTTTCATTCCCTTATTTATGGTAATATTAGGAATAGGTGCAACGGATATCAATCGACGCAATTTTGTAGTGTTAACTAGATTAAGTGGCAGATTTCTTGATCGTTTATGTGGGCTAGATACTTTGCGACTTTTTTTCCGAGCTAAAAAAGAACTTAAAGATATTGAGCTAGCCACCGAAGAGTTTCGAAAAAGAACAATGAAAATCTTACGTATGGCATTTCTTTCTTCGGTAGTTTTAGAATTCTTTGCATCAATTTCTATTGCTATTGTGGCGGTTTATTTTGGTTTATTTTTTTTAGGAGAACTAAATTTTGGTAATTATGGCATACCAGTGACACTTTTTTCTGGATTTTTAGCCTTAATACTATCACCTGAATGTTTCCAGTCGCTACGAGATTTAGGTACTTATTACCATGCTAAAGCAAAAGCAGTTGGTGCAGCAGAATCTTTATTTACCTTATTAGTTAAGGTAGAACCGCCATCACTTCAAACACAGAGTAATAAAGTAATTACTCCGCTTACAACATTAACGATTACTGCACATCAACTAAAAATTTTTTCTCACGATAATGTCCGTTTGGCTGGACCACTTAATTTTACTTTACTGCCAAACCAGCGCATAGCTTTAGTCGGCATAAGTGGAGCAGGAAAAAGTTCATTATTAAATGTATTACTAGGATTTCTACCGTATCACGGCTCACTGATGATTAATGGAGTCGAACTTAGAGATCTGAATATGACTGATTGGCGCAAACAAATAAGCTGGGTTGGTCAAAATCCTAACTTACCCGAAAAAACCATTATTGATAACATATGTCTTTATTCACCGGAAGCTTCTAAAGAAGCAATCAATACTGCAATGGAAAATGCTTATGTAACTGAGTTTACTAAGCATTTACCTGCAGGTGTTCATACCAACATTGGCGAAAATGCAAGTTGCTTATCTGTTGGACAAGCACAAAGAATTGCGGTAGCTCGTGCACTATTACACCATTGTCATTTGCTGTTACTTGATGAACCTGTTGCAAGCCTAGATATACAAAGTTGGCAACATGTGATGAAAGCGCTTAATATGGCCTCTACTAAGCAAACCACTTTGCTGGCTACCCATTTGTTAACAGAGGTGGCTAATTATGATCAAATATGGGTAATGGAAAGTGGTTTAATTCTTGAGCAAGGCACTTATAGCCAGCTAAGTCAGACTTTAGGCGCTTTCAGCCGCCTCTTAGCATGTTGCCAAGAGGAAATATGATATGCATATACTATTCCCCTTTCTTGTATTATATCGTCGTCATAGCTTCTTGTTGACGCTTGGTATCTTATTAGCCATTATTGCTGCATTAGCCAATATTAATCTACTAACTGTATCAGGTTGGTTTTTAGCTGAAACTGCTCTTTCTAGTATTGCTGGACTTTATACTTTTGATTACATGCTTCCAGCAGTATGCGTAAGTTGTTCAGCTATTATTCGAATAATTAGTCGTTATACCGAACGACTAATTACTCATGATGCAACTTTTCGTGTTTTAGCTAAGTTAAGAGTATTTATTTTTCAGAAACTATTTCCACTCACTCCTGGTGTTATTAGACGCTATGGTCAAGGAGATATCCTAAATCGCCTAATTGCTGATGTCGAAAGCCTTGATCATTTATATCTACGTGTGCTGTCTCCAATATTTTCTGCTTTAGTTATTACTATTGTGATCACATTAGTATTAAGTAGAATAGACTTACAGGTTGCCCTGACTTTAGGAGCAATTATGCTATGTTTGCTCATTGTTTTACCTTTTTTCTTTTATAAGTCAGGAAAATCTATAGGACATGATTTAACTATATTGCGCAGTAAATATCGTGCTTATTTGATTAATATGATTCAGGCACAAGCTGAGCTAACTGTTTCCGGTGCATTACCTCGATTTCGGAAAACATTGACAAACTTAGAATCCATATGGCTAAAACGACAACAACAGCAATCTCACTTAACTGCATTATTGCAATCGATTATGATTTTTATCTGCGGTTTTACTGCAACTTTAGTATTATTGATGGTAACTAATGGAATTAGTGAACAACATAAATCTAGCCCACTTATTGCCTTATTTGTTTTTTGTACCTTAGCTTCTTTTGAAGTGATTGGACCTGTAGCTATTGCATTTCAATATTTAGAGGAAGTTGTTACTTCAGCACATCGCTTAATGGAGTTAATTAATCAAAAACCAGAAGTTACATTTCCAGTTTCAAATATATCAACAACTGATAAAGTGGATATTATCTTGCAACACGTGTACTTCAGGTATCCCAGATACCTACAACCAACATTACATAATATTTGTTTGACACTGCATACTGGTGAACATGTTGCATTACTTGGTAAAACAGGTTGTGGTAAATCGACACTATTACAATTATTAACACGTGCCTGGGATGTTAGTTCTGGTCAGATCTTTATAAATAACCAACCCATCCAGCTTTATAGTGAGCAAGCATTACGTAAATTAATGGCAGTGGTACCGCAGAAAACTTATATTTTTAGTGATACATTGCGTAATAATTTGTTAATAGCAAAAGATGATGCCAGTGATGTTTTGCTGAACAAGGTTTTAAATCAAGTTGGTTTAGAGAGTTTGATTAAAAATAAAGGATTAGATAATTGGATTGGTGAAGGTGGTCGACAACTTTCCGGTGGTGAACAACGACGATTAGGTATTGCTAGAGCGCTATTGTATGATGCGCCTGTTATTTTATTAGATGAACCAACTGAAAGCTTAGATGTAAAAACTGAAAAGCAGATCCTTCTGGAATTACACTTACATTGTCGTCATAAAACCTTGCTAATAATTACCCATCGTTTGCGAGGGCTAGAAAAAATGGATCAAATATATATTATGGATGACGGGAAAATTATTGATAAAGCATCTCATAATAAGGAATTATTACAATTACGAGAGCGCTACTTTCAACATTACCAAGCAAAATAGTAATCCACTCATTATAGTTGATTTATATATTTTTGAGTTTTATATACTTTTTTTATAAATTGTTACCATGAGATATATATGGTTTATTTATTATTGGTAATAATAAAGCAATCAGAAGAGTGAAATCTTTCCATTATATAGGCATTTCAACGTAATTCAAGAAAAATTCTATTTTGTCTGTCGCCAGATCTACTAAAAATCTATTGTTAGCAAAATATATATCAGTTAAAAGATATAATAGATATATAAAATTATAAAAGTAATAACGTTATAATTTTATATATCTATTATTTTAATAACTCCAGTTAGCAATGAATCTTAATACTCCTCTTTTCGTATTTTAATCAAAAGCAAAGTCGTTTTAAATACGACCATTCTTTACATAAAGAACATTTTTCTGTACTATATTTTCTTATACACGTCATATTTCTTATACACTTCATGATTCATGTAGAGGATTAAATGTCTAAAGAAGACAATATTGAAATGCAAGGTACAGTACTAAATACACTGCCAAATACTATGTTCCGTGTTAAACTTGAAAATGGTTACATAGTAACTGCGCATGTTTCTGGTAAAATGCGTAAAAATTATATTCGTATTCTAACGGGTGATAAAGTGACGGTTGAGTTAACACCCTATGATTTAAGTAAAGCCAGAATCATCTTTCGCAGCTGTTGATCACTTCTAAAAAAATAAAATTATTGACAGTTGATATTGTAGTGAAATCCTATTTGGGAGCTATTAAAGCTACGCTTTAGGAATTTTGTAGCATTTTTCTTACTCTAAAGTCTTGAGGCTTTATGCTAAAACATCAAGACTTTAGAGTTAAAAAGCGAATAGATCTTTTTAGATCTATCAACAAACACTAAAAAAGCTTGGTGGAGCTGGCGGGATTTGAACCCGCGTCCGAAATTTCTACATCCTTGGGTACTACATGCTTAGTCTAGTCGTTAAATTTACCAAATAACCGTGGACAGACTACACTGCTAAAAGGCTAGTTTGATTTATTTTAACGTTCTAGCCCCAAACTAGGCATCAACGCGATCTCTTTATTTTATTTGATCTCTCTTGATTCCTACCATAAGAGCAGAGGTATTGGAGAGAGAGCTCTGTGCAGGTTATTAAGCTGCCAGTGCGTAATTATCATGGTTTGCAACTATTGTTTTGCGGTTTTTACGAGACTAACCGCTACTCGGCATGCACCTTGGTTTTCGTAAATCCCGTCGAATCCAGAATCAGCCCCATTAACTTATAATGGTATCAGAAAAACATAAAAATGCTAGTAATAAAGTATTATTGACAAGGATTTTTCATAATTCTCAATTTATCCAAGTTCCATTCACGTTCTTTAATATTTAAACGCTTGTCATGTTTTGTTTTGCCCTTAGCAAGAGCAATCTTAACTTTACACCAAGCACCTTTCCAATAAAGGGATAATGCTATTGCTGTATTTCCTTCACTTTTTATTTTACCAAAAAGTGCATCAAGCTCACGTTGGTTTAACAATAACTTTCGAGTACGCATTGGATCACATGCTACCTTGAGAAAGGCTGCATTTAGCGGAATAATTGTTGCTCCAAAAAGATATGCTTCGCCTGTTTTCAGTAAAACATAACTGCCACTAATATTAGCGTTACCTTTGCGTAGTGCTTTAATTTCCCAACCTAATAAAGATAATCCTGCCTCGATCTCTTCTTGAATAAAATATTCATAGCGTGCTCTTTTATTTAACGTAATGGTTGTTAAACCAGGATGAAATATTTTTTTCTTTTGCATAATTTTTAATTACACTTTATGTATAGCTAAATAGCACGATACAGGATTTATATGTTATAATAAATAACATATGTTTTTGCCGTTAACATAAAAGAATGTTTATTAGAATGTTTATTAAATGTAATATTTATGTTATTAAATTTTTAATTCCTTTCTGAATAACATGCTAAGTATAGCTTATACTATAAATGAATGATGATTTCTATAATGCCTGATAGAAATTATCATTCATTTATAGTACTATGTGTAGCTAAATATTAAATGATGCTCATAATGCAATAATAACATCAGTAATAATTTGCTAAACCAGTATTAAATAAACTTACTAAAATGGCTATCGAGCAAGTGAATAAAATGCATGATTTTACTATAAATAAATGCCTATAAAAAAGTTGAGTGATACTTTGATTTTAAATTTACCAATAAAACTAATGCGTTGGTTGATGATTACGCTCTATTAAATAGAATAGAATACTGGAAGAGTATATAGCATCTGAATCCATATAACCATGAGGTTTATTATGGCAGATATAACTGTTGAAGTAGTTTTCGCATTGCCAGATCAACAGTTCATTTTAAGCGTCCAGTTAGTGGAAGGCGCCAGTGTTGAAATGGCAATTTTGCAATCAGGTATTTTATCGCTTTGTAATGATATTAATTTGAGTAAACATAAAGTGGGTATTTTTAGTCTTCCAGCTAAATTGTCTGATATTGTATCTGATGGTGATCGGGTTGAAATTTATCGCCCATTACTTTTTGATCCAAAAGAGATACGTCGTAGGCGAGCAGAAAA
>JAVYJS010000008.1:0-50819 GCA_032378655.1 Candidatus Arsenophonus melophagi | reverse complement strand
ATTTATATTGGTCCGAAATATAGATTTTTTATTCATCGTTACTTGTATCTTGTATTACTAGTAATAGATTCCACTATCTTATGTGTTATCGTTGAGGAAAGTTATTAAAATATTAATAATACGGACAGGAATTGTAATACGTTTACCTTGCACTTGGTTAAACTGATGGTATTAATTCCTCAGTCTTAGAACCCTTAATTAAGGGTATCGTTATTTTTTTTGATAATTTTATATCTCATAAATCTATATGAGACTCATTTAAGTAATATGAATATTAGAAATATTCATATTATGAATTCTCCTGTGATAAAGAGAAATGTTACTTACTAACCAGTAAGTTGGAGGACTTCATGATTAAACTAAGTGTGATTATAAGTGACAATAGAGACCAATAAAGACCTATCTTTAGGTGCTTCTAACACGATCGATGTAGTTGAAAATCTGTTTGGACGAGAACACACTTCAGGACTATATGATATGAAATCTTGAGCTGAAGGTTATTCTTATATGGAATCGTTCTCGCTATTCGCTATTCGCTATTATAAATTCTTCCATGCTTTGTTTTGGAGAAAATATCATATCCTCAATCTAAATCAAGATTGATTTGTTCTATAGTGTATATATACATATTTATCTATAGTTGTAATAAATAAAATGAATATTTGTTATAGCATGACTAGTTTATGCTTACTAGTCTAAGTCAGTGTTGGTTTAGTCTGTAAATAAACATTGCTGGATTGCTTTTAAAACAATTTTTTGGTTTATGTTATGGTATAACGCTGCATTACCAATAGATTTAGGTAATACCAGATTTAGCTGATTATTAACCACTTTTTTATCTCTCATCATATGAGGTAAATAGGCTTCAGCAGCCATTTTAGATGGTCCTTTAGTAGGGAGCTTTGCTTGCTTTAGTAAGTTTAAAATACGCTGAGTGTCGTTATTATCAAACTGACCAATTAACTCTGCAGTTTTTGCCGCCATCACGATACCAGCAGCAATTGCTTCGCCATGTAGCCATGAACCGTAACCAACTTCGGCTTCAATAGCATGCCCAAAGGTATGTCCTAGGTTTAATAATGCACGTTTTCCATACATTTCTTTTTCATCTATCGCGATGATTTTTGCTTTCAGTTCACAACAATGCCTTATGCAATAAATAATTTTTTTTTCTTCAAATTTAAATAAATTACTAATATTTTCTTCTAACCAACAAAAAAAATCATTATCTAGAATAATACCATATTTAATAATTTCTGCTAAGCCAGAAGAAAACTGGCGTTTCGGTAATGTTTTTAAACTATCTAAATCAATAATAACTGATATAGGTTGGTAGAAAACCCCGATCATATTTTTCCCTAATGGATGATTGACAGCTACCTTGCCTCCAACTGATGAATCTATTTGAGATAGAAGTGATGTTGGTGCTTGGATAAAACGAACACCTCTTTGATAGCAAGAGGCAGCAAATCCTGTCAAGTCACCAATAACTCCACCTCCAAGAGCAATCAGGATTGTACTGCGAGAATGATTTTTTTCTAATAAAGCAGTAAATACTGTATTAAGAATACCCAATGTTTTATATCGTTCTCCATCAGGCAGGATGATCTCATCAACTTTAACGCCTATTTTTGTAAGCGTAGATTTTACCTTTCCGGAATAAAAGGAATGTAATGTTTTATTCGTTACAATCATTGCGCAATAGCCATTTTTAAGTGGCAAAAACGCTTCAGGTGAATTGAGCAAACCAAAGGCAATACTGATTGGATAACTCTGTTCACCAAGTGTAACTGTTAATTGTTCCATATTGATTTTTACCTTTATGTCATGGTAATTAATCATTCATATTGATGGGTTGAAATCAAATATTTTCTAGTAAACTAATTATCTGGCTTGCAACCACTTTTGCACTTTTATCATCTATATGAATAGTAATATCTGCTATTTCTTCATATAGTGGATTACGCTCATGAGCGAGTTTTTCTAAAACGTCACGAGTAGGTTGATCTACTTGCAATAATGGCCTTTTTTTATCGCGTTGTGTTCGTGCTATTTGTTTTTCAATCGTTGTTTCAAGGTAAATAATTACCCCACGAGCAGAAAGACGGTTGCGTGTTTCTTTTAGCTTTACTGATCCTCCTCCTGTTGCTAAGACAATTCCTTTTTTTTCTGTAAGCTCATTAATTATTTTTTCTTCTCGTTCCCGAAAACCTGCTTCGCCTTCTAAATCAAATACCCAACTTACATCAGCACCAGTACGTCGTTCCATTTCTTGATCGGAATCAAAAAACTCCATATTGAGTTGTTGTGCTAGTTGGCGACCAATAGTACTTTTTCCGGCACCCATAGGCCCAACCAGAAAGATATTACGTTTCTCTGCCATTCTTGGTATTACTAAGATTATTCGTTAATGATAACCCGCTCAGTCAATTAAATTAGCAACGGGACCGATAATTGCAATCTCAATGAATATTGAGATCTTTACACATACATAAAAATTCCAATACATTCATTCAGTGTTTGTAAATGAAATAAGAGGTTTGCTTAGAGTGTAAACTACAAATAACATTTCTTTATAGAGTAAAGAATTTTAAAATGGTAAAATTTTTTACTCTCCTGTAATAAATCGTAATATACAGTATTACGAAGCTCAAAGATCTATCTTTAAATTCATTTTCTTACTAAGTCTAAAGCCTTAGAACTTAGTATAGGCAAAAGTTCGCGTAGATATACGGATAGAAATTGTATTATTCCCATAAGTGAAAAATAATAATTTTCTATCAAATTTAATATAATAAATTAGCAAAATTTTTATCGTCAAATTTATAATCAAGCATCCCAATGATTATTGGATAATTTTTGCTTTTAGCACCTTATAGAATGAAGGTATATGATTAATATAATTCTTGGGTACTGTATTCTTATATTGCCTAAAATGAATTCAGGTGTTACCAGTGTAACATACCCTATTATTAGTGAATCTTCATATTTGGTAATAAGCATACAATAAAGTACCTACAATTTATATCATCCTAATTTATATCCTACAACTCCTTATGAACAAAACAACAAACCATCGAGAATATTCTATTCCTTCTAATATTATAAAGAAGGAATAGAATATTCAATAACAATATGTTAAGCGATGCTTAACATATTGTTAGCAACTGATAACGCACAAAAACTTTTGTTCTTTACTAAAAAAGTGAAATAAAAAAAATTTCATAAAAACTATGCATAAAATACTTAATCTCTTTTCTGCTACTATCTTATTTCTCTAAATAAGATAGTAGCAGATCATGATGTAAGCAACAATTTATTAATGAAAATATTGATTATAGTTATCAATACTAAGAAAAAAATTTTTAGCATTACTATAATAATTTATATGCTTGAAGCAGCTTAATAAAAACTAAAAATATTTTACTTATTTTCTATTAATTCTTGTAGCCGTTATTATGGTTCATAGAAATAAAATCGACTGAGCAATATTAAATTGCGTTTTACTAAATTGGCAATTAATGATTTTTTTAGCATCATAAATCTATGACTGATAAACGACAAAGTATAATATCTGCAATGGTTAATGAAGCTATTGAAGTAAAAAATTTATACACATGCGCGAGATTGAAGATAGGTTGGAGTGCGTACAAATATTAGAAGCAAATCTAGGCTTTCATTGCTATTTATCACATTAAGATCAATGTTTATATTGATTAACTAGTTTAATTCCAAGTTCAACACACTTAATTTGAGTAATACAATCTTTAGATCACGTTTTCAAAAAAAACTTTGTTTTGATTCTTTTCAATCCAGGATTAACTTTTATAGTTTGAATAAAAAAACTTATTATTCTCTGGAATTTTAGGTTGATTCATATTAGTGTCATAAAATGACATATCTACAAGTACGATCTATGTGTATAATATGGTTTATTACCTGACAATGTGTAATAAAACGATTTGTTTGCTTACGAGAAAAACTTTTCTTCTGAACATCTTATTTGAATCAAGCGCTATGTTATTTGGCACTTATGCAAATAAGTTATTGGTATACTGTTATTACGTGTATTATTGGTCATAATGTATGAATCAATATGAATGATTAATAGCAAATCGGCCACATTATTCTAAAAATACAATTAGAATCGTTTGTCATTTAATGTATTGAATATATTTTGATGTATGAAGAAATGCCCTATTAAAAACAGGATATATTGAATATCGATATATCTACATACCTGATATGACTCTTGAGGTAAGAGTGTTTTTATAGAAAAATAAGAACAATTTATAAAACATGCGCTCATGTTACTAGCGCACTGCTAGTTTTTAATTCGTATTCTACTAATAATGAATATTATGAAAATCCATAATAAAGAGATATCTGCCAACATGCCAGATATTTTAGGCGTAAAATATTTACGGAAAGATATTGCTACTAATAATGATGATTAATAGTTTTCCCAGACTTGACTTGCATAAAGTATGAGCAGCTGTAGTTGCTACAAGAAGGAAAGGATAGGCTTGATAATACACGTAGTTTATGGCACACTATTCTATCTTTTTGTTCGTTGAATAAAAAGTACTCATTCCTATCTGTAGTGTTTATATAAATTGTAGCGATTATATAAAACATTTTCATAAAAAAATTTTATTACTTTTTGGCAAAAAAACTTGTCAACTAATACTTACACTTCAATGCATCATTGAACATTTCAATGCATAAAAATTTTAGAATATTTTATTGAAGGAACTGAACTAAAACAGTACCTATTCGAAAATAGGTAAACAGTTATTACGCAATATAATAGTGCTCATGAGCTTTTTAGTGGTTATAGTTTTTGATTGTTATCAAATAACTTTTATCTTAGATAATTAAATTTTATAGATAAACTAATTCTCTTATTTCAGAGATAAAAATTTTCTTGAAAGTAGGTAAATATTTAAGATAAAATTTAGTTATAAAAAACTTTTAATATCGATTTTTCGATCATTAATTAACTAATTTGTGCTAAAGATTATGATCTTTTCAACCGATGCTCTTACCTTATTAAAATTGTATAAAATGAAAATATTATCTTATCTGTAAGATAAGATAATATTGTTGGGTTTCTATAGCAATACAATATGGTTAATGTCAGATCAATTTCTCTTTTTTATTTTCTTATAGAAGCTTAAGAGGCACATCATTATTTATAATGAAATTAAATAAACTCTATTGTTAATAACAATAGAGGCTCAATGTAGCTTTATTGATGTATTGTGAATTGCTTTTTATACAAAAAAAATGAATACATTTATATAAATGTTTCCATATAAATGTTTCAAACTATATATGAAAGCTTAGATTTAATAATATATTTTATATACAGTATGCTAAAATTTCATATGTTTCATATATCATATTTGAATAATGCTTGTAAACAGATTACACCTTATAATCTCACTCTCTTTATCCGAAAGAGAGTGAGATTACCTTTTAGTGTTATAGAAATCAATCGTTATCAAGTCTATCTATACTAGTGATAGATATATTAAGTCAGTGATCCACTCATATTATTTAATACTTTTATAAAAAAAATAAAAATTCATTAGATGCGTTTTTATAAAATTAGTATGCTAAGGTAGCATACTAATTTTATACTAATTACCAAAGCGAAAAATAAAGTCTGAGAAATATCAGATATCTTATAACTATATTATCAATATAATCATCATAACAAAGATCGCAGAAAGGAGATAAATCGAGATTAAATATGATTTTCCTTATTTGTACTAAAGAAGTTTATGTAACATAACCATCATACCTTCGTCTTAACAAGGTGCAATGTCAAAAAAATATCGTTGACACGAATATTTATTCATTAAATATTCTATTTATTATTAAATTAGTATAACAATCATGTTAATTAATCTTAAAACAAGATTGAAAGAAGCCTCTTAAGCTAAGATGACAATTTATTACTAGTAAATATTGTCGCGCAATATAGCAATCAGTATTCGTGGAAATTCATTTATCTCATAAAGAGATGAATGGTATCAAGAGAATTAAGCTTTAAATGTACGGGAAGTTGATGTTATTATTGGCTAATTTTTAATGTGTTTTGCTATTAGTTATTATTATTTTCTTAAGTTCATGTTGTTTAGTTGACTGTTTACTATAGCATTTATCTTCTTTGTTAACTCTAATATCATAAAATATCAACAATATTTGTTGCGATGAAGATAAAACTTCCATAAATCTATGGACCTATTGAATTTCAATAAGCTGAATTGCAAAAAAGCTAATAAATTATTAGTAATATGAATATTTTAAATTGGGATATAATTTAATTAATTATTTATTAATTTTGATACTACAAGTGTATTTAGCTACTGTCTTAGTATAGTAATTCTAATTTTAGTATACTGTTTAGTATTCGCTATCTTCGTGATTTTCTATTAGTTACTTTTTTTAGGAAGTATTGTATATTAACATTTTAAAATTAATATCTTCTTATGGTTAAGATACGTAAATGTATAAATACATAACGATAAAAGGGTTTGCAGACATTATGAATATATTTTTTCTTGTGCTAGCGATTTTGAGCGTAATGCTCAAAGTATTAGGAGCAGTTAGAAATGAAAATATTAGTTTTATATAAAAATAATATTTTCATTGATTGATTGAAATTGCATGTACATGTTTAAAATTAACTCTCTATGCAAGCTAAAACATTTATTGTGATAGAAGTCATATTTCAAATTTATAAATGGTTTAAATAACATTTAATGATTTTATTAATTTTTAATTTCAAGTAAAAATTTATGGTATAGACTAATTAAATTAAAATTCATTTAGGAAATAAATTAATGAGTAAAAAAAGAAAAATTACTCTAGAAGAGATTTCTATATATGGTATTCATCACGTTAAGGAAATCATTTATAACCCAGGATATAGACAATTATTTATAGAAGAAACAAACCCTTCTTTAAAGGGTTATGAGCGTGGGGTTAAAACTAACTTAGGTGCAGTAGCGGTTGATACTGGTATTTTCACTGGTAGATCACCAAAAGATAAATATATTGTTCGTGATAAAACTTCTATGCACACCATTTGGTGGGCAGATCAAGGACAAGGTAAAAATGATAATAAACCGATGACTCAGGAAGTATGGCAATCATTAAAGGATTTGGTATCTTCTCAATTATCAGACAAGCGTTTATTTATTATTGATGCTTTTTGCGGTGCAAATGTAGATAACCGTCTAAAAGTGCGCTTTATAACAGAAGTAGCTTGGCAAGCACATTTTGTTAAAAATATGTTTATTAGACCTACTGAACGAGAATTGATTGATTTTCAACCAGATTTTGTTGTCATGAATGGTGCAAAATGCACCAATACTAATTGGCAGACGCAAGGCTTAAATTCAGAAAATTTTGTAGCGTTTAATTTAACTGAACGTATGCAACTTATTGGCGGTACTTGGTATGGCGGAGAAATGAAAAAAGGACTTTTTTCTATCATGAACTATCTCCTTCCATTAAAAGGAGTAGCTTCGATGCATTGTGCAGCTAATGTTGGTGAGCAAGGAGATGTAGCTCTTTTCTTTGGATTATCTGGTACAGGAAAAACAACTCTTTCTACTGATCCTAAGCGTAAATTAATTGGTGATGATGAACATGGTTGGGATGATGAAGGTATATTTAATTTTGAAGGTGGTTGTTATGCTAAGACAATAAATCTTTCTGAAGAAACAGAGCCGGATATTTATCATGCTATTAAACGTAACGCATTATTAGAAAATGTCAAAGTTTTAACTGACAATTCCGTTGATTTTAATGATGGAACCAAAACAGAAAATGCACGAGTTTCTTATCCTATTTACCATATTAATAACATTGTTAAACCAATTTCTCAGTCAGGTCATGCAAAAAAAGTAATTTTTTTAACAGCTGATGCTTTTGGCGTTTTTCCGCCAGTTTCTTGTTTAACATCTGCACAGAATAAATACTATTTTTTATCGGGTTTTACTGCCAAATTAGCCGGTACTGAACGCGGCGTTACAAAACCAACGCCAACTTTTTCAGCATGCTTTGGAGCTGCTTTTTTAACATTACATCCTACTCAATATGCTAAAGTTTTAGGTAAACGCATGAAAGCTGTTGGTACAAAAGCATATCTGGTTAATACAGGTTGGAATGGGTTCGGAAATCGTATTTCAATCAAAGATACGCGTTCGATCATAGATATGATTTTAAATGGTGATATAGATAAAGCAGAAATTATACACTTACCGATTTTTAATTTAGCCATTCCAACTAAATTGACGGAAGTTGATCAGAATATTTTAGATCCACGTAATACTTTTGCAGATAAAAGCCAGTGGGAAGTAAGAGCTAAAGATTTAGCTAAACTTTTTATTAATAATTTTAAGAAATATACTGATACTAAAGAAGGCGCAGAACTTGCGCAAGCAGGTCCAAAGTTATCGTCTTTTGACGAACAATATCTATATTAGATTAATAGTTTTATTTTATATTTATAGTCTTATTGAACACTATTTTACGTTTTTGTAAAAACCAAACAAATCGGATGTATCAAAAATATAAAATGAAATCAGTGATTAAAGTATTGGCACTATGGCTAGTATAGGATTATTAAATACTAAACGCAATGTGAGTAATGCTGGATTTTTATAAAAATTCTAGAAATGATTTTTATACCATAATAATCATGGTTACCTAAAAAATTTTCAATACATTTTACTGCTACGTGTCATGTCAGTAGCTGTTATCTTCCATAACAATACTTAATTAATAATTTATCCATGATAACTTCTTAGATATGAAGCTCATATCTAAGATGAGCTTCATGAAAAGATACTTATATCCTCTATCCTCTATTCTCTATTCTCAAGAGAGAGGTTAATAATGTTATCAACAAAGTTGATGAGAATACGGCTATTATGACTTTATAGCTTACATGAAAGTGTGATGTACATCAATCAATATTGATTAGACTTATCTAATAAAGGATTAGATCCTATTTTATCAAAATAAAATTATTTTTATAAAAAAAATTTTAATCTTTATTACATAAAGATATCTTAATATATAACTAGAATATTTTTAGTATTAGCAGCTTTTAAACAATATTTATCCATAAAATCCTATATATAAAATATAAAAATTTTATTGTTATTTTATTCTATTTGCGAACTACTCTTGAACTCACAAGAGTTAGAAGAGTGTATAAAGTTCTTACTACGTAGAATAAGCAACTATATATACAGTATATAAAGTTGCTTATTCTAACTATCTAACTAAATGTCATAGACCATTTTTCAACTATTATCGATAGTCAAAAGATATGTTAGTCAAAAGATATGTTTGCTAGCGAACATTGGTGTACTTACATTCTTAATTATTCATTAATAGTAATTTAATGATATTTTGTATTTTCATAAAATTAGCATCATACTTGAATAATGAATTATATTATTTTCTACTTCTATACTGAAATACCATTACGTACTAGCAGTACTAGTACTAGTCTATAAATTAGGATTATAGGGATATCAAGTGATATTATATTACTCATCATCAGATTTAACAATGTTTATATGATTTCTTTTATCAAGTGTTTTTATTAAAAAATTTTACAACCAAAATTGATTGTAATAAAGAACAGCCGATCATTTATCTAAAACATTGATTCTAATATCAATAGAACAATTTTATTAAATTGATAAGATTTTCATAAATTTAAATGTGAGTAGATAAACTACAGTTAGTACGCATAATCTACTTATTCTTTTACCTAAGACACTTCATGAAAATAAAAAAGTAAATAATTTTTTATTTTCAATATTTTCAGATACAGTTAAAAGATGCAGAGCTATGCTTACATAGCTAACGTGTATTACGAATCATCTATAGGGTTTATTTTAAAAAAATAATTGGCTTAAGGTTTATGCTACATTTATTTGCTGGTTTAGATATTTACACTGGGTTATTATTAATATTAGCGCTATTATTTGTATTATTGTACGAAGCAATTAATGGTTTTCATGATACCGCCAATGCAGTAGCAACAGTGATTTATACCAGGGCAATGCAAGCTCAATTTGCGGTTATTATGGCAGGCATATTTAATTTCTTTGGAGTCGTTTTAGGCGGATTGAGTGTTGCTTATGCCATTGTGCATTTGTTGCCAACAAATCTTTTATTAAATGTCAGCTCTTCTTACAGTCTAGCACTAGTTTTTTCTATGTTGTTTGCAGCCATTATTTGGAATGTTGGCACGTGGTATTTAGGGTTACCGGCATCAAGTTCACACACATTAATAGGTGCTATTATTGGTGTTGGTTTAACGAATGCTGTCATGTCTGGAGCCTCGATAGGCAATGCATTAAACATACAAAAAGTCATTGAAATTTTTGTTTCTCTTATTCTTTCTCCTATCATTGGTTTTATGATAGCAGGATTTCTAATTTTCTTTTTACGCTGTTATTGGAATAACACAAAAAAACGTCGTCGCATTCATTTAACACCGTCGGAGCGAGAGAAACAAGACGGTAAAAGAAAACCACCTTTTTGGACACGCACCGCATTAATTTTATCTGCAGTTGGTGTTAGTTTTTCTCACGGTGCTAATGATGGTCAAAAGGGTATTGGTCTAATTATGCTTGTGTTGATAGGCGTAGTACCTGCTGGATTTGTGCTTAATATGAATGCTAGTAGTTATGATATAACTCGTACCAATGATGCACTAGTACATCTGCAACATTATTATGAAGATCATCAGTCAGTCGTAAACCTTGTTATTAATAAATCACAAACGACATTAACATTAGACATTTTAGATAAAACATTTTATTGCGATCATTCTTGCTTTATTCATGCATTAAAGGAGATATCACTGATATTGGGCAATATTCAAAATTATTTAGCGCTACAGCCTGAACAACGTAATCACATACGTCGATTATTAATATGTTTATCTGATACCACACTAGCTATGTCTAAGCTCGCTGAAACGCCTTCTTATGAAGCACGTTTTCTGCGTAACTTAAGTAAAGATTTACTTAATACTGTAGAATATGCACCACTATGGATTATTATTGCTGTTGCTTTAGCTCTTTCTGTAGGTACAATGATTGGTTGGCAACGCGTTACTATAACAATTGGAGAAAAAATTGGTAAAACAGGCTTGACTTATGCACAAGGTGTTTCTACACAAATTACTGCTGCAGTTTCCATAGGTGTAGCAAGCTATACTGGTATGCCTGTATCAACAACACAGGTGCTATCTGCTGCTGTAGCAGGAACAATGATCATTGATGGTGGCGGCGTACAAACTAAAACAATTAAAAATATATTATTGGCTTGGTTTTTTACTTTACCTATTTCTATTATACTTTCTGGATTTTTTTATTGGATATGTTTAATACTTATATAGATAAGTTCAAAATATACAACTACAAAATAGTAATATTTTAATGAAGAATGAAGCATCGCTATATTATTAATATGTAGTTCATATCCTATTTTCATCAACATTATTGATGAAGTGATAAATTAGATTCCGGCAGACAAGTAATAATCGCCTTGAAGACAAGATATTATTTCGTTGTTCATTTTTTTATCATGATTAATTGTAATGAGGTATGTAAATCATTTATAAAAGTGAAAAATTTAGCATTAATTTGCTGATTAAATATTAATCATAAAAGTTCTTTCTTTAAAAGAAAAATTTAAGAGAGATTCACAGGAGCTAAAGATGGCTTACGAACATATTCTTGTTACAGTTGATTTATCCTTAGAAAGCAAAAGGATAGTTGATAAAGCTGTATCTATGGCAAAACCTTATAATGCAAAAGTTTCTTTAATTCATGTTGATATACATTATGCTGATCTTTATAACGGATTAATTGATATAAATCTTTATGATATGGAAAAAAAGATTGCTGAAGAAACTCAGCAAGCACTAGCCACTTTAGCACAAAAAACAGATTATAAGATTGAAAAAAAATTAAGTGGAAAAGGTGATCTGTGCCAGGTTTTGGTAAGTGCAATAAAAGAATATAAATTCGATTTAGTAGTGTGCGGGCATCATCAAGATTTTTGGAGTAAATTGATGTCCTCAGCTAACCAACTTATTAATACTGTTCATGTTGATATGTTAATTGTTCCACTAAAAGATAAGCATTAATAAAATCCTTAATTATTCAAGTATTTTATCAATTGCATCCTAGTGTACATTACTTACATTTTTCAGAAAAATTTTATTAATACTCTTGTTTAATCACAAGAGTATTGTACTAATCTTTCTTTAGGAAAGATTAGTACTGCCAATCTAGTCAGTGATACTGAGAAGCCTAAAAGCATAAAAGCTGCTCAAGAAATTTTTATTTCTTTCTTCTGCTTTCTTTAGCACTATTTTATGTATTCGCCATTGTAATTAATACTCTTAGAGTATTATGCTGATAAGCATAATACTAATTTAGTATTATGATCAGTAATTTATACTTACCTTAACATATACTGAATGATTTTGCAGTTATCTAAAATCATGCTTAGTGTTATTCATATGTTTAACACTATCTTAAGTGTACTGATTACATTAATGCAAAATTAAATATTCGTGATTAGTTTTGATTAGCCTAATGCTCTTATATTTTTTATAAGAGCATTAGGCTCCTATTTAAATATGGCCATTTATTCTATTTTAATAGAATGCTGCTTTTTGCCAGACTAGCTAAAAGCATGTTTTCATTAAAGTATAAAACTAACAATTTTCTTTCATTCATATTGAAATGAAAGGTTATGTATAGTGATTTTCCTTTTGATGAAAAGCCTGATGTGGTCTAATCATATATATCCTATAATTGATTATAGGATATATATCTTTTTTCTCTCTTTTTATGAGAGAGAAAAGATATTAGGGTTTAGAAGCTAAAAAAGACGAACTGTAAGTTATGTATTATTAAATATTAATAGAAATACTAGCTATTAATAGCTGATTTTTTAAAAACTAATTTACTGTCGTTAGTAAATTCGCCTATTTTCTATTGATTTACTGATATTTTTAGTATCAATGATCATTGATTGATCACTCTAGTAATTATTTGATTTTTACTACTTTAATGTTGTATATCATTATCAGTAATAATAGTTTATCAATTTTTTTACCATGGGACTGATAAGTTTACAACTGTTTCAGTTTACTTCATGGACAAGTAAAAATTCTGGTTATTGTGTTAATGACAGCGGTAATTATTTTACCGTATGCTCTTTTATACCTTTCCAGTATAAGTAAAATTATGATCAATCAGTATTTATGATACTTCAGTATCAACAGCATAAGAACAGTAGAACATTTTGTATTTTCATGTTGCTTTCCCTACCATACCAATACTTAATGCATGATTAAAATGCTTGAGTGATATTAAATTAAAATATATGAGTGATGAGATTTTACCTTTAATCATGTAATCAAGCCATGCGCATTCGCTGAATTAATATCATATTCAGGCGTTGCTGTATTGAGTACGCTCGGGCAACCAACGCTCTATCAGAGCGTTGGTATAAGTTGGAAAGTGTTGTTGTAAACATTGAGCAACGTTTCTGATTTCTGGTAGAATATCTTGATCGCGCATTAAATCAGCTACTTTAAATTCTGTATTTCCGGTTTGGCGAGTACCTAAAAATTCTCCTGGCCCACGAATTTCTAAGTCTTTTTGTGCAATTAAAAACCCATCATTACTATCTTTGAGTACTTGAAGACGTAATTTAGTTGCGTAAGTAAGTGGTGTTTTATACAGTAAAACACAATGTGATACAATACCTCCTCTGCCAACACGGCCTCTTAGTTGATGTAACTGTGCAAGTCCTAAACGTTCTGGATTTTCAATAATCATTAAACTAGCATTTGGTACATCGACTCCGACTTCAATCACTGTTGTTGTGACTAATAGTTGTAGTTTATTGGTGGTAAAATCTTTCATCACTCGTTGTTTCTCAACTGATCTCATCCTTCCATGTACTAAACCAATCTTGCATGTAGGCAATGCATTTGTAAGTTCTTCTTTTATCGCTTGAGCTGCTTGTGCTTCTAGCATTTCAGAGCCATCAATTAATGTACAGACCCAATATACCTGTCGCTTTTCTATCTGACAGGCTTTTTGAACTCGTTGCATAACTTCATTACGGCGTGTATCAGGAATGGCAACTGTTGTGATTGGTGTTCTACCAGGTGGTAATTCATCAATAATTGAATTATCTAGATCTGCATAAGCTGTCATAGCAAGTGTGCGTGGAATTGGCGTTGCTGTCATAATTAATTGATGAGGATAAATACCGTTCTGTTGACCCTTTTCTAATAATAAAAAACGTTGATGCACACCAAAACGGTGTTGTTCATCAATAATTACTAATGCTAAGGCGTTGAATTCAACTTGTTGTTGAAAGATTGCATGGGTACCAATGATCATTGCTACTTCTCCTCGTGCAATGGCTGCTTGTTGATTCCGTCTTGTTTTTCCTTTTTGTTTACCTGATAACCACCCAACTTGAATACCCAGTGGTTCTAACCATTTACGAAAAGTATTTGCATGCTGTTCTGCTAATAACTCGGTAGGCGCCATTAAAGCTGCCTGTTTACCATGAGCGATAGCGCGAATGGCAGCAAATAATGCTACTAATGTTTTACCAGAACCTACGTCACCTTGGACTAAGCGCATCATAGGGCTTGATTTTTCTAAATCCTTTTCAATTTCATTGATAACGCGTTTCTGGGCTTGAGTTGGTGAATAGGGCAACTGCTTTAGCAATTGAGTTTTTATTTTTTGTTCTGCTAATAATGGTTGGGCTGAAAATTGTTGAGCTTCACTCCGGAATGTTAGCATACTTAATTGATGAGCCAGTAACTCCTCAAAAATTAATCTACGCTGTGCCGGATGTTTACACTTTGCTAGTATACTCAACGGAGTATTATGTGGTGGATGATGCAGTATTTTAATAGCTTCTGATAAGCTTATCAGACCTGGATTAAATGGTGCAGGAATCAACTCATTAATCGCATAGGTATCAAGTAATGTAAGCGCTTTACTAATAAGTTTTCGTAAAGTGATTTGATGTATTCCTTCAGTTGTTGTATAGATTGGTGTTAATGTATCTTGTAACTGAATATGATTGGCATTGGATTTTATTTTGTATTCAGGATGAATAATTTCTGGACCTAAGTTACCGAACTGAATTTCGCCATAAGCAAGAACATACTTACCTACTGCTAGACTACACTTCATAGTAGAAGAAAAATTAAAAAACCGTAATGTCAACGTTCCTGATCCATCACTAATTTGGGTGAGCATCATTCGTTTACGTCCAAAAATAATTTTAGTTTGTAATATCTTTCCTCTGACAGTTACAGATTTTCCTTGTTGTACATCACTAATAGCATAAAGTTGCGTTTGATCTGCGTAACGAAGAGGTAGATGAAAGAGTAGATCTTGGATAGTACGAAGTCCTATTTTGCTGAGTTTTTCTACTTGTGATGTACGAACAGTGTTTAGTGATGTTAATGGAATAGCATCAAGTAATTTTCCTCTCATACAGTTAATTCTCCAGAGTGCGTTTTCCTGTTACTTGATCTGATTGCATGACTACTAGTCTAGTTTTACTAGAAAAGTCTACCTTCATTCGTTCATGAAGACACGGCCAAGATTTCATAATCATAAAGGCTTAGCTAATTATGAGCAACTGCCAGTCAAGAGTGATTCTTCTTCTTTTTATGACAGGTGATTAAAGCTATTATAAGGTATAATACCTGATCTTTATTGTTATTCTTTATTAAAGTTTTTTACTTTGAAGCAACAGAGATTTTGAATGCTTTTAAAGCCTCTAATTCTTAGACATCAGAATATTATAATCAGCTAGTTTAGAGCTTGTTAACAATGTTTGATTGTTATTATTCTAAATTTATATAGGTTAGTTGAGTACAATTAATTTAATGAAAATCCATATATTGATTAGTAAGATGCGCGATTAAGATTTACATACCATCATTAGTTTTACTTTGATCCAATGATTATTATCTGAGTCTGCGGTAAATAGGATGTATATTGTATGAATTTGTTGGCGTTATGCCAACATCATAAATATTCTATGGTTTATGGATTATTTCAAGAACAATTAATAAATCTAGCTTGTGCATAGCAATTATTTTTTTGAATTATAGAAAAACGTTTTGAATGCATTATTTAGCTACGGTTTCTGCTAATATGTAAAACATCAGGCATAATACGGATTTTTTTCATAATATTAGCTAATTGAATACGATCCTTAGCCGTTAAGCAAATAAATGCACGATAGACATTCCCATCTTTCTCTTCGAGATTCATACTTTGAATACTAGAATTAACGACATTAATGGCAGCTGTTAAATTAGCTAATGCTCCTTGGTGATTGATCATATCAACTTTAATTTCAGCAATGAAATTATTATTAACATCTTCATCCCACTCTACTTGCATAAACTTTTCTGGCTCTTTTGGATAACTTCGAATATTAAAGCAAGACTCATGGTGTATGACTAAACCTTTACCTGGACTAAGGTTAGCAATAATGGGATCACCAGGAATTGGACGGCAACATTGGGCAAAGGTAGTTAATACTCCTTCTGCCCCCTTAATTGGTAGTTTTCCACTGATAGTAGCAGCATTTGTAATGATATGATTTATATTAATATTGTCTAATAAATTTTGTGCTACAATTACACTCATGGTGTTGCCAAGGCCAATTTCAGAAAATAAATCATCTATTGAGTGCAGTTTCATTCTTATTAGTTCTTTATTGATATTTTCTTGAGGAATATCACCTAATTTCATGCTGTTCCCTAAAGCATGGTTAAGTAAATGGCGGCCTAAATTAATCGCATCTTCTCGCTTAAGATTTTTAAGTAATTGTCGTATTTTTGCCCTAGCTTTGGAACTAACTACGAAATTTAACCAAGCTGCGCTTGGCCTTGCGCCTTGTTTTGTAATAATTTCTATAGTTTGTCCTGTGGACAATGATTGTGATAGAGGATAAGGTTGACGATCCACTCGGGCTCCGATACAGGTATGGCCTATATCGGTATGAACAGCATAGGCAAAATCAATAGGAGTGGCACCAGTAGGTAATTCAACAATACTTCCTTCAGGAGTAAAAACATAAATTTCTTCAGGGGGAAGATCCGATTTTACACTTTCAATGAATTCAAAAGAATTACCTGTAATTTGTTGTAGTTCTACTAGGCTTTTCATCCATCTTTTTGCTCTAATTTGAACAGTGGTACTAGATTCTTCCTGTTCTTTGTATGCCCAGTGAGCTGCAACGCCCATTTCTGCCATTTGATCCATATCTTCAGTACGAATTTGTACTTCAATTGGAACGCCATGCTGACCGATCATTGATGCATGCAAAGATTGATAGCCATTTGCTTTTGGAATTGCAATATAATCTTTCACTTGTCCTGGCCGAGGATTGTATAAACTATGCACATGCCCAAGAACACGGTAACATGTATCAACGTCTTTAACAATAATTCGAAAGGTATAAATATCCATTATTGAGTGAAAGTACTTTGTTTTCAAATGCATTTTACAATATATTGAATAAAGATGTTTTTCTCGACCAAATACTCGACATGGAATCTTGGCTTCTAATAATCTACCTTTAATTTCTGCTAATATTTTTTGGATCATCTCTTTTCGATTACCGCGCTCTGCTTTTACTACTTCTTTAATAACTCGGTAGCGATTGGGATAGAGTGCTGCAAATCCTAACTCTTCTAATTCAATCTTGAGATGATGGATACCAAGACGATGTGCCAGAAGGCTATAAATTTCTAGTGTTTCTCTAGCAATTCTTCGGCGCTTATCAGCTCGCAATGCGCCTAAAGTTCGCATATTGTGGGTTCGATCTGCAAGTTTGATTAAAATAACACGGATATCTTGTACCATTGCCATAATCATTTTACGAAAATTTTCTGCTTGAGCTTCCTTTTTATCACGAAAATGGAGTTTATCCAGTTTCGATACTCCTTCAACTAATCCAGCAACATTTTTACCAAAAAGTTGCTGGATGTCTTGAAAAGTTGCTTGAGTATCCTCAATAACATCATGCAATAAGGCAGCCATTAATGTTTCATGATCTAAACGCATTTCTGCTAAAATACATGCCACTGCAACTGGATGTGTGATATAAGGTTCACCACTTGAACGGGTTTGGCCTTCATGTGCATTCCTGGCAATAACATAAGCTTGTTCTAATAATGATAGATGCTCTTGCGGAAGATGCTCTCTAACGATTTGATTGAGGCTTTCAAACAGGTACAAGGCAGGCCTACCTTTTCAGTTAATGATGACCTTCATTAATAACAGATACAGCTTGTATTTCTGCTGCATCTTGCTCCTTTTCTTCTTGGCCTTCATAGATATCAAGAATTTTAGAATTAATTAACCCTGATTCTATTTCGCGCAGAGCAATAACAGTAGCCTTATCATTTTCTGCTTTAACTAATGGGCTTTTACCTCTAGTCTGTAACTGGCGCGCTCGACGTGCTGCCACTAAAATTAAATCAAAACGATTACCAACTTTTTCTACTGCGTCTTGCACTGTTATACGTGCCATAATATGACTCCAAAGATAAAGAAATAACCGGATATAATACTGAACCTTTACTCAATCTTCCAATAATTTATTAATTAAAGCATGATGTCGCTTCACCTGGCGATCTAAACGTAGACGTTCAGATTGAGTAATAGATTGTAAATCTCCTAATGCGGTATTAAAATTGTCATTAATAATGATGTAGTCGTATTCACGATAATGCTCCATGTCAGCGACGGCTTTTACCATACGATGATTAATCGTTTCGTCATTATCTTGTTTACGTTTACGTAAACGACGTAATAACTCATTTTTAGATGGAGGTAAGATAAAAATAGTGCAGGCTAAGCACATTGTTTTACGAATTTGTTGTGCGCCTTGCCAATTGACATCTAAAAATACATCAACACCACTATGAATAATGTCTTGAACCATTACACGGGAAGTTCCATAATAATTACCAAAAACGCAGGCATATTCAAGGAAATCATTACTCCTAATCATTTGCTGAAATTTACTTTTAGTGATGAAATGGTAATGTTTTCCGTTACTTTCACCAGGTCGCATTGCCCTAGTAGTGTATGAAATAGATACCTTTGTATTATATAGTTGTTGCGTTTTTAATAACGCCTGAATCAGGCTTGATTTTCCTGCACCGCTTGGTGCAGACACAACGTATAATGTTCCTGGGATCATGATGATTTTTTGATTAACTACCTAATTTTAAAATATAAAAATGCACAATCTATTAAACAGATCACATCTTTAACTTATAATATGCAGCTGTATCAGCATTGTCATAAAAAATTTTTAATTATCTTCTATGTCGTAAGACGCCTTAAGAATTATAAGGCACTTTTAAAAATATTAATTATTTATAATAATAGACTTATAAATAATTAATATTGTCTTGCAAATAATTGACATTGTCCATTGAACACGTTTTACATAAAGTAAATAGATAATTAAATAGATAGTCTTTATCTTTTGATAAAGACTATCTTCTTGGCTGTTTGTTTATCATTCAACCAATAACGAATGTAAATTAATTTACATTCGTTATAACAATCGAAATTTCAGTAAATGATTCAGGATTAAAATACTAGACAAAAACATATTATTTTGGTGATTGCAGTATGATTTAGTAATGAAATGTATATCTCTATCACTAAATTATATGAACATAGTCTCTCTCTTAAAGAGAGAAGCATAATATTAACTAAGTTGTCAATAGTAGTTTTAACAACTGCTAATAACATTGCTTAATAGATAATAAATCTGCATGGAGTATCATTACAATATAAAGTTTATAGTGCTGGTACTTCATAGATTGATAGCAATGTAAATAGTTATTTATACTACACTTATGAGTGTAGTATAAATTAAGAATCAACTGTATGCTAAACAACTTATTCAAATAATCTCAAAGAGAAAAATTATGTCACGCCAATATTAAAAGATGAATGATTTTATCATTACACTTTTCGCTAAAAAACTATTTTTCAAAAATTTAATTTTCGTAATAAAGTTTCGGGTTGGTTAATACGCAAAATTTTTGTTCAACAAAACAAAAATTGACAATATTTATTTAGAGTTTACTCCATGGCTTGTTCAATATAAAATGCCAGTAACCTAATTTAAAGTACATAAGTAAACACGATTTTTATTAGTAACTGACGTTGATAAAATATTTAAACTAATGCCTGCAAATACGTAAAATAACTGTCAGATCTTTGTCAAAATGCGATAAAAGTAAAATTCATTTAGATAAATCATATAAACTTTAATTATATAAAACCTAGAATATTAATCTTATCATTTAATTATAGTTAATAACCCCATCTGATAAATGAGAAATGGTACTTGGAAATACAGTAAGGATTTTCTTCTTCTAGCCATGAAGAAGAAATGTAAGATATTTAGTGAAAAACAACAGAATATATGCATCAAAATAAATGAAAATAATTTTATCATTAATCTATTTTACTACTTCAGCTTATTACTTTCAGCGGATATAAAAGATAGTGTATCATTTGTTTTATTCAGTTTTTCATGTAAAACTTAAAATTAAAGCATTGATACAAGACTGATTACTCTTTACAGAGTATAAAGAGTGCTGTTTCTGCCCTATTTATCAAGGCAATGAACAGGGTTACATAATCTATACTCATCAACATATAGCATGCAGTAGCAGCTGAATAGCTTCATAGGTATTGAAGAGTTCTTCTTACTTCTTCTCTTAAGAAGAAGTATTCAAATTACATGATGTGTAAAATTCACTGATCTAGATATGATACGAAACTTTTATCTAACGTATCATTTAAATGCAGATAGTATATATATGTATTGATCATTATTGCGTTTCGTGCAATAAAATTGCAATCAGCTTTTCTTGCTATGTTAAAGATACTAAAATTGAGTGAACCTATGAATAGATTTGCCAATGAATCCAATTAAAAATCTTGCTTTTTATCGTGCATCAAAAAGATATATACATTATCTTTTAAACAGGAATCATGAAAGATGCCAAAGTAAATATAATACATTAACTTGTAATGTTGCATGCAGTGTTAATTTTCTTTTTAAGAAAGAAAAGATGATCTCTTTAAGCTATCTAAAATTAATTTATAGGTGATACCTCTTTAAAGATTTATAAGAGCCTTAGTTTTCTTGTATTAAATAAGAAAACTAAGTAAAAATAAGACACTCGCGCAAATTACAACTGACGGTCCAGCTGGAGTATCATAATAGGCTGATAACGCTAACCCTGCCGTCACAGTTAACATACTGAGAATGATAGCAGCTACCGACATTTGCTCTGGTGTTTTGGCAAATCGCCTACCAGTAGCAGCTGGGATAATTAATAATGATGTAATAATTAAAGCGCCAACAAATTTCATGGCAATGCCTATAGTAAGAGCCGTAATAAGCATTAATAATACCTTAATATGTTGTATTTTTACTCCATCAACAAACGCTAAATCCTGATTAATTGTTATTGAAAGTAAATTACGCCATTGCCAGATTATAATTGAGCATACAATTGCAACACCTATTGCAATTGAAAACACATCCTCAGTAGTGACTGATAAAAGATCTCCAAATAGATAAGCTATCAAATCTATACGTACATTCGCCATAGAACTTACCACTACTAATCCTAGTGATAAAGCACTATGTGCTATTATTCCTAACAAAGTATCAATTGCCAGTTGTTGACAACTTTCTAACCAAGCTAATAAGATTGCAAGAATAAGCGTAATAGCAATTATAGAATAAAATAAATTTATATTAAATAATAAACCAAAAGCTATACCTAATAATGAAGCATGCGCTAGAGTATCTCCAAAATATGACATGCCACGCCAAACAATAAAAGAGCCAAGTGGACCAGCAGCCATAGCTAATAACATACCGGCAAGCCACCCAGGTAGTAATAGTTCAATCATTGAGACAACTTCCTGTAAGCTTATTATCAATATTATCATCAATATTACATTGATGATCGTGACGATAGATACCTATGTGCTCAACCCAACGATGGCCAAACATGGCAATAAATTTTGGATCTAAGGCTACATCTTTAGCTGGACCAGAACAGCATATTTTTTTATTAATACAAAATACTTTATCAGTTTTTGCCATTACTAAATGAAGAGCATGTGAGATCATAAAAATCGCACAATTTAATTCTGTACGAATATCTGCAATCAGATTATATAGAGCAACTTGACCGTTAATATCTACGCCTTGTGTAGGTTCATCTAAAACAAGTAGTTGTGGATGGTTCAGTAGGGCACGTGCAAGTAGTACACGTTGAGTTTCACCGCCTGATAATTTCTGCATTGGTTGTTCGACAAGATGAGCAGCCTTAACACGGATTAAAGCCGGCATAATATGGGTAGTTTTTGCTCCATGTTTTAAGGTCATAAAACGTTTAACTGTCAAAGGCATAGTGCTATCTAATAGCAATTTTTGCGGTACATAACCCATGCGTAATTTAGTTTTATATATTATTTCTCCTTGGTTTGGAGAAATTAGGCCGAGAACTACTTTAGCTAGAGTAGATTTACCAGCTCCATTTGGTCCCAAAAGTGTTAATATCTCTCCGGCGTGCAAATCAAAGGAAATGTTTTTGACAATTTCTTGTGTATCACAAATCACAGAAATATTTTTTAAGCTCAATAGCATGGTATGATAAATAATTCATCAGGTAATTAATATGTAATATTATTACATTGCTCAAAATTAGTCTATGGAAACTATTCGATGCTACATAAAACAAAAAAAAAAAATCAAAAATTTTTTTGTAAAACCTTTATTTTTGCTGGATTACTATTCAGTTTTTCATCTGTCGCTCATATTGATATCGTTACTTCAATAAGGCCATTAGGTTTTATTGCCGCAGCCATTGTAGATGGTATCGCTGATGTAAAAATATTATTGCCTAGCGGCATATCGCCACATGACTATTCTTTAAAACCATCTGATTTAAAAAAAATTAAAAATGCTGACCTTTTTATTTGGGTTGGATCAGATATGGAAACTTTTTTAGAAAAACCAATAACAGAATTACCTATTCAGAAACGCATCACATTAACCCATGATCCAGCTATTCAAGCACTCTTAATCAGGAGTAGCGCTGAAAGTACTTGGGTAAATAATAAAAAGCATCATCATCATAATTATGATGCTTTGCATAACTGCTATTCACATAACGTGTATAATATGCATATCTGGTTATCGCCAAGCATTGCTTGGGTTTCCGCGAACATTATTCACAACAAATTGGTATCTTTATATCCTGAGTATAAAGAACAGTTAGACGTAAACCTTCGTAAATTCGATGAGAAATTGACGCATACTGATAAAAATCTTGCTAAAATGTTAAAGTCGGTGGGAGATAAACAATATTTTGTTTTTCATGATGCCTATGGTTACTTTGAAAAACATTATCATTTAGCCTCATTAGGTTATTTTACCATTAATCCTATCATTCAGCCTGGCGCTAAAAGATTGCACCAAATAAGAACACTGTTAGCTCAAAAAAAAGCAGTTTGTGTTTTTACTGAACCACAATTCAGACCAGCAGTGATTAAAGCTGTTATCAACAATAATGATGTCAGAATTGGAACAATAGATCCAATAGGGGACGGTATCAGATTACATAAGGATAGTTATATAGAATTTTTAACAGTCTTATCTAATCAATTTAAGAGCTGTCTAGATAAAAACTAGAAGGAATGTAATACGTGCAACAGATAGCGAAGACTATCGTTCAGGCATACGGCAACTTACCTAAACCGCATAAAATTATGCTTGGCACATTGACCATAGTAACATTGGTGATCGTAATTTTTCGGCTTGCTGTTATTCGGCCAGATGATAAAGATAAAAATCTATCACAGGAATCACTAATAAAACTGAATATCATTCTTGGTAAGAATGATATTAGCCAAACTATTAGTATACCTGTCAATAGATCAGAGATTACTAATATTCTAACTGATAGAACTAAACAATTATTTAGCGAAAGTATTCTCGATGAAAAAAGGAATAGTACCCAAGATGGGCATGTTGTTTCAAACGGCGAAAATCTAACTAGTATTTTAATGCAGTATGGGTTAGATGCCAGTGATATCTTGGGACTTTCTAATCAATATCAAGCTTTTCGTAATTTGAAAATAGGGCAAATCTTAACATGGGAATTAAATAAAGACGGCAAGTTGCAAACTTTAACATGGATTCTTTCACCACAGGAAACGCGTGTATATACCCCTAAACATAGTTCGCGTGCTTTTACTGAAGAAAAAGAAATTCGTCAAGGTGTTTGGGATAATCAAATTATTCGAGGTCAAATACACGGTAATTTTATCTCTAGTATCGTTAATGTAGGCTTAACTTATAACGAAGCACGTGAAGTATCAAAAGCATTAGAATGGCAGCTTGATTTACGTACACTAAAATCTGGCGATAAGTTTTCTATCTTGCTAAGTAACAAAACGCTTGATAGCAAAAATAAAAACAGTCGCTTGTTGGGTTTACATTTATTAACGCATGGTAAAAATTACTATGCTTTTCGAGCTAAAAATGGCCACTATTATGATAGTGACGCTAATAGCTTAGAAAAGGGATTTTTACGTTATCCTACCGCTAAAATTTTTAGCGTTTCTTCTCCTTTTAGTTTAAGCCGTGTCAATCCAGTGACAGGTCGCCCGACACCTCATCAGGGCGTAGATTTTTCTATGCCTGTTGGCACACCCATATTAGCGGTTGGTGATGGTGAAGTGATTATGGCGAAATATAGTGGTTTGGCTGGTAATTATATTGTTATTCGCCATGGACATCAATATACCACTCGTTATATGCATCTACGTAAACTTTTAGTAAAGCCTGGCCAAAAAATAAAAAGAGGAGAACGTATTGCGTTATCCGGTAATACTGGACGTACTACCGGTCCTCATCTTCATTATGAATTATGGTTTAATCAGTGTGCAATAAATCCATTAACAGCTAATTTACCTCGATCAGGTGAGCTAACAGGCAAAGAGCGTCAACTTTTCTTGGAATTTATTAAAGAGCATAAATCACAATTAGTAGTCAATTAATATTGATTGATTAATTAGATGATACAATTGTATTTTATTTATTATCGTATAGTATTTTTGCTATAAAATGTCAGGTTAACATAAATCATATGCCTTACACTCTTAAAATTTATACGTTTTATTTGAGTTTTATGAATGAATAAAAAACAGGATACAGATAGCAAATTTGGTTATATTCCAACTTTTCATTGCACGTACTTATACCCAAAATATTGGTGGATGTGGGGTGGTGTTTTGCTATTAATGATTATAGCTTATCTACCTATTAAGATGCGTGATCTTTTACTAGCAAAAGTAGGTAAGTTAATAGGTAGACTAACAACAGGCGCTCGTAGAAGAGCAAAAATTAACTTACTCTATTGTTTTCCTGAATTGACAGAGCAGGAAAGAGAAAAACATATCGATGAAATGTTTGCTGTAGCACCACAATCTGTTGCTATATTGGCCGAATTAATTTTATGTGGTGTCAACAAAACTTTAGCGCGAACGCATTGGCATGACGTTCAAATTATTGAACGACTAAGACAGCAACATCGTAATATTATTTTTATGGTCCCCCATGGTTGGGTAGTTGACATTCCTGCTATGTTATTAGCAGCGCAAGGAGCAAAAATAGCAGCAATGTTTCATCATCAAAAAGATCCAGTAGCCGATTATTTATGGAATAAGGCCCGCCACCATTTTGGTGGCCGGCTTCACTCTCGCTCAGCAGGCATCAAACCATTTATTGCTAGCATTAAACAAGGTTATTGGGGGTTTTATTTACCTGATCAAGATCATGGTGAAGAACATAGTGAATTCGTTGATTTTTTTGCAACTTATAAAGCAACGTTACCTGCATTGGGACGCTTGATGAAACTCTGTCAGGCAGAGATCGTGCCATTATTCCCAGTTTATAATCATAAAACGCACCAATTACATATTTATATTCGTAAGCCAATGAACGATATTTCACAAAAGAGCAAGCATTATATTGCTAGGCGTATGAATGAAGAGTTAGAATTTTTAGTAAAACCTTATCTAGAACAATATACTTGGATATTAAAATTACTCAAAACACGTAAAACTGGGGAAATGGATCCCTATTGCCGTGATGATCTTTATCGATAAAGATCATCATCTTAAACTGCGATAGCTTTTTTCAAAGTTAAATATTAAAATACATCACGAATAAAGTGAGCACATATCATTTTTATCATACACATCGCTCAAAAAAGATTATCGAGCTGATAAGTGTATGAAGAGTTTTTTATAGAGATAAAAATATTGTGCGAATAGATTAAAACAAATGGCGATGCTAATTTTAAACCTCTTATGAAGGCAAGTAAGAGCAGCATATGCACTACTAAACAAGGCCAACAGCTGCAAAATAAATCGCTAAAATTAATAGACAGAATCGTAAGACGACAATAAGAGTTTCTTTAAAAACTATTAAAATCAATAAGCAAACATGTAGGTGTTGATAAAGCATTTAATACATATCATTCATTGAATGATATGTATTAAATGCAATTTAGTAGCAGTATTGTACCTAAATACTACTGATATTAAATAATCTCTCAGGGATGATTATCGTACTAGCTAGGATGAATAAATCCATGGTATACTCCATGTTTTTACTGTTTTACTGATGTTAAATGTTGATAACAGATTAATGACCTACAACGTGCTGGAAGCAAACTTTGTTTGAATTGCCATTTATTACAGTAGGTTTCGCTTTTAATCCTAAAATTCATTCATATTCCAAAATATGATTCTCTCTATAAGCATTATGATCAGGCGTAGTAAAATCAAATTTTATATTTATAATAGCCTAGTAGTATATCTAATCTTCAAGTTGAAGATTTACAAGTAACTTTTTAAAAGACTTTTGGAAACAAGCGTCACAATAGTTATTGTTGCATAATATCGTAATAATGCAACATCTCATAAAGAAAAAGGAAATATGATTTTTCGTTTAATTTAATATTTTGGAAGATTGATAGGATATCTTAGTGATGGTAAGAGGAGTGAAGTATGATTGGCACCATACGTGTAATGGCATTTACAGAAAAATTACATTGTTTTACTCTTATGAGTAAAAAGAAGAGTCAATATTATTACTACTGAATAGTAGTTCAATACTTGTTGATAAAAACAAGACAGTAATTTTACCATTACAAAATAATTGTCAAAGCTCTCTACTTACTTATCAATAAAAAGATAACTTTTACTTAAAGCGCATTCTTATGCTGTAATCATTTTTACTAAAATGCCTATGAAATTGTTAAAACAAGAAATTAATTCATATAATCAGCTAACTTTAAGTAGTTTGATATTTTATTTTAAAAAATAATCATGACAATATTTCCTATGAACAGTTTTACTTCTTCCCATTACATCAATAATAACTGTTATTATTGATGTAATATTGATCTCTATAAGCTATAAAAATTGATATAGCCGAAATTGGCAATGTTAGAAAAAGAAACGAATGATTTTAAATTATTGCAAGAATGATGATATCTAAATATATTAGAATATAACTGATTATTGGTGTAAGCACAATACATAACGTAGAACAAGTGATGGAGAACAAGTTATGGCGTTATATCTATGTCACAATTTAATTAAATTTTTCATACTGTCATCCTAAATAGAATTTAGGATGACAGTAAAATACTATAATCATATTTATTTCATAATCCTAGCACATATTTCATTAGCATTTTCTTGATGCCATGTAGTTTTTGTACTACCATTAATGCTAAATTCCGGCCGGATTTTACAGCGTTTACTTGAGAACTAAAAATTTTATAAATAACATCCATACTTATCTGCATTAATTTATTATCTAAAATTCTATCTTGTTGATAGATCAGCAAGGTTTTTTTGTCATAGCACGGTAAAAAGTGCGATTTAGCATAAATTAATACCTTTAACAGGCTATCAACATCACGGTAACCAAGATTCACTCCCTGTCCTGCAAGTGGGTGAATACTATGGGCTGCGTCGCCAATCAATGCAAGTCCTTCATCAACATAACGATTAGCATGATGACGGCTCAATGGAATACTGCCTTTAGCTACAATGTCTAGTGAACCAAGACGATCTGGAAAAGATAAAATAATTTCCTGCTTTAATTCCTTGAAGGGAAGAGCGTTTAATTGTCTAATGCGAGCAGGTTTATCATACCAAACTAAACAAGCCCAATGATCAAATAAAGGCAAAAACGCACGGGGACCAGAAGGAAAAAATTGCTGCCAAGTAATATCCTGCTGCGGTTGTTTCATCTTAACCGTAATAAGCAGACATGATTGAGGATATTGCCAACCATGACTTCCAATGCCCGCTAAAGAGCGAACCTGTGAACTGGCACCCTCAGCAGTGATAATCAAAGGTGCTACAATGTTCTGATTGTTATTTAAGCTAATTTTCCACTGCTGATCGTAACGTTGCATTGCAACCAACTTAGCAGGACAAAGCAAGTTAGAATTTGAATATTGAGAAAATTGTTCCAATAATGCCAATTGCAAGATACGATTTTCAATCATATAACCGAGTTCAGGTAAACCAAGACTTTTTGCTTCAAAAATTACACTGGAATTTTTCTGTTCCCAGATTTCTACTCTTCGATAAGGAGCAAACCGCATTTTTAAAACATTATTCCAAACTCCAAGTTGCTTAAGTAGATCTACGGAAGTGCAGTTCAGTGCCGACACACGTAAATCAGGTTTAGATACAGGATCTAAAGGCAGAGGTTTAGTATGCTCAAGTAATAAGATCTTCCAACCTTCTGCTGCTAATCCAATTGCCATCGCTGCACCTATCATACCAGCACCAACAACAACAATATCATAATATTCATCTATTTTATTCATATCTACTGAGCGCTTTATAACCATTAATTTAATATTTTAGTTACTTACTAAAAATCTATTACTTACTAATAATCTATTAAGATACTAGTAAATGATGATCAAAACAGATACAATACATATCAAAATGTCTAATTTAATACATAATGTTTTCATTATTATAGATTTTACTCCTGACAACTGTGGATAGGCAAAAATGTTGATTCAGAAAAAGCTATACATTAAAAGCTGGGGATGTCATATGAATGAATATGATTCATCAAAAATAGCTGAATTACTTAACAGCACTCATGGGTATCAATTAACAACAATTGCAAGAGAAGCTGATGTTCTTATACTGAATACTTGCTCAATTCGTGAAAAAGCGCAAGAAAAAGTATTTCATCAATTAGGAAGATGGAAAAATCTAAAAGAACTTAATCCTAATATTATTATCTGTGTTGGTGGTTGTGTTGCTACACAAGAAGGGGATTGCATTCGTCAGCGTTCTCCGAGTGTTGACATTATTTTTGGACCACAAACTTTACATCGACTACCAGAGATGATCAATCAAGTTCAATGTACACATAGACCAATTATCGATATTAGTTTTCCAGAAATTGAAAAGTTTGATCGATTACCAGCGCCACGTTCTGAAGGTCCTTCCGCTTATATTTCTATTATGGAAGGTTGCAATAAATACTGCTCGTTTTGCGTCGTTCCATATACTCGTGGTGAAGAAGTAAGCCGTCCATGTGATGATGTTTTATTTGAAGTCGCGCAATTAGCCTCGCAAGGAGTACGTGAAGTTCATTTATTGGGACAAAATATTAATGCTTATCGTGGAGAAACATTCGATGGTAGCATTTGTTCATTTTCAGAGTTATTACGTCTAGTTGCTGCAATTGATGGCATTGATCGTATCCGTTTTAGTACTAGTCATCCCATTGACTTCACAGACGATATTATTGCTGTCTATGAAGATATTCCTGAACTAGTTAGTTTCTTACATCTTCCAATTCAAAGCGGCTCAGATCGTATCTTGACAATGATGAAAAGATCACATACAACTCTTGAATATAAAAGTATTATACGAAAATTACGCATAGCACGGCCTGATATCCTCATTAGTTCAGATTTTATTGTTGGTTTTCCTGGTGAAACAGAAGATGATTTTCAAAAAACCATGCAACTCATTGCTGATATTAATTTTGATATGAGTTTTAGTTTTATCTACTCATCTCGTCCTGGTACTCCTGCTGCTGATTTATCAGATGATCTGAGTCAACATGAAAAAAAACAACGCCTTTATATACTCCAGAACCAGATAAATCAACAAGCAATGAATTATAGCCGAGCCATGCTAGGTAGCATTCAACGTATTTTAGTTTCCAAACCTTCACGTAAAAATATTACAGAGTTTTCTGGCCGAACTGAAAATAATCGGGTTGTCAATTTTGCAGGAACAAAAAATATGATCGGTAAGTTTGTTGACGTAGAAATTGTTGACGTTTACGCAAATTCTTTACGTGGTAAAGTTGTTAAATTTGAAGAAAGCATGAGTACTCATGGAGTAGATTTATCTAAATCATCTATTGTTCGAATGCATTAAGAAGATGATATTAGAGTAGCAAAGTATTAATCTTGATATTAATTTAGAGAAATTCATGGAAATAAAATAATATGTCAATTGCTTTTACTAGAACATTTTTTAGAACTAATTGATCATCCATGGTTAGTCTAACTTATATAATATTCAATGAAAAATAAAACAACTAGAAGTATAGTAGTGATATTTATTGAAATAAATCGTTCAAATAACCGCTTTAAAGTGATTAATGCATCCGTTAATATTCAACGCCCTACAAGTAAACTGTAAGACTCTCTATTATGTTAATAGAGTTTCTATGTATGACTATAATTCCATGAATTATGGATTAATTGATTTATTAGGGATAAATAAAATTTTAGGAAATCATTTTAAATGATGCTAATTACCGACGTGTTAGTACAACATCAAAATCAAGTAAGATATTATAAATCTTCAGGCAGATAGTCAAATATGATATATGGATTAATATATTAATCCATATATCTCTCTGTGGTATTTTTCTTGTACTTTGTCAAGTAAATTATATTACTGTTTTGAGCTTTTGAAGCTTTAGAACAAAAAAGAAATGCGTAAATCCTTCTTATTTAGAAGCGTTTTAGCCAATTTGTTTAAAGGTGGAGAAATTTTTTCCTTTTCATCCAGCTTAGCTTAATAAGAAAAGTAATTCTTTCAAACAAGAAAATTGACAGAATAATATATGATTGAAGTAGTATAATTAAGCTATATAGTAATATATACCTTATTGTTAATAAATGAGATTGCAACATGCAATAGAAGTATTTCATTGAAATGAAAACTTGAGTAAAATTCTTGTATAGAAATGACAATAACGTTTTCCTATAAAAGCTTTATTGCTTACAACAAGTTATAGGTCAAAGAACAAATACATCAACTATTACTGAAATAGCAAATGTAGCTTTCAGGCGTTATCAAAAAAGAAGGAAGTATTAGTTTGCCATCAGTGATTCTTAATCTCCAGATTGCCTGTAACGATCATCATGGATTACCAGATAAAACAAAATGCGAACAGTGGTTGAAAGTATGTCTGCCATACTTTCAGGCTAAAAGTGAAATGACTATTCGTATTGTCGATATTGAAGAAAGTCAATATTTAAATCTAATATATCGAGGAAACAATAATCCGACAAATGTGCTATCCTTTCGATTTCAGGCATTAGAAAATATGCCATGGCCATTGCTTGGTGATCTTGTGATTTGTCACCCAGTAGTTAAAAAGGAAGCTATTGAACAAAATAAAACCTTAGATGCTCACTGGGCACATATGGTAATACATGGTTGTTTTCATCTACTAGGCTATGATCATCAAAATGACTACGAAGCAGAAAAAATGGAGACAATAGAAATTAAAATTATGCAACAATTAGGGTACCCTGATCCTTACAGGAAGGATGAAACAGTATAATCATGCTCATGTTTACGATAAAACAATATTTGATGTAACTAACTACCAAGAGAATGTTCAATAAACACAATGAGCGGAGACCATCCTACTAAGAATGATAAATACTCGAAAAAGAGTTTCTTTGGGTGCCTAAATCAATTATTTCACGGCGAACCAAAAAATCGTACTGACTTAGTTGAACTAATTCGTGATTCAGAACAAAAAGATGTTATTGATCTTGATACCAGAGAAATGCTTGAAGGTGTAATTAATATCTCTGATGAACGTGTTCGGGATATTATGATTCCACGTTCGCAGATAATAACATTAAAACGCAATCAATCTTTAGATGAATGCCTGGATGTCATTATTGACTCAGCCCATTCTCGCTTTCCAGTAATTAGTGAAGATAAAGATCATATTGAAGGCCTCTTGATGGCAAAAGATTTATTGCCATTTATGCGTACTAACGCTGATCCTTTCAATATTGAAAGGGTATTACGTCCTGCCGTAGTTGTTCCTGAAAGTAAACGTGTTGATTTATTATTAAAAGAGTTTCGTTTACGACGTTATCATATGGCAATTGTCATTGATGAATTTGGCGGTGTTTCTGGCTTAGTTACCATTGAAGATATTCTTGAATTAATTGTTGGTGAGATAGAAGACGAATATGATGATGAAGAAGATATTAATATTTGTAAACTAAGTAAACATACTTACTCTGTTAGTGCGTTAACTCAAATTGATGATTTCAACAAAGCATTTGGTACACGCTTTAATGATGAAGAAGTTGATACCATTGGCGGATTAATGATGCAAGCATTTGGACATTTACCAACATGTGGTGAAATCATTGCCATTGATGATTATATCTTTAAAATCACCATGGCTAATAGCCGAAAAATCATTCAAGTTCATGTCAAAATACCTGATGAAGCATCTATTAAAAATTTTATAGATGAATAGTTTTCATGAAAAAAATGTTGCTCTATCAACAACAATGGTTGCGAGCATTGTTCTCGTTATTTTTTGGGCTTAGCGGAACGCTGGCTTTTTCACCTTTTGATTTTTGGATAGCGGCACTTTGTTCTCTTTTTGGCCTACAGCTGCTAATTGTTAATTGCTCAAGCAAACAAGCTAGTTGTATAGCATTTTGCTGGGGTATGGGTTTATTTTGCAGTGGTATTAACTGGATTTATATGAGTCTTGCCGATTTTAGCGGATTGCCAAAATGGATTAATATCTTTTTAGTGATCTTATTGGCGGCTTATTTATCACTGTATTCTGCACTCTTTGCTTATCTACTTAATCGATTCTTTCCAGTCCTTAATATTGCTCGTTTTATTTTTGCCGCGCCAGCAATATGGCAAATCACAGAATATTTACGTAGCTGGGTACTAACAGGATTCCCTTGGTTACAATTTGGTTATAGCCAAATTAATGGACCTCTTAAAGGCATTGCACCAATATTTGGTGTTGAGATGATAACTTTAATACTTTTAATTATTAGCAATTGTTTAGTTTTTGCGTGCATAAAGCGCCACATTATTTCACTGATAGTGGCAATAATATTACTATTATTACCGCTATTTGTTAAGAATTATTGTTGGGTTACACCAATAGAAGAAAAAAACTTACAAATTGTATTGGTTCAAGGTAACATTCCACAAAATTTAAAATGGAAACCAGACTTTATTGAAGAAACTATTAATACCTATATCAGCCTATCGATACCTTATTTTGGTATCGCTAATATTATTATATGGCCTGAATCAGCAATTCCTTCAATTGAATTAGACAATAACATTTGGCTAACCTCATTAGATAAACTACTACGCTTACACAACACTTGCTTAATTACTGGAATCCTTCATGCTCAACCAAGCAAAAAAGGAATAAGTAATTTTTTTAATAGTATTATTGTTCTAGGAGAACATAAACCTTATCGATATCCAACTACAAACCGTTATCAGAAACATCATCTGGTACCTTTTGGTGAATTTGTACCATTAGACAATATTTTTCGGGGTATTGCACCTTTATTCAATTTGCCAATGTCAGATTTTAGTCGTGGAGATTATCATCAACAACAATTAATTGCTGGAAATGTTCATTTAACTGCAGTTATCTGCTATGAAATTATTTTAGGATCTCAAGTTCGAGATAACTTTAAGTCAAATACTGATTTTCTATTAACAGTTTCCAATGATGCATGGTTTGGTAATTCTATTGGCCCATGGCAGCATCTTCAGATGGCGCGCATGCGAGCACTTGAGCTTGGTCGTCCACTGTTACGTGCTAGTAATAATGGCGTTACGGCTGTGATCACAGCAAACGGAGAGATTCAGAAAAAGATTCCTCAATTTACTCGTGCTGTTTTAAAAACTAAAGTTATGCCAACATCAGGTCTTACACTTTATGCTCGTTTGAGCAATCGACCTATGTGGGCTTTGGTGATTCTATTTATTATATCAGCTCTCCTTTTGGGAAATAGGAAAAAAGCAGATTAATCTATGTAGCATATATTAATTATCATTTTATATAAACAAAGCATTCACGATCTACATGTATAGTAGTAAGCACAGATATAAAAAACTGGTAATTGATTTTCTTCAAGGATATTTAAACCATATACTTATGGCTTTCTTTCTAAATCAATGCGTGTATCTAAGTACAACAGCAACTGACTGAGCAATGATTGTAGACAATGTGTTATTTATTTTAATATGTTCTTATAATTTTTTATAAAGCCTATTTTCAGATAGGCGGTAAAGTACTTCTAAGCGTCACTAGAAAACGGTTAGCTAAGTTTTATAAATTGTGTTTTATAAAAAATACTAGCAATTCATTATCGATGATAATGATGATTGAGTAATAGTATTCCGTTAGTTTTTAATAAAAAATCTATTTAAAATTTTAATAATACGCTGAATACAGTGAGTTTTATTCAATTAATAAAAGTCATCGCTCATCATTTTTGAGCTTTTTAATATCTCTTGAGGTAAGTACTTTATTGTGTACAATATTGTTTTTTAGAGTATTATACTGATTTCGTTTTAGGACACTTAATTGATACCCCCGCTTATTTTCATATTACAAATCTAAATTAAATAGTGCAAAATCAACCATGGTTACTACTTTAACGCAACGTTGTTTGTTTAAAGAGAATAAAATACTGACCTGCATAAACTGACATGGTGTCAAAGACCATTATTCATTTTAATCGCAATAAGTTTTCAGAAATTCATTAGAAAAGTATGTTTGTAGAAGTTTTGCTGTAGGTAGAATTAGCGTATACTTTTATTGCTTTACATGAAATTCTTAATTTTTTCCAAAAAAAATCTTTGATAATCATTATATGATTGTAACTAGAATTTTATTACTAAGATATAACTACATAAATAGGTAATGTTGATGGGACTTGTGTTAATTTTGATTAGGCTATAAATATTTAAAATATTTATTTTTTTGTATCGTATGTTGATAAATTACTCTCTTTTGAGATGTTATTTATTTATTTATTTATTTATTTATTTATTAGATATCATTAAACAGACTAGATAAATACAAAGAATGTGAGGCTAGCTTGGTAAACTCATGATCATTACGATTGTTCTATAATTTTAACCATGAAGAATTAATTTATTCAGATACGGTGAATATTCATTTACTTCCTATATGAAGTGCTATTTTGCATAAATCTACTATGAACGACTGCTTTCCGTGACACATTTTTTAAAAAAAATAAATTTTATATATGACGCTCTCTAATGTAGAGAGGATAGGATGAGTGCTTAAAGAGCATTTAAGCTATTATTTTTTCTATATATTTATAAAAGCGCATGTTATAAAAATGAGTTGTTTTTCTTCTTGCTGATTTAAGAAGAACCAAGTGAATGTACACTAATGTATTGAAAGCATCAGTAGTTTCTCTATACAAGATAGAGCATTGAGTTCCAGTATTTATGTGCAGATACTACTAGATATTGTCTATCCAGATCATAGATTAATAAGACCTACAGTATCCCATCTAATTTATATATTAGATCAAGTAATTAGATATTATACACGTTTTATGTATTTTATTGCATAATAATAAAATAACAAGATTTCATCAAACAAGTTAGTGTAACTATTGATTAATGGTATTTATGTGCTTCATATAGTGATATCTGTCCATTTAAATTTAGACTCTTTTATGACTTAAAGAGTGTAAATTTATTACACATCTAATGAACAAAATGTATTTTGTAATGATAACAAAATAAAAATTCCTTTCTCTTAATCTTAATAAGCAAATCAAGTATATGTGGTGATAGCTAGATACTCAATCTCTTTCTTACGTTTCTTAGTTATCGCTAGGCTTAGCAAGTGCTGTAAATCCTCTTCAACTCTGCAATGTAATATACTTTGTTAACAAAGTGATCGATTCTGTTTGCAATTAACACAAGTTTTATCTTACGCGTAATGCGTAAGAGTGATTCATATTATCATTACATAGCAGTTTATAACTCAAAGCTGCGTAGCTCGTTAGTATCAACTTGAGCATCAATTTGCCCTACTAAATAAGAGCTTACTTCCACTTCTTGTGGCGCTTCTTGTACATTATCAGAAACTAACCAGGCGTTAATCCATGGAATTGGATTCGAACGAGCTGTAAAAGGTAATTTTAAGCCGACTGCCTGCATACGAATATTCGTGATATATTCGATATATTGACATAAAATATCCTTATTGAGGCCGATCATTGATCCACCAAAAAATAGATATTTTGCCCACTCTTTTTCTTGTTCAGCAGTTTTTTTAAAAAGCTCGTAACATGTTTGTTCACATTCCTTGGCAATAAGAGCCATTTCTGGATCATCTTGTCCTGATCGCATGAGATTTAAAATATGTTGAGTTCCAGTAAGGTGCAATGCTTCATCACGAGCAATTAATTTAATAATTTTAGCATTTCCTTCCATTAATTCGCGTTCAGCAAAGGCAAATGAGCAAGCAAAACTAACATAAAAGCGAATAGCTTCTAAAGCATTAACACTCATTAAACATAAATAGAGTTGCTTTTTTAGTTCGTATAAAGAGATAGCTATACTTTTATTATTAATGGTGAAATTTCCCTCACCGAACATATAATAATAACTGGTCATCTTAATTAGAGTATCATAATAAATTGATATATCTTTTGCGCGTTTTAAAATTTCATTATTAGTTACTATATCATCGAAAATAATTGATGGATCATTAACAATATTACGAATAATGTGCGTGTAAGAACGCGAATGAACAGTTTCGGAAAATGACCAGGTTTCTACCCATGTTTCAAGCTCCGGAATTGAAATGATTGGAAGCAATGCTACATTAGGACTACGCCCTTGAATAGAATCTAATAGCGTTTGATATTTTAAGTTACTAATGAAAATATGTTTCTCATGTTCAGGTAAAGCCTGATAATCAATACGATCATGAGAAACATCAATTTCTTCTGGACGCCAGAAGAAAGAGAGTTGTTTTTCGATTAATTGCTCAAAAATAGGATATTTTTGTTGATCGAAACGCGCTACATTGACAGATCTTCCAAAGAACATAGGTTCTTGTAACTGATCATTTTTGATTTGCAAAAATGTTGTATATTGGTATTCCATACATCCTCACGTCTTCACGTTAAATCTTACAGGCTCCGTTATCACAATCTCTATCAGCAGATTCAATAATCTTTTTAATATCTGATTGGTTATCCTCTGCACCATCACGGGTGTTATGGTAGTAAAGCGTTTTTACTCCATATTTATAGGCAAGTAATAAATCTTTTAGTAGCTGATTCATTGGAACTTTATTATTGGGGAAACGTGTTGGGTCATAATTAGTATTAGCAGAAATAGATTGATCAGTAAATTTTTGCATAATACCAACTAATTGCAAATAGCCCTCATTATTTGGCATTTGCCATAATAATTCATAATCTTTTCTCAAGCGTTCATATTCTGGTACAACTTGGCGCAAAATACCATTTTTTGATGCTTTAATACTGATATAACCTCTAGGCGGTTCAATACCATTGGTAGCATTCGATATTTGTGATGAGGTTTCTGATGGCATTAATGCGGAAAGAGTTGAGTTACGTAAACCATATTGCTTAATATTTTCACGTAACGCCTGCCAATCATAGTGTAGTGGTTCAGATGTTAGTGCATTTAATGATTTTTTATAACTATCAATAGGCAAAATACCTTTTGCGTAAGTGGTATCATTAAACCATGGGCAAGCACCTTGCTCTTTTGCTAGTTCATTGGACGCTTTCAATAAATAATATTGTATTGCTTCAAAGGTTTTATGGGTTAGATTATTGGCACTGCCATCGGAGTAAAGAACACCATGTTTTGCTAAATAGTAAGCATAATTAATGACTCCAATACCTAAAGTACGTCGCCCCATAGAGCCCTTTTTTGCGGCAATAATTGGATAGTTTTGATAATCAATAAGCGCATCTAATGCGCGAACGGCTAATACCGCTAATTCCTCTAATTCATCTAATGAGTTAATAACTCCTAAATTAAAGGCAGAAAGAGTGCAAAGCGCTATTTCACCCTTTTCATCATTAATATCATTGAGCGGCCGAGTTGGTAAAGTAATTTCTAAACAGAGATTTGATTGACGAATTGGCGCAATATTAGGATCAAATGGACTATGGGTATTACAGTGATCTACATTTTGAATATAGATTCGACCCGTAGAAGCTCGCTCTTGCATCATAAGTGAAAATAGATCTAACGCTTTTAGACGCTTATGGCGGATGCTGGTATCCTGTTCATATTTTACATATAAACATTCAAATTTGTTTTGATCAGCAAAAAATGCTTCATATAATCCTGAAACATCTGAAGGGCTAAAAAGGGTAATGTCCTCGTCCTTAATAAGGCGCTCATACATGAGTTTATTAATTTGTACGCCATAGTCCAAATGGCGTACACGATTTCCCTCAATGCCACGGTTATTTTTTAGAACTAAGAGGCTTTCAATTTCTAAATGCCATAGAGGGTAAAATAATGTCGCAGCACCACCTCGTACACCTCCTTGAGAGCACGATTTTACTGCTGTTTGGAAATGTTTATAAAAGGGAATACAGCCAGTATGCAAAGCTTCACCGCCACGAATTGTACTACCTATTGCACGAATATTACCAGCATTAATACCAATTCCAGCTCTCTGAGCCACGTATTTCACAATAGCACCTGATGTGGCATTGATAGAATCAAGGCTATCGTCACATTCAATTAATACACAAGAACTAAATTGTCTAGTTGGTGTACGAACGCCTGCCATAATCGGAGTAGGTAGTGAAATTTTAAAAGTAGAAATTGCATCATAAAAGCGTTGAATATAGTCCAGTCGCGTCTTTTTAGGGTATCGTGAGAAAATACAAGCGGCTATAAGAATATATAGGAACTGAGCGCTTTCATAAATTTCACCGCTTACTCGATTTTGTACCAAGTATTTTCCTTCTAGCTGCTTAACTGCTGCGTAAGAAAAATGCATATCACGCCAGTGATCTAAAGAATGATCCATTTGCTCGAATTCTGCCGCTGAATAATCTTGTAGGAGATGTTTGTCATATTTTCCAATTTGCACCATATGTAAAACATGCTGATACAAAGCTGGTGGATCAAATTGGCCATAGGCTTTTTTGCGTAAATGGAAAATCGCTAATCTCGCTGCAAGATATTGGTAATCTGGCGTTTCAGATGAGATAAGATCTGCTGCTGATTTGATCATTGTTTCGTGAATATCAGAAGTTTTAATACCATCATAAAATTGGATCTGAGAACGTAATTCAACTTGTGAAACAGATACATCTTTTAGCCCTTGCGCTGCCCAAGTAATGACTTTATGGATCTTATCAAGATTAATGCGTTCTTTATGCCCATCACGTTTAGTGACTAATAAACTTTGGTTCATGGGTAGATATACCTAAAATTAACGAGCTCAATATTTATTGATCACTACCCTCAAGGACTAATAACAAAAATACAAAGTAGTGTGCTATTAAATCACATATTAAGTTTGTACTTTGAGATATATAGGAGAGTAGTAAACGCAATATGTAGTGTTTATTGTGTTTATATTATCAAGATAATGCTACTTGATACTTTTATCAAGCTATAAACAACAGGATTTTATTAATCATCTAGTAATAAATGATTGCAAATAAGCAGAAAATCTGCTCAGAACTTGCTTCTAATTAAAGAAGAATATTATCATTTATGTAACCAGTAAATGTGCAGATGCAGTATAACAACCCAAAATTGCTTTTTTATTGAGTAAAGATTACATTAGCAAATATTACCAATTTTGGTATTTGATAAGTACAGCATATAATTGACATCAACATTTCTTCCTAAGTAAAATTTTTCGCTAATAGGATTATAGCGTAATCCAATAATATGTCTTTCTTGTAAAGACGTGTTATCAACCCAATTGAGTAGTTCTGAAGGCCGAATAAATTTTTTTAAATCATGTGTACCCTTAGGGATTATTTTAAAAATATACTCAGCGGCAATTATGGCCAATAACCAAGCTTTTTTATTGCGATTAATCGTAGAAAAAAACACATGGCCACCTGGCTTAGCTAATTTAGCGCATGATTGTACTATTGATTCAGGATCAGGGATATGTTCTAACGTTTCCATACAGGTTATAACATCATAAGTGTTAGGGTGTGTTGCTGCATGACTTTCAGCAGTTTCTTGTAGATAGTTAACTTTTACATTATTTGCTAATGCATGGTGCTTTGCCACATGAAGTAGCTCTTGGGCCATATCAATTCCTGTTACTATGGCACCTTCCTTTGCCATACTTTCTGATAAAACTCCGCCGCCACAACCAATATCAAGAACTTTTTTACCAAAAAGACCATCAGCATATTGCAAGATATAATTTAAACGTAACGGATTAATCTGATGAAGAGCCTGAAATGTGTTTTTTTGAGCCCACCATTGAGCAGCAAGAGACCTAAACTTGTCAATTTCAGCTAAATCTACATTTTCCTGATTAAGTGCATCTTTCTTTTTCATCAGACACTTTACTCCTTACTCCTTCTCCTTTAGTATTTATTATATTAATCCATCTTAATAAACTATGGCATTATATTAAATCATGATACATGTTTTATTGATATTATACGTTTCACTTTCTATACCATGATAATTTTATGATATCATTCTACTTCTAAATGATATGAAGGAGTAGGAGCAGTGGCTACATGAGTGATATAGCGAGAGAAATTACCCCGATCAATATTGAAGAAGAATTGAAAAGCTCTTATTTGGATTATGCGATGTCTGTAATTATTGGACGTGCTCTTCCAGATGTACGAGATGGATTAAAACCTGTGCACCGTCGCGTCTTATATGCGATGAATGTTTTAGGTAATGATTGGAATAAACCATACAAAAAATCAGCTCGTATAGTTGGTGACGTCATTGGTAAATACCATCCCCATGGCGATAGTGCTGTATATGATGCGATAGTACGCTTAGCACAACCTTTTTCTATGCGTTATATGTTGGTAGATGGACAAGGTAATTTTGGTTCTATTGATGGCGATTCTGCTGCTGCCATGCGTTATACCGAAGTACGCATGGCAAAGATTGCCCACGAGTTATTGAAGGATTTAGATAAGGAAACTGTCAATTTTAGCCCTAACTATGATGGTACAGAGCAAATCCCTGATGTAATGCCAACACGAATTCCCAACTTGTTAGTTAACGGTTCTTCAGGAATTGCTGTTGGCATGGCTACCAACATTCCACCTCATAACCTTAGTGAAGTCATTGATGGCTGTTTAGCTTATATCGACGATGAAAATATTAGTATTGAAGGATTACTAGATTATATTCCAGGCCCTGATTTTCCAACTGCTGCGATTATTAATGGTCGACACGGTATTATTGATGCATACCGGACTGGGCGCGGAAAAGTCTATATTCGTGGACGTGCTAATATTGAAATTGATGATAAAAATGGCCGCGAAATGATAATTATCAATGAAATTCCCTATCAGGTTAACAAAGCCCGTTTAATTGAACACATTGCTACGTTAGTGAAAGACAAGCGTGTTGATGGAATTGGTGCATTACGTGATGAGTCTGATAAAGATGGCATGCGCATTGTGATTGAAATCAAGCGGGATGCAGTGGCAAAAGTGGTACTAAATAATTTGTACTCCCTCACTCAACTTCAGGTTTCATTTGGTATTAACATGGTCGCTTTATGTGATGGTCAGCCAAGGCTTTTAAATTTAAAAGAAATGCTTGCAGCTTTCATACGCCACCGTAGAGAAGTAGTTACTCGGTGGGCTATTTTTGAATTGCGTAAAGCGCGTAATCGTGTGCATATATTGGAAGCACTTTCTATTGCATTAGCGAATATTGATCTGATTATTGCGCGTATCCGACAAGCATCGACGCCTCATGAAGCAAAATTAGCTTTAATTGCTCAACCTTGGCAATTAGGTAATGTTGCTGCAATGTTAGAAGGTGTCGATAAAAATATAATTTATCCTCAGTGGTGTGAAACTCAGAGCGGTGTGCGAGATGGTCCATATTATTTAACTGAACTACAATCTCAGGCAATTCTCGACTTGCACTTACAAAAATTAACTAGCTTAGAGAATAATAAAATATTAGATGAGCATCGTGAGTTATTAAAAAAAATTACGGCATTGCTATATATATTAGCAAGTCCAGAACGTTTAATGGAAGTTATACGCGAAGATCTAGAAGTAATTAAAGAAAAGTATCATGATCTAAGACGTACAGAAATTATTGAAAATAGCGATGATATTAATATTGAGGATTTGATTAATCAAGAAGATGTAATCGTTACATTATCACATTATGGGTATGTAAAATACCAACCACTTGCTGATTACGCAGCACAAAGACGCGGAGGTAAAGGTAAATCAGCAACGTGTATTAAAGCGGAAGATTTTATTGAACGTTTGTTAGTTGCTAACACCCATGACACAATTCTATGCTTCTCAAGTCGAGGACAAATCTATTGGATGAAAGTTTACCAATTAACAGAAGCTAGTCGCGGAGCTCGTGGACGACCAATAGTTAATTTATTACCATTAGAAAAAAATGAACGTATCACTGCAATCCTACCTGTACGTGAATTTGATGATGATCATTATGTATTTATGGCCACTGCAAGCGGTGTCGTTAAAAAAACTGCCTTAAAAGATTTTAGTCGTCCTAGAAGTGTTGGGATTATTGCCGTGCGACTGAATGAAGGCGATGAATTAATTGGCGTTGATTTAACTAAAGGTAAAAATGAGGTGATGCTTTTCTCTGCTGCAGGTAAAGTAGTGCGTTTTATGGAAAATTCTGTTCGTCCTATGGGACGAACAGCTATTGGAATAAGAGGTATGAAGTTACAAGCTGGAGATAAAGTTATTTCGTTGATTATACCGCGCAGTGATGGTGATATTTTAACCGTTACTAAAAATGGTTATGGTAAACGCACTTTGCTCAGTGCGTTTCCAATAAAGTCACGTGCTGTCCAAGGTGTCATTGCAATGAAAATTAGTAAACGTAATGGTAATGTTGTTGGGGCAATTCAGGTAGGAAAAAATGATCAAATTATGATAATTACTGATTCTGGTACATTGGTACGTACTCGAGTGGAAGAGATTAATATTATTGGAAGAAATACTCAGGGCGTTACTTTAATTCGTACTACTAAAGATGAAAAAGTAGTTGGTTTGCAACGCGTTGTTGAAGTTGAGCTTGAAGCAGAGGCAGATGATGACTAAATATTTGGAATATACAATTTTTTAATTATAAAGCAAAGCTTTATAATTAAAAAATTCTTAAGTTTAATTCTGTATATATATCTTAATATATTCAGTTTTTTTGCAGAAATGACTATGATCTACTAATATATAACTGCAAATATTAAATTCTAGAATTTAATCATGCAACATTATAAAATTAAAGAATTTCTTTTAATCAATTATTATCTATATCAAGATTTTGAATATACCAAATCTATTTAAAATAGTTTTTAAAAAATATTTTTTTATTTATCATACTTATTTATCAAAAGTAATTTGATGATTAATTGAGTGATCATAAAAAGTACTATCAATCTTCAATTATTAAAATTATCTATGGAATGGATCAGCTTATATTAGTGATATAAGGTGTGAGAGAATGAGAAAAAAGAAAAAAGTTTGTAATATTGTATTTAATAATATGATTTTAATGAGAAGTAATCAACATATCTTCATCTATCAGATGTACTGATATAATATAGTAGTAACATAGCCTGACTTTTAAGTCTTTTAAAAAAAGAAAGAATTGATAGGCTAATTGATAAGTCATTGATGACATTAGTTTTTACATGAAATTCATTTTTTGAAATGAATGAAAATAGTTAAAGTTACTATTAGACAATTAATAAATATTTAGTATCTATATTTTAGATACTTATAAATCTAATATAAATCTGCCTTTATTAAATTATAGATAAAGGTTCATCATATTTCGCGTTGCAGGTGATATGCAATATTAGAAAAATTAAAGCTGTATAATTAGACATAACCTGTGTATATTTATTTTTTGTAAAAAAAGCATTATCAATGCTAAAACTATTAATTACGATCCTAATATCGTAATTATGAACTATAATTTAGTGTGAAATGTAACTATTTCATTTGTTTAAACCAACAACACTAAATGTTGGTTTAGTTTATGGAGTATTAATTCTTATCTATCATCTTTAGAGAAAGATGATAGATAAGAATGTGCTTGCTCTATCAAGAAACCTTAAATTCATATTAAAGTTATTTTGTCATATTATCATTATAATCGGCAATATAACTGTTCTACTAATGATAGTCATGATCAGTAAATGTATATAAATACATATAACAATAATATAATCAAGCTTTTAACACTTAAAATCAGTTACAAAAGCGCATGAATGATAATACTAGTCAAAATAGATTTATGATGATTCTTGTAGCAGAACAAGAACCTTCTTTATAAGAACTATTTTATCTTAGTAAAATTTTCAGAATAATTTTTATATTAAAGTCTAGACAAGCTCATCACATTTTTTGGATAATGCCTTCCATCATGGAAGGATGGCCGAGCGGTTGAAGGCAGCGGTCTTGAAAACCGCCGATAGGAAACTATCCTAGAGTTCGAATCTCTATCCTTCCGCCAATTTTATCAGCTATAGATAGCTTAAAAAAAATAATGAAGCATAATATAAAAATATATTGCTAGAACTGATTATCGTTACTTCACTCTTTTTATTCATTGCTAAGATAGCCTTTTCAATTGGTAAGGCAGTGTTTCATCTAAGCAAGATTCTCTTCTACTGCTTTCTTCATTTCAACAAGAAATACACAGAAAACCATTTTGCACATATTTATTGTCAATAAATATGTGCAAAATGGTTTTCTGCTTCACATTTGTAACTAATATAATGTTATTTATTAGTTATACTCTTAGTTAAACACTGTAGAGTGTAGTGGGATATTATTTTATATATTCTAATAATATATAAAATAATATTATAGCGTTTTGTGCACTCTAGATCATTCATGAATCATATAACTAATTATTCATATTAATAATATTTTCACCAGCACTCTGCACTTAAGAGTCTAATATACTGTTGTAAGTTTCTATTTATACAGAAATTTTTATGAAAATGATATACATGAAATATTATTCATGCTAAAGATTTCTGGATTGCGTATATATTACGCGACATTTTATTGGAACGTTTCAGAAGTGACAATATGTATAAATACACGAAAATGTTATTAAATAGCCTATTTAGTAATAATGGTCTAAGAATTATTTAAGACATAATCATAATCTTACCAATTAATATTGGTATTTTAGCAGTGGAAATATTTGTAAGCTATTAATGAAATCATGAGTATTTCCAGCTTGATATTAGATCATTGATAAAATGTGATGGTATAACAATTATCTAAGTTGGTAATAAATGGTAAAATAACTAATTTTAGCTAAAAAATTGCATGAATAGTTCGTTCTCTTGTAGCATGAACTACACTATCATTTGGTAGTGAAATTGTTTTTAGAATTTTTGAGCCATATCTGCTATTGATTAGATCATTAGATCTACTTTTATAAATTTTAACTTTAATGACGATACACTGCGTTGTAATTATACTGAATATTCAGTTATAACATATGTAACCATGCCGTTTCAAAACAGCAAAATAATTAGAAGGACTCTTAAAAGAGAGCTGCCTCCATAATGTATGGTAGTAAATAGCTTATGCTTGTGCTTTTTACTTTTATTTTAAAACAGTAAAAGTATAATGTTGTAGCATTTAGCCTCCTCTCTCAAAAGAGGCGAGGATTTCAGCATTTGCTGCATCAACATTTTCCCAACTCTCTACTTTTACCCATTTCCCATGTTCTAAATCTTTATAGTGCTCAAAGAAATGTTTAATTTGAGTACGTAATAATACAGGTAAATCATTAATATCCTTAATATGATCGTATTCTTTAGTTAATTTAGAATGAGGTACAGCAATTAATTTTGCATCTTCACCGGATTCATCTATCATTTTTAAGATACCAATCGGGCGACAACTAATCACTACGCCAGGTTGTAGCGGATAAGGTGTTGGAACCAAAACATCAAGAGGATCTCCATCTAGAGAGAGAGTATTATTGATATAACCATAATTACATGGATAAAACATAGCAGTAGGTATAAACCGATCGACAAAGATAGCTCCAGATCTTTTATCGCATTCATATTTTATTGGATTAGAATTAGCTGGAATTTCTATAATGACATAGATATGTCCGGGAAGTTCTTTCCCTGCTGGTACGTTATTTAGACTCATAAAATATCCTTGTAGCAAGTTAAGTGGAGTGGCAACTATGCAGCTGTAATTGATTTGAGTTGTCACTAAAACAAAAGCTTACTTGATAGTAAGCTTTTAGCTCGTTGCTATTAGCAAAACTAATAATGATATGATTCATATCATAAATGATGCTCGAGTTTCATACATGAATTGCAGATTGCAGCATAAAACTCTCAGCTTTCTCTACCATAGATTTTGTTCCAACAAAGAAAGGTACACGTTGATGTAGTTGCGTTGGAACAATATCTAAAATTCTATTAGTGCCATCACTTGCTTTACCTTCAGCTTGTTCTGCTAAAAAAGCAAGTGGGTTACATTCATATAGTAAACGTAATTTACCTGTAAGATAATTTGAAGTACTAGGATAAATATAAATTCCACCTTTTAGTAAATTTCGATGAAAATCTGCTACCAGAGAGCCAATATAACGGGCAGTATAAGGGCGCAGTGTAGTTTTATCTTGCTCCTGACAATATTTTATATATTTTTTTATACCCGAAGGGAATGTATTATAATTTCCTTCATTGATTGAATATATACTCCCTTTTTTTGGAAACATTACTCTTTCGTGAGATAGAAAGAAAATACCGAGAGAAGGATCATAAGTAAAAACATATACGCCATCGCCGATGGTATAGACTAGCATGATTGAAGGACCGTATACTATATAGCCAGCAGCAACTTGTTGATGACCAGGTTGTAAAAAATCTTTATTGCTAATTGGTTGACCTATTGGAGTAATACGGTGATAAATAGAGAAAATAGTTCCTATGGAAACATTAACGTCAATATTTGATGAACCGTCCAACGGATCCATTAACACAGCATATTTTGCATTTTCTGCTTGATTACCATGGAAAATAATGATTTCATCTTCTTCTTCAGAGGCAATGCCAGCCACTTCTCTTTGCGCATGAAAAGCTGCTTTTAGCTTTTCATGCGCATAACGGTCAAATTTCATTTGAGCTTCATCTTGAGTATTAGCAGCACCATGTTCGCTTAAAAAATCAAAAAAGCCCGCTTGATTAATATCGCGGTAAATAATTTTTGCGCTTAATGTAATGGCTGATAATAAAGCCGTGAGTTCACAAGAAAAAGAAGGAAAATCATATTGTTTTTTAATGATAAATTCGTCTAATGTTTTCATGAGCAGACCTTAAAATTTATAGAGGTTTTTAATGAAGTGTATTCACACTAAAGCGATGCAAAAAAATCTTTTAATTAGACTTTGAACTAGAAAAGAACGTACATTCTTAGGTAGAATCATGCAGATAAAAGATCATATTTTATAATCAGTAAAAGGTTTCTGGTTTTACTGAAGTAACTACATAGACTTTTATGGTTCAGAAGAGACGAACATGTATATTTCAGTTATGTAGCACCGTGCACGACTTATTATAGAATAACTTTATGCATAATTTAGCGTTGCAGATGCAATAAATTTAGAGATTTTTCCACTATCATGATAGTGGCATTTATACTAATCTTTGATCAAGAGGAACTTTTGTTTTGTGGTGTTGGTACAATAACTTGCATCGATTTAATTAATGGTTGATTTAATCAATGGTTTAGTAACCTAAATAAAGTACAACTCATTTTATGCATTTTTATTTTAAAATGCATAAAATGAGTTGTACTTTCAAGCAATAAGCTTTTGAGCTTTATAGTTTTCTCTGTAATGAAAGTTAGTATGAAATATGGTATTATTAGAGCAATACAGTTATACTTATTAGATAATAAAAGCGTAAAATTATTACGCCATTATTTGATATTTTATTGAGTGTTCTTTAATTCATTTTGATGAGAGGTGTTGAACCAATAAGTAACATCTTAAGCGCCATCAAGAGTCATAGTACAATCGTCATAGCGTTACGCCATGATTTCGGTGTTTTATAATTATTAACAATAATAAAGATACTGTATGATAAGCTCATATTAATGAGTACTTTATGTTTTAGTAAAGGCTTTTTTTGTTGACAAAAGAGAATCTGTAAATAAATCAGGACAAATGAATTAATGCAAAAGTTCAGGGTGTTATTACTAATCTTCGATTACAGTAACGGTACTATCCTTTATAGTACATATTTTTTTATCACCGAAGCAATTCCAGGAGCGATATTTTGATCTGTAATTATATCGGCATATTTTTTGACTTCATCACAACTATTACCCATTGCAACGCCTAGACCAGCAGCAGTGAGCATGCTGATATCATTGAAATTATCACCAAAAGCAATAACTTCTTTCATCGTTAAGCCTTGTGATTCAACCCAACGCTGTAAACGCACACCCTTACTATTTCCTTTTTTAGCAATATCAACTTGATTAAACCATGACCATTCACAAGCTAGTTCTAGTTCATGCTGAATAATTTGACTAAAAATGCGTAATTTTTGGATATCAGGTGTACAGGTAACAAATTTCCAAATAGCGCTCACTTGATGAATAGCAGTGTGAAAATTATTAATCCTATGGATATTAGGACGTTGATTTTTAGGTAAGGAATCTGCCCATCTCAATGTGCGTTCGATAGTATCATTATGTTGCTGATATAGCATAGCATTATCCACGTACATTAAGTGGTTGATATCAGTACCTTGTAAATGTGCAACCACTTTCGTTGCCTCTTCTATCGATAAGGGATCTGATTCTAGTACTTTTTTAGCCTTATAGTCGTAGAGATAAGTTCCATTGCAACAGATTGCAGGAGTATCTAAGTTTAGTGCTTGATAAAATGGATGAATAGCAACATGATGCCTGCCTGTAGCAATGATAACTTTTATCCCTTGATAACGCGCTTGCTTTATAGCAGCCAAAGATTGTGGCAAAATCTTCTGATTAGCATCTAACAGAGTGCCATCAAGGTCTAAAGCAATTACATGATATGACATAAATTAGCCTCATAATAGCCGTTAACTAACCTTATTACTATTTTGCATAAAAAATTTTTAACAGATATTTTGTTAGATTACAAATCTAATATTAGTATTAAGATGTTTTACCAGAATAAATTACCTAATTTCCTTGTTTCATGAGTTTTTCTTTGTTGATCAACAAAGCTTTATTAGTATTTTAATAGCAATGTTCTTGTTTCTTTAACAATTAGATTAATCACATTAATATTAAATTTTATCTAAAAGATAATTAAACTCTATTTGAGCGTTAAATAGAGATAAGCATATTTTAATTGATGAATTTAAAATATGAAATACATTATTATTCATGCTGTTCGCGCGAGCTGCTCCTTTCCTTGGATAAGGAAAGACGTCAGTGTTTTATAGAAGCTAAGAAACATAGTGATGTTTTCATTGAAAACTGACAATTTTCTCAATTTTCTACGAACTTTTAAAAGTGTTGATAACAAGTAGTAGTGCTTTCAAAAGCAAAACGGAAATAAAAAGCTTATTTTATCAAAAAATAACTTAAAAAGTTTTAATAAAAAGTAAAGCTTAATATTCTTTTATACTATTTTGTCTAGCGGTATTAATTTTTTTAACCATAATGACTATGGTTTATAACTTTCAATTTAACTTAATAATTTTAATTATATTTATTACTAATAATGTAATAAATAAGCAATGATACACGAAAGTACATAAACAAAAGCTTCCATTATATATATAATATAATATTCAATATTTTGAACTTACTGTATTTCTGAAAAATAATTAACATTGTTACATTTTAACAAAAATTTTCTTCATTGTTTAATGATACTTTTCTTCATTGTTTAATGATACTTTTAATGATCTATGATTCGATTACTAATCTCATACTTATATTGATCTCATATCCCATA
>JAVYJS010000007.1:0-66841 GCA_032378655.1 Candidatus Arsenophonus melophagi | reverse complement strand
CCACTTTAAGGTAATGGATTGTTTACATTAATTTGGCATGAAACATCGATAATAAAGCATTATAATGTATAATGAACTACTATTCATAGTATTACGTTGTTGTTTATAACATTATGATAGTATAATTATACTAATTATGTCAGCTTATTAGCTGATTTAGCGACAGCTGATGAGTTATCTGAAAGGACTATTCATGATTTCTTTAAAAAATGTTTCTAAATGGTATGGACAGTGTCAGGTGCTTGCTGATTGTTCGCTGAATGTTAAAAAGGGAGAAGTTGTCGTTATCTGTGGCCCTTCTGGTTCAGGTAAGTCAACATTAATAAAAACAATTAATGGCATTGAACCAATTCAAAGTGGCGAAATATATATTGATAATATTCCTGTTAATAGCAAGAAGACTGATTTAACTAAATTACGTTCAAAAGTAGGTATGGTATTTCAACATTTTGAACTCTTTACTCATCTATCAATTATTGACAATTTAACGTTAGCACAAATAAAAGTCTTAAAGAGAGATAAAAAAACCGCTGAAAACACTGCATTAAAATTATTAGAGCTTGTTGGATTAGCTAATCAAATCAACAAGTTTCCATCTCAATTATCTGGTGGACAACAACAACGGGTCGCTATTATCAGAGCCCTCTGTATGGATCCCATTGCGATGTTATTTGATGAGCCAACATCAGCATTAGATCCAGAAATGATCAACGAAGTGCTGAAGGTTATGATCAACCTTGCAAATGAAGGCATGACCATGATAGTTGTTACCCATGAAATGGGATTTGCTAAAAAATTTGCTCATAGAATGATTTTTATGAGCGAAGGGAAAATAATTGAGGATAGTAATAAAGATGATTTTTTTGCTGCATCAAAATCAGAACGTACTAAAGATTTTCTTACAAAAATTATACATTAAAAACTCTTAATGTTGAAGAGCAACCATTAACGCAATTAGTTAAATAATAATAAAATTATTAAAAAATCATTGTATTGGATGAATAAGCCAAGAATGCTGATCTTAAGATCATTATCACGATCACTTTGATAATGACAAAGATTTCTCATCATCTTAAGCAAAATATTTATCACAAGTTGTTGATAGGACAACTATCGGCTATTCTATTCAATATATACTTCACAACTTTAAGCGTGCTTAAAGTCGCGCTTTCCAAAAGTAAAATCGGTGTTATGCAAGAAGAATATCAATCAGAAGAGATAGAAAAATACGTACAACATCTTTGGGATGAACAACAAACGTTTAAAGTGATTGAAGACAATAACAAAGAAAAATATTATTGTCTATCAATGTTACCGTATCCATCTGGACAATTACATATGGGACATGTTCGAAACTACACCATTGGTGACATTATCTCACGCTATCAACGTATGCTAGGTAAAAATGTGTTGCAACCTATAGGTTGGGATGCCTTTGGCCTACCGGCAGAAGGGGCTGCAGCAAAAAATAATACTGCACCTGCAACTTGGACCTATTCGAATATTTCTTGCATGAAACGTCAATTAAAAATGCTTGGATTTAGTTATGACTGGAGTAGAGAAGTCACCACGTGCTCTCCAGAATATTATCGTTGGGAGCAATGGTTTTTTATTAAGCTGTATGAGAAAGGCTTAGTTTATAAGAAAACGTCCGCCGTTAACTGGTGCCCAAATGATTTAACCGTTTTAGCAAATGAGCAGGTCATTGATGGCTGTTGCTGGCGCTGCGATACCCCTATAGAGCATAAAGAAATTCCACAATGGTTTATAAAAATTACTGCATATGCTGAAGAGCTTCTTAATGATTTAGATAAACTCAAGGGTTGGCCAGAGCAAGTCAAAACTATGCAGCGTAACTGGATTGGTCGCTCAGAAAGAATTGAGATTACTTTTAGACTTTTAGATAATGATACACTAACCGTGTATACTACACGACCTGATACTCTGATGGGAGTTACTTATCTTGCTATTGCAGCCACTCATCCACTAGCAACAAAAGCTGCAGAACAAAATACTAAACTACGAGCTTTTATTGATGAATGCCGTGATACTAAAGTTAATGAAGGAAACATTGCAACCATGAAGAGAAAAGGTATCGCTGCTCATTTATTCGCAATTCATCCGCTCACTCATGACCAGATTCCGATCTGGATAACTAATTTTGTATGCATGGAATATGGTACAGGCGCAGTAATGGCAGTTCCAGGACATGATCAGCGTGATTGGGAATTTGCTAGACAATATCATTTACCAATCAAAGCAGTGATGGTTGATAATGAAGGGAAGCTCCCAGACTTAAAAGATGGCCCTTTGATTAAAAAAAATAAACTAATCAATTCAGGTGAATTTAGTGGCATGGATAATAAAACAGGTGGAAATGCGATTACCGATAAATTGATTGCACAAGGTAGTGGTCACCGTACAGTGAATTATCGTCTACGTGACTGGGGCATCTCTCGTCAACGTTATTGGGGAGCTCCAATTCCAATGATAACGACAGAACAAGGTACTATCATTCCAGTACCGAAAGACCAACTACCAGTTATCTTACCTGAAGATATTCTTATGAAGGGGATTGAGAGCCCTATTAAAGCTGATCTAGAATGGGCAAAAACCAATATTAATGGTAAGGTAGCCTTACGTGAAACGGATACATTTGATACCTTTATGGAATCGTCCTGGTATTATGCTCGTTATACTTGCCCTCATTATGAGCAAGGAATGCTAGATTTAGACGCAGCAAATTACTGGTTACCTGTTGATCAATATATCGGCGGTATTGAACATGCTATCATGCATCTATTATATTTTCGTTTTTTCCATAAACTAATGCGGGATGCTGGTTTTGTTAATTCAGATGAACCAGCTAAAAACTTGTTATGTCAAGGAATGATTTTAGCTGATGTTTTTTATTACTTAAGTGAAAATGGTCAGAGAGTTTGGGTATCACCAATGGAGGCAAAAGTAGAACGTGATAAAAAAGGTAAAATCATAAAAGCAACCGATAAACATGGACATCAACTCTTTTACGATGGAAAGAGTAAAATGTCAAAATCAAAAAATAACGGTATTAATCCACAATTAATCATAGAAAAATATGGAGCTGATACAGTTCGTCTGTTTATGATGTTTGCCGCTCCTCCAGAAATGACTTTAGAATGGAAAGAATCTAGTTTAGAAGGTGCAAATCGTTTTATTCGTCGTCTCTGGCGTATGGTTTTTGACCATACAAAAAAAGGTAAAGTAGTACCATTAAATACCAGAATCCTCACACAAGAGCAAAAAAAAATACGTCGAGATCTGCATAAAAGTATCACTAAAGTCACTGATGATATTGGGCGTCGTTATGCATTTAATACTGCGATTGCTACTATTATGGAATTCATGAATACACTGATGCGCTCCTCTTGTGAGGAGGAACAAGATCGTGCTCTGATGCAAGAATCTTTAGAAGCCATCGTACTGATGTTGTCACCCATTATTCCACATGTATGCTTTATCATGTGGAAAGCACTGGGCCACAAGGAAGATATTGATTATGCACCTTGGCCAATTGCTGATGAACAAGCAAAAATAGACGATACTCACTTAGTTATTATTCAAGTGAATGGTAAAGTTCGCGGACGCATTACTGTCCATAGTAATGCTTCACAAGATTCTATCTTGGCTTTAGCAAAACAAGAATACAGTGTAGCAAAATACCTTAAAGGTATGAATATACTGAAAGTAATTTATGTCAAAAGTAAACTATTAAACCTGATTGTTAGTTGATTAATGCAGGAAATCATGTGCGTTATTTAAGAACCCTCTTTCTAAGCTTAACTGTATTGCTCATAACTAGCTGTGGATTTCACTTAAAAGGTACGGAAAACATAGCTGAAAAATTAAAAATGTTAAAATTTATTACTGATGAACCATATGGTCAGCTAGCTCGCGCAATTCGACAAGAATTGCGCTTAAATAATATAAACTTAATCTATGAAAGTTTTAAAAATGTGCCAATTTTAAAAATTCTCAGTTCGTTTGAAAACACTCAAACTGTTAGCATCCACCAAAATGGTCACAGTGCAGAAAAACAGTTAAACTTTTGGGTTAGTGCGCAAATGATGCTACCTAATGGAGCTATCTTTCCAATGAAGATTCGTGTCGAGAGAACTTTTTTTGATAATTCTTTAACCATTGTGATAAAAGATTCAGAAAGGGAATTTCTTAAAGAAGAAATGTGTGAACAAGCAGCTCGTCAATTAATTAGTAAATTACTAATTATTCATGGCAACATGCAAACTAGACCTGAAGCATTAATCGCTGTTAAAAACATGCGATCGGATAATTCAGAATGATCCGTCTTTATCCGGAAAATCTAGTCACACAACTTGCTGATAAATTACGAGTTTGCTACTTGATATTTGGTAATGATCACTTTTTAGTGAACGAAAGTGCAGACCAAATTTGTCAAGTAGCCAAGCAACAAGGTTTTACAGAACGCTATAGCTTTTCAATAGATACAAGTAGTGACTGGGATACTATTTATCGATTAAGTCAATCTTTTAACCTATTTTCTAACCGACAAATCCTTATTTTGATTTTGCCTGAAAATGGCCTCACTGAAGCCATATCTTGCAATTTGCTTAAGTTATCCAAACTTTTACATCCTGATTTATTATTAATCATACGCGGCAGTAAATTAACGAAAGCACAACAGAATAGTAGTTGGTATAAAAGGATGGGTCAAGTTGGGGTTTATATTGATTGTTTGACGCCAAAACAATCCAAGCTGACTCAATGGGTAACACAACGATCCAAAGCAATGTCTGTTACTTTAGATAAACAAGCTAATCAGCTTCTTTGTTATTGCTATGAAGGTAACTTGCTAGCCCTTAGCCAAGCATTAGAACGATTATCACTATTATACCTTGATGGTAATCTTACCTTGTCTCGCGTTCAAAAAGCAGTAAATAACTTCGTTATTTTTACTCCCTATCACTGGGTTGATGCACTACTTGCTGGAAAAATTCAACGAAGTTGGCGGATCCTACAACACTTACAACATGAAGATTATGAAGTAATTATTTTGTTACGTATTATACAACGTGAGCTTTTATTGCTTATAACATTAAAACAACAAGGTAAAAATAAAGATTTAAAAAAAATATTCGATCAGCATAAAATTTGGCAAACGCGCCGAGCGCTTATTAGCGCTGCGCTACAACGCTTGTCAAATCAAGCACTACAGGATGCAATACAGTTAATGATCCAAGCAGAATTACATGTAAAACAAGATTATGATCCCATAATTTGGGAAAAATTAGAAATTTTATCTATGCTATTATGCGGTAAATCGATTAAAAAGAGCTTTATTAATGATAGCATGCACTCAAAAAAAATCTAATTCTCCATTTATTCAAGCACTATTTGGAGGCACTTTTGATCCAATTCACTATGGCCACTTGCTCCCTATTAAAACTCTAGCTAAACAAGTTGGCTTACAGAAGGTTGCTTTACTGCCTAATTATGTTCCACCTCATAGAAAGCAACCTGAAGCGACTGTGCAACAAAGACTTGTAATGCTACAATTAGCAATTAAAAATAATCCACTATTTAGTATAGATACCAGAGAGTTTAAACGAAAAACCCCTTCCTATACCTTTGAAACATTACTTTCCTTCCGACAACAAATAGGAAGGCAAAAACCATTAGCTTTTATTATTGGACAAGATGCACTACTGTTGATTAATACTTGGGTTGATTGGCAAAAAATTTTAGATTTGTGTCATCTATTAGTTTGTGCTCGTCCTGGTTATACCACTTATTTTTCAACATCATTCATGCAAAAATGGCTTACATATCATCAAGTAGATAACCCGAACATACTTATCCAAAAACCCTGTGGTGCTATATACTTAGCTAATACTCCGTTATTAAATATCTCTGCAACAGAAATTCGGAAACGAAAACGTAATAAAAAAAGTTGTATAGGTATATTGCCACCTGCAGTATTGCGCTATATTGATAGACAGCATCTTTACCAAAGATAAAAGTTAATCGTGAATCACTAAATATACGAAACTCATAAAGCACCTCCACACTATTATAGGTTTATCAGTTGATTAGTACTATCTGAGTGCATTTATACCTTATTAGAAATAATATTTATATTCTAATACATAATCTTGAAACAAATGATAAATATTCAATTAATTTTAGTAAAAATAGATTACTATATAGGTTATCGTATGCTACTTTCATTGCAAAAATGAAAGTAAAATTAAATAAACATTGATGTTGTATTTAACTTGAAATGACAGGTGAACATTTGCAAGACAATAAACTCCAACAATTTATCATAGATCAACTTGTCGATATTAAAGCAAAAGATATTATTACTATTGATGTAAGTAGAAAATCTAGCATTACTGATTTCATGATAATATGTACCGGAACATCTAATCGTCACTTAACATCAATTGCAGATAAATTAATTGAAGCATGTTGTATGATGAAAATTATTCCCCTTGGAGTCGAGGGGAAAGGCATTTCTGATTGGATCGTTGTTGATTTAGGCGATACCATTATTCATATAATGCAAGAAGATAGTCGCCGTATGTATGAACTTGAAAAACTCTGGAGTTGAATTTGAATTGCAACTTATTGTAGTTTGTAGCAAAAGCTTATGATTAAAAGCTTTGAGAGAAGGTATGGATGCAACTATTTTTCTTGAAAATAAACACAGTTGATTCACTATAAGCACAGTCATCGCGTCTTGCTTTAGTTCTTTAGAAAAGAGACTTGTTAAAAATTAACGTAATAGGAACAGGATATAGGTAAGCCTTAGCTTGCTAAGTAAATTGGTAGTTTATACGTTTTCTTACTGTTCTTAAAGTAAGAAAACGAATGCGCTCATTCATCCTTCACAACATCTCATCCTTTAGTTTGAAAGTTTTGTTAAAACGCTAAAGAATATGGCAAGTTAAAAAAATCATTCTGATCATTGAGAAGAATATATTTATTTAGGTTATACGTGTGAATGCGAATACAGAAACAAACAAGAAGAAACGCGTAGCTTTTCGTGATGACACTTCTGAATCTGCTCTATTCATTCATCGGACAGTAATAGCTTTTGTTATTATTGCAATTTTAGTTGGTATTTTAATTGCTAATCTTTATCATCTACAAGTAATTCGATATTCAGATTATCAAACTCGCTCCAACAATAATCGGATCAAACTAGTTCCCATTCCACCAAGCAGAGGAATTATTTATGATAGAAATGGTATTCCTCTTGCCTTCAATCAAACATTCTATCAATTAGAAATCATTCCTGAAAAAATTATTAATTTAACAGAGACATTAGCTCAATTGCGTCATGTCATTGATCTTAGTGACGATGAGATTGCAAACTTTAAAAAAGAGCATAAACGCTCACGGCGTTTTACCTCTATTCCATTAAAAACCTCGCTAGATGAGGTACAAATAGCACGTTTTGCTGTTAATCAATATCGGTTTCCTGGAATTGAAGTCAAAGGCTACCAACGACGACATTATCCTTATGGCTCTACGTTAACTCATGTTATTGGTTATGTAGCAAAAATTAATGATAAAGATATAGAACGTCTTGAAAATAATGGCTTAATAAAAAATTACACCGCCACTGATGATATTGGTAAATTAGGTATTGAGCGATATTACGAAAACATTTTACATGGAAAAACAGGTTATGCAGAAGTGGAAGTGAACGGTCATGGAGAAGTTATACGTCAACTTTATAAAAAAGCGCCGCAAGCTGGACAAGATATTTATCTCACTATAAACCTTGACTTACAAATGGAGGTTGAAAAGTTACTAACTACTAGTCGCGCTGCAGTAGTTGTTACAGATCCACGCAATGGAGAAGTTTTAGCTCTTGTATCCACACCAAGCTATGACCCCAATTTATTTGTTAATGGTATCTCTAATAAAGATTACCAAGTTCTATTAAATAATCCTAATCGTCCACTAATTAACAGAACTATACAAGGATTATATCCACCCGCATCTACCGTTAAACCTTTTATTGCCGTTGCTGCATTAAGTGAACATGTTGTTACTGCTAACTCAACAATTTTTGATCCTGGTTGGTGGCGGTTGCCAAATTCCGAAAAATGTTATCGGGATTGGAAACGTTGGGGACACGGAAGATTAAATGTTGTGAGAGCTATTATTGAATCAGCAGACACTTTTTTCTACCAGGTAGCTTATGATATGGGCATCGATCGTATCTCAGATTGGATGAAAAAATTTGGCTATGGGCGCCATACTGGTATTGATTTAGAAGAAGAACTGGAAGGTGTTATGCCAACACGTGAATGGAAAAAAAAACGTTATCAAAAACCTTGGTATCAAGGAGATACAATTCCAGTAGGCATTGGTCAAGGTTATTGGACCACAACACCAATTCAAATGACAAAAGTATTAATGACATTAATTAATAATGGAATGGTTAAGACTCCGCACCTACTTTATGGCACTAAATTAGATAATGCTATATTACCCTATAAACAGAAAGAAGATATCAAAATCGACAATATTCATTCAGGATTTTGGGGATTAGTCAAAGAAGGTATGTATGGAGTTGCTCATGCACACAATGGTACAGCACGTAAAAGCTTTACAAACACACCTTATAAAGCAGCTGTTAAATCAGGGACAGCACAGGTGTTCAGTTATCAAACCTATAATTCTAGTAAATTGACTGAACACTTGCGTGATCATAAATTAATGATTGGATTTACGCCTTACCAAAACCCAACGATTTCCGTTACTATTATTTTGGAAAATGGAGGGGCTGGACAAGCTATTGGAGACCTTTTACGCAGTATTTTTGATTACACATTGCTTGGCAAAAACACAACATCACAAATTTTGAATAAAAATACTTTTCAATAAGTAAATAAAAAAACATATGCGCGATAAATCATATAAATTACCTTTTTATAAAAAGTTACATATTGATATTCCAATGTTGCTTATTATTGTTGCCTTAACAATATACAGTATTATGCTTATGTGGAGCGCAAGTGGACAAGATATTGATATGATGCAACGTAAACTAATACAAATCGTAATTGGCTTTATCGTTATGCTTATTATGGCACAAATTTCACCACGTACATATGAAAATTTTTCAAAATATCTTTATATTATCTGTTTAATGTTATTAATTTTGGTCAACGCCTTTGGTCAGATGAGTAAAGGAGCACAAAGATGGTTAGAGCTTGGATTCATTCGTTTTCAACCATCTGAAATTGCTAAAATTGCCGTTCCATTGATGGTGGCACGTTTTGTCAATCACGATCTCTGTCCTCCAACATTTAAAAATACGTTATTCGCATTGATACTTATATTGATACCAACACTTCTTATTGCCACTCAACCTGATCTTGGAACATCTATTTTAGTAGCTGCCTCAGGTTTCTTTATCCTTTTTTTAGCGGGTATGAATTGGCAATTAATTGCTATTTCAGCTACAGGTCTTGCTTGTTTTATTCCGATTTTATGGTTCTTTCTGATGCATGATTATCAAAGAGATCGCGTTATGATGTTATTCGATCCACAGACGGATCCATTGGGCGCTGGTTATCATATTATCCAATCAAAAATTGCTATTGGATCTGGTGGATTATTTGGAAAAGGTTGGTTAAATGGCACCCAATCGCAATTAGAGTTTTTACCAGAGCGCCACACTGATTTTATTTTTGCGGTATTAGGCGAAGAGTTTGGGTTAATTGGCATCGTTATATTACTTATATTGTATTTATTGTTAATAATACGCGGATTGATAATTGCAGCTAATGCACAAAATACGTTTGGTAGAGTAATGGTTGGTGGATTAATGTTGATTTTGTTTGTCTACATATTCGTAAATATTGGCATGGTTAGCGGTATCCTACCTGTAGTAGGTATTCCTTTACCATTGATAAGTTATGGCGGCTCTGCATTAATTGTTTTAATGGCTGGATTCGGCATCATTATGTCTATCCATTCTCATAGAAGATTTCTGTCCAAATCCTTGTAATGACGAGGATTGTAATTTCTTATCACTGGATAACACTTTTCTATTTTTTATTTCCCAATAGCAACAAAATCCTGATAAGATTCTGATGCCCTTATAATATCTATCAGAATCCGATTTTCGTTGCGAATCTTATTACTCTTTTGTCTGATAACTATCAACTTGATGATTATTTTTATCAACTACAAGAGATCTAATTTTCTATGCATCATAGAGGTTTATTGATATTAAAATGTAATGTTAAATTTAAGAGAAAGAAATACAATAAATCAGTATTTTTAATACTATATAAAATTTACTATTGTAATAATGGTAATAAGATTAGGAAACTGATAAAAATCATAATATATCTATTATTATAATTTCTTTGTGCATTAACTCACATAGTAATAATGGTAGGTAGAAGTAACTGTTGCTTAATACAAGTTAGTCACATAGCAAGCAACATTGAACAGATAGCAAGATGTATAAAATTAGCTAAGATATAATAAACTCTTATAGAGTTATAAAAACTATTTTATTTATGCATTGAAATGCTCAAATTTATAAAAGATATTTTGATAATATCAATGCTGATTTGGCCTGCTAGTATTTTTAGCATGAAACTTTATAAGTTACTAATTTAAAATTAGTGTACGTTTCTTTTTAGTGGTAGAATTTTGTTAAAAACAACGATTATATTACGTCATCTTGGAATTAATAATTATCAAGCAATTGCATCTGCAATGCGACAATTTACTAAAAAACGAACATTTGATACTCTAGATGAAATATGGTTAGTCGAGCATCATCCTGTTTTTACTCAAGGCCGTTCTGGAAAAAAAGAAGAACTTTTCGTGCCTGGAAATATTCCTGTTATACAATCTGATCGCGGTGGGAAAATCACCTACCATGGACCAGGTCAGCAAATAATGTATATTTTATTGGATTTAAAGCGTCATCAATTAAGCGTAAGAGATCTAGTTAATACACTGGAAAATACAGTAATTAATACTTTATTAGAATTTGGTCTGTGTGCTTATATTAAACGAGAAGCTCCGGGAGTGTATGTTGAACAAAAAAAAATATGCTCTCTTGGATTGCGTATTCAGAATGGCTGCTCATTTCATGGACTAGCACTAAATATTAATATGAATCTTGAGCCATTTCAATGTATTAATCCTTGTGGTTATGCCGGCATGAAAATGACGCAACTTAATGATTTCGTTCCTGGTTGTCAAATTAAAGATGTAGAGTGTTTATTAGTAAAACATTTCTGCATCCTATTAAAATTGCAAATAGCAAAATACGTGGTAATATCAAATAGATCTATTATTGATCTGTAAAAAGAAATTCTAATAGAACGAGTATGATTATGAATAAACCAACGCAAATCACGAATGGCGTTAAATATTATGAAGCTGATCAAAGAACGTTGATCCCTGTCAATATAGTAACAATAGATCCTAAAGAAATTTTACCTAAGCCGAGGTGGATAAAAATTAAGTTTCCCGCCGATTCGAGCCGCATCCAAAAAATAAAAAATGCAATGCGTAAATATGGATTACATTCTGTCTGTGAAGAAGCATCTTGTCCGAACCTTGTTGAATGTTTTAATCGCAGTACAGCTACTTTTATGATTTTAGGCGCTATATGCACTCGCCGATGCCCTTTTTGTGATGTTACCCATGGACGACCTAATGCTCCTGATCCCCATGAACCAGAAAAATTAGCAGAAATTATTAAAGATATAGGATTAAAATACGTTGTTCTTACTTCTGTTGATCGTGATGATCTACGTGATGGCGGAGCGCAACATTTTGTTGACAGTATTATTTCCATTCGAAAACAAAATCCAAATATTACGATAGAAACTCTAGTACCTGATTTTCGTGGCCGTATGGACTGCGCCTTAGCAATTTTATCTACAGCGCCACCAGATGTTTTTAATCACAACATTGAAAATGTTCCACGTATTTATCATCAAGTGCGTCCTGGCGCTAATTACACATTGTCATTACAACTGCTTTCAAAATTCAAGCAAATGCATCCTGCAATACCAACAAAATCGGGATTAATGGTTGGACTTGGTGAAACGAACGAAGAAATTATTAACGTTATGCGTGATCTACGTCGCCACAATGTTACTATGCTCACTTTAGGCCAATATCTTCAGCCAAGCCGTCAACATCTACCAGTAAAACGTTATGTTAGTCCTAAGGAATTCAAAGAAATGAAAAAAAAGGCAATCGAAATGGGCTTCACGCATACAGCCTGTGGCCCGTTAGTTCGATCATCTTATTATGCAGATTTACAAGCTACAGGTATGGAAATACATGACGAACAATATTGATTGTAAAGGCAATACCCCTAATAGACCTACTAGATAGGTATTACCATTTAGTAAAATAGTAACATGAACCTCAATGCTTGAAAGCTTTTTAGAATCATAAACTTCACGTAGAAGTGAAGATATTTTACCTTCGAATATCAAGATTTTTAGTTTCAAAGCAGCATAATACCTATTATGATAGGGAATATCATATTGACTTTTCTACTAAAATTAGAAAATTTAGTAAATATGTGCTATCATAGTTGTTTGCAACATTATTGCAAACCTTGTTTACCCTACAAGAGATTTTGATAGCATAATCTACTTTTGGAAGATATGCATTTACTACTATGACTTAGTACTCATTACTATATAGTATATGAGAACAATAGAATTGTATTGTTTTTCTGTAAAAACTGCTCTACAAAATAAATAAGAAATGGTATTATTTCAGCTTGTGCAAGCAAGCTTCAACATTAACAATGCGGTATTTTAAAAGTTTCTACAAGACCATGTATGAATAACTATTGATAATAAATGACTGCGGGTATAATGGAAATTATAGAAAATTGTTTATTGTTATTAAATTATTCCTTAAATTATTCACTTAATCCTTTTAAAAGGATTCTTCAATATTTACCTTGTATCTTCTTTTATAATTTAGTATCTAACTGAGCTTAGTAAGTATTACTATTAATAAGTATCAATAGTAATTTAAATAGAAGTTCTTGAAAATCTTTATAAGTAGAAATATACGATATAAGATTAGTAAATATTGATACGCTATAGCTGTTATTAACATTTCTAATGTTAAAGAAAAAACATCAACTACAATTTTAGAGATGAGCAAGGTTCACCTTTTAAAAAGAAAATATGAAATGGAATACTATTTTAGATAAATGCATTTACATAGAATTGAAGTTGTAGTGGTCGTTAAGTAACTAGGTGATATTGGATTTTAGGTTTTTATATGATCGATATGAGGATGATCTTAGTAATATGATCAGAGATAGTAATCTAATCAGAAATCATGAAAAGTTTTAATGTTTAAGGACGCTTTATCAGAAAGAAGCTTTATCAGTATACCACTAATTAATGCAGTTTTTAAAAAAATCAGTAGATTTGAAATAAAGCTACTTACAAGTTATGCAAATTATGAATTTATAATTAATAATAATTATTATTAATTATAAATTTTAGGAATGAAATTTTTCTAAAAAGATGTTATCTAGTTTTAAATTATTAATTAAGAAGTCTAATTGACCATCGTAAGTAATTTTCCCTTTTTTAATGACAAGAGCGCGAGTTGCTATTTGTCTGATATCTCCTAAATTATGAGATACCATAAGTAAGGTTAAATGGCGTTCATCGCACACTTGTTTAATTAATCTGACCATTGCCTCACGTAAGGAAGGATCAAGAGCAGAAATAGGCTCATCTAACAACAAAATCGGTTTTTGGCGGATCAAACAACGCGCTAATGCAGTACGCTGGCGTTGTCCACCTGATATTTGATTAGGTAAACGAGTAATGCAATCATGAAGCGAAACATGTTCTATAATCTCTTTTATTGTATGATGCTGCTCTTGATTCAAGCGTAAATTAGGTGAAATACCTAATGCGATATTTTGCCAAACAGTCAAATGAGAAAACAGATTATTTTCTTGAAAAATAAGGGAAACTGGACGTTTATCTGGCGGTGTAGTAGTATAATTTTTTTGATTTAACCAAATTTCGCCTTCTCTAGGATATTGGAATCCAGCAATTAAACCAAGTAACGTACTTTTTCCTGCTCCGCTATGGCCTAGTATCACTACCCTTTCAGTGTGTTTTACTTGAAAATTAAACTGAAAGGTATTATGTCCATCATAATAGACAATGCGATCTAATTTAATCATGTTTTTGTTCTGATACTCTTTCGAATAAGCTGAATAAGCTGAAACAAAGTAATAACATTAATAATGCCGTAACTGCTGCACTATCACTATGGTAAGATCCTAGTTGTTGATAGAGATAATAAGGTAAGGTACGAAAGTTTTCATTACCAAATAATGAAATAATACTGAAATCACCCATTGAGAGTATACAAGCGAAAGCAAAAGCCTGAGCTATTTTAGATTTTAGGGCTTTTAATTCAATTAACATTAGTCGATTGATACCTTTGATTTCTAATGAAAGGCATAATAAATTATAACGTTCTGCTAAGTCATACATCGGGTGTTCTAAAATTTTTAAAGCACAAGGAATTGCTATTAAAGCATTGGTTAAAATAACCAAGCTATAAGTGGCACCAGTAAAACTAATAATTTTATTCAGTAATAAAAAAAATCCAGTTGATAATACTATGCTTGGCATCGCAAGTATCAATAAGCCACTAAATTCTAACATGCGATAGGGAAGTATTAAACGACGTAGACGTAATTCTCGACTACTCCAAAGAAGCATTATTGTAAAAATAATGCAAAGAACGCCGGCACTAATCGCGATCACAATTGAATTCATACATGCTTTCCATAAGCTTGGTTGTTGTAACGCGTGTAATAATGTTAAATTTAAACCATCAAGAATAATTGCTAATATAGGCAATAGTAGGAAAATTAATGTAATGCTAATCAATAGCATGTCCAACAATTGTTGACATCGATTATCATTTGGGTTTTTCCACTGTAATTGTCGACTAGCTCCGACAAAAAAAATGACATTTAATTGTTGGCTTAATAATACTAAACCTAAACAACAAAACAGCTGGATGAGAGCCAACAAAGCGGCTTTATTTAGATCAAAATCATAACTTAACGATTGATAAAGAGCCAACTCAATAGTCGTTGCAGCTGGCCCACCGCCCAGTGTCAATACAGTAGAAAAACTAGTAAAGCACAACATAAAAATCAGACTGGCTGTAGGTAAAATTTGTCGCCGAAGATAGGGCCATTCCAGAATACAGAAATGCTGCCACGTATTCATATCGAGTTGCGCAGCTAATTGCCGTTGCTCAACCGCTATACTTTCTAATGCGAGTAATAGCATTCTGATAGCAAATGGTAAATTAAAAAAAATATGTGCCAATACAATACCTTTTAAGCCATAAGGCGTAAATTGGTAATCAATACCTAACCATTGACAAGATTGAGCGATCCATCCAAATCGTCCATGGACGGTTAATAATCCTAAAATAGCTACTAGAACAGGCAAGACCATTGTCATCGAGCATAAGCGTAAAAATAGTATACGACCTTTGAATTTTCGCCTAAAAAGGGATTGAGCTAAAAATATCGCTGGAATAACAGATAATAATGTGGATAATAGTGCCTGTAAAAAAGTAAAAGCAATGACATGCCATAAATAGTTATCATGAATCAATCCTTGCAAACTTATTTGAGGTACGTGTATCCATAAAGTGATAAATGTTACTACAACAATAGTAATTAATAGGCTTGATATAACAATACCAGGCCAAAGCGAACTACCTATTAGTGGCTTGCAGCATTTTGCCATAAATAGATCCAATCCTTACGATGTTTAGTAATGTCTTCTGGATGAAATTGTAATGATTTTTTGGGTATAGGTATTTGTTGATACACCTGAGGTAATGGGATATCAATAACCGGATACATCCAGTTTGCTGTAGGCAACGCTTTTTGGAAGATTGGCGATAGCATAAATTGCATAAACTGTTGAGCTAGTTTAGGCTGCTTACTCGTAGCTAACTGGGCAGCAACTTCAATTTGAAGATAATGTCCCTCATTAAATATTGCCGCGGAATAATTATTTTTTTTATCATTTAACAGATGATAAGCGGGTGAAGAGCTATAACTGAGGACAAAGTCACTTTCACCTTTTAAAAAAAGTCCATATGATTCGCTCCAACCTTTTGTAACGGTTATGGTTTTTGCAGCTATTTTTTTCCAAGCTTGAGTACTATTATTTCCATAAATTTTTTGTATCCAAAGCAAAAACCCTAAGCCCGGTGTACTTGTACGTGGATCTTGGTAAATAATCTTCCATGGAGTTGCACTATTAATCAGTTCATCGAGACTTTTTGGTGCTTTATGGACCCGCGTTTTATCATAAATAAAAGCAAAATAACCATAATCGTAAGGGATAAAAATATTGTTATCCCATTTAATGGGTAACTTTAATTGACTCATGTCAATATGACTTGCAGTAAATAATCCAGTTTTTTTTGCTAGATCAATTAAATTATTATCAAGCCCAATAACAATATCGGCAGGGGTATTTTCCCCTTCTATTCTAAGTCGATTTAATAAGGCTACACCATCACTGAGGCCAATTAATTTAAGCTCACAGTTACAATGTTGTTCGAAGGCAGGCTTTATTGTAGGTCCTTGAGCCCCATCAGCGATAAAAGAATTATAAGTATAAACGGTTAATATTGCTTTTGCTTGTACTACAAAAGTTATACAAAACATTAAGGTAGTAATAATTATTTTTAATAGTAGGTACGTCAATATTAAGTTCTCCTATGAAATTCAAATAAAATAATCCTATGAGATATAAAAGATGGATAGTATTACTATGCTATATTTTAATAAATACATCCTTAAAGCCAACAAAATCCCTATAAAGATAGGGCGATATCAATTAGAAAAGATTCAATAACTTTTAGCTAACTATTAAAAATTTTCAGCAGTGCAACCATCAAATTGTTGGCACTATTGTAAGATTTTGCTTTATAATAGCAAATACTATATTTGCTATATGTCTACAATATAGAGTAGCATTAAAATGCTCAGCTTAAAGTAATATAAAGCAATACGCTATTTTTAATTTTTAACGAGGTAGTCAGATGGTTGACAATGATGGCTACCGCCAGAATGTAGGAATTGTAATTTGTAATCTACAAGGCCAAGTATTATGGGCCCGAAGATATGGTCAAAATTCATGGCAGTTTCCCCAAGGAGGGATTAATCCTAATGAATCACTAAAAAAAGCAATGTATAGGGAATTATTCGAAGAGGTTGGATTAGATCATAATGCTGTTGAAATACTGGCATCTACTCAGAAGTGGATATGTTATAAATTACCAAAACGTTTTGTGCGTTGGGACAAAAAGCCAGTTTGTATTGGACAAAAGCAACGTTGGTTTTTATTAAAAATGATGTGTAATGAATATTACATTAATATTCAAAAAAATAAAACTCCTGAATTTGATAGTTGGCGTTGGGTAAGTTATTGGTATCCTGTGCGTCAAGTGGTTTCTTTTAAACGCAATGTTTATCAGCACGTTATGAAAGAGTTCGCTCCGATCGTTATGTCACTACAACGTAGTGTAGTGACATCCTATGCGCATCATACCTATTGGAGTAAACGTAGAGTAACTATATGAAGTAAACGAACGTAGAGTAACTGTGGCAAAATGTTATTAATAATAACAGTAGGCTAAATATTTTAATGACCAATGTTCGATTTAAACTGCTCTTACTGACTGCTAAGTAAGTTATTAAATAAATTAGCTGAAGATATCCATAAGTTTAATAACGTATGTATTCATAGACAACTATTCTTCTTCTATATAACTTTATATCACTAAAAACGGAGACGATGCATAATAATTATATTGTATTTCCTAATATTGATCCCACTATATTTTCGATTGGTCCAGTAGTCTTGCATTGGTATGGTTTAATGTATTTATTAGGATTTTTGTTCGCTTTATGGTTGGCAAAAAAAAGGGCGTGCAAAGAGAATAGTGGTTGGACAAAAAATGAGGTAGAACACCTACTCTGTATTGGTTTCTTAGGAGTCTTTATTGGCGGACGTATAGGTTATTTTTTATTTTATAATTTTCCTCTGTTATTGCAGAAACCATTGGATCTATTTAAAGTCTGGGAAGGAGGGATGTCCTTTCATGGTGGGTTAATTGGTGTGATATGTACTATATATTGGTATGCTCGAAAAACACATCGCCATTTTTTTCAAGTTTCCGATTTCATTGCAGCATTAATTCCTTTTGGAATTGGCCTAGGGCGTATTGGTAATTTTATTAATGGTGAACTTTTTGGACGTGTAACATTACATACTCCATGGGCAATATTATTTCCAAGTTCGCAATACGAGGACATACAAATGATTAATCAGAATCCTTCCTTACTATTGCCAATTTTAGAACAGTATGGTGCATTACCACGTCACCCTTCTCAACTTTATGAGATGTTTTTTGAAGGGGTCGTTTTATTTATTATGTTGAATTTATTTATTCGTAAGACACATAAAATAGGGAGTGTTTCAGGATTTTTTTTGATTGGTTATGGCGTTTTCCGTACCTGTATTGAATTGTTCCGTCAGCCAGATGCACAATTAGGTCTATTCAATGGTATAAGTATGGGGCAAATTTTATCTTTTCCAATGATCATTATTGGAACTTTTATACTGCTATGGGCATACAAGAAAGATCACTATCATAAAAATGATTCTATGAATTCAAGATAGAAAAGAGTAAATAGTATAGGGGCATTAATAATTTTTTTATTTATAGGATAAATAAATCACTTAGTGAGCCATTCATAATGAAACAATATCTTTATTTATGTCAACGCATTATTGAGTACGGCCAATGGATGGAAAACAAACGTACAGGTGTTAAGTGTTTAACGATTATTAATGCTGATCTTGAATATGATGTAGCAAATAACCAATTTCCTTTAATTACAACTCGTAAAAGTTTTTATAAATCGGCTATTGCTGAATTACTAGGTTACTTAAGAGGTTATTCTAGTGCTGCTCAATTTCGCAAGATTGGCTGTAATACATGGGATGCTAATGCAAATAACAATAAAGCATGGCTTAAAAATCCGAATCGGAAAGGTAAAGACGACATGGGACGCGTTTATGGCGTTCAAGGACGTTCATGGCAAAGGCCTGATGGCACTTATTTAGATCAATTACAAAAAGTTATTTATAACCTCTCTGTTGGGATAGATGATCGAGCAGAAGTAATTACTTTTTATAATCCAGGTGAATTTGAATTAGGCTGTTTACGGCCATGCATGCATACACACACTTTTTCTTTGTTTTCTGGAAAACTCTATTTAACTTCATACCAACGTAGTTGTGATGTCCCTTTAGGACTGAATTTTAATCAGATCCAATGTTTTGTTTTATTAGCACTGATGGCTCAGATAACCGGGCAGATACCAGGTAAAGTATATCATAAAATAGTAAATGCTCACATTTATGAGAACCAACTTCCAATAATGCGTGATATTCAGTTGAAGCGCACTCCGTATCCTTTGCCGAAATTGTGGATTAATCCTAATATTAAGACATTAGAAGATATTGAAGATTGGGTGAGCAGTAACGATTTTAAGGTCATTGGGTATCAATACCATGATGCTATTAAATATCCATTTACAATATAACTAATTTATGAGTTATATTGTAAATGGATATCAGTAATCAATTCTTCCCATTACTAGCTTGAGTAGTATTCAATATAACTATAGCGGTAAATACATTGCTTAAAAAGCAATTTGATACGATTGTGTTTTTCTTCTAATGTTTATCACGCTACTTCTTTATTAGAATCATTATTTTCTTTATTAGAATCATTATTTCCATGACCTCATTTAAGAGTTGATTTTATCCTATTTAAATATCTAATTTTACTGAGCAACTATTGGAGATATATGCATAAATTAGGATTCAGAGTAGTTACAATTTCATTGTGCTGTCCATCACGCTGATTGCTGTTTTAGCATGACTTGATGGGGATTAATTCGCATAAATTACATGTAATTATTTTCGCTACAAAAATACTTGTATTACAAATCAGACAATACAATAGTATCTTTTTAAAAACAGGAGAGTTAATTAATAATTAAACCAAGTAAAATGCCCATGAGACACAGAATCAAGGATGATCATTCTTAATATAGAATTAAAATTAATGAATAGGTACAGTGAAATTGTATTTAAATTATAGATTAATATGCTTGGGAAGAGTAATAACCGTATTGCCAATTAGTTTATGTATTAGTAATAAAAAAAGAAATATAACCAATATATTCTATTTTATTGATGCACTATCATTCCTTGTTCATTTTACTTGAAATGATCAGATTTTTGATCAAGCATTGATTGCTCATTTTAGAAATTGTAATGAGTGATTACCAGTAAAAATTACTTACTAACTTCTATCAGTAAATGGAAGTTAATTTCCAAAATCATTTACATCATGATAAACATTTCATGTTGCTTATCGGATTTAACAGGTAATCTGAATAACAATAGCTAAAATTATAATGGCTATTGTTATGTTGTTGTCTTCAGTGCTGTTTTTCATAAAACATATTGATGATCTCAATCTTGACTTTTGCATGACAATATCTAAATCAATTAGATTGATGCTTTTTATCTTAGATAAAATCATGTATTGTATTGTTAGTCGACAGATATAATCTTTGTAAGAAAATTCTAATTACATATAATATGCTTTATAATCTACTGACAACTGCATCGCAGTGATCCTATTTACTAGGATAGGAAATGTTATACATTTATCATTCTAATCAATTAGCAGTTCATAAAGAGTTCATTTGCAGTTTAATTAAAAACGATCCATTGCTCAATCCATTTGAGCAAGAAATTATTTTAGTTCAAAGTCTAGGTATGTCTCAATGGTTACAAATAGAGCTTGCAAAAAACTTAGGAATTGCTGCTAATATTTCTTTTCCTCTACCAGCAAACTTTATTTGGGATATATTTACTCAAGTTGTACCTGATTTTCCAAAAGAGAGCGCTTTTAGCAAAGACGCAATGGCTTGGAAATTAATGAGCATGTTACCTGCATTACTACACGATGCTGAGTTTCAACCACTAAGACAATACCTGAATAATGATATAGATAAACGCAAGCTATATCAATTATCTGAACGTATTGCCGATTTGTTTGATCAATATTTAGTTTATCGCCCACAATGGTTAGAAATCTGGAATAATCAACAACTCATTGAAGGATTAAGTGATAACCAACAATGGCAAAAAAACTTATGGTTAGCGTTAATTGATTATACTGAAAAACTTCATCAATCTAAATGGCATTGGGCAAATCTTTATCAACAATTAATAAAAAATTTGCAAATGAACCTACCTCCTAATATTAAGTTGCCAAAACGCGTGTTTGTATGTGGTCTTTCAACATTACCTCCAATGTATTTAGAGGCTTTAAACTTCATTGGTCAACATATAGATATTCATTTGATGTTTACTAATCCATGTCGTTATTATTGGGGAGATATTCAGAGTTATGCTTGTTTAGAAAAACTTGAGCTATTTAAATTTCATGCTTATCATGATAAGCATGAAATTGCTTCTTTTATGAAAAGAAGCCGTACACATGAGATAATGTCTAATAAACCAGACGAACAATTTTTGACTAATCCACTATTAGCTTCTTGGGGAAAGCTAGGGCGTGATTACCTCCATTTTCTGTCGCAGCTTGAACAAGCTGATGAAATTTCTGCCTTTGTCGATTTACCATGTGATAGTTTATTGCGCCAGGTTCAAAGAGATATTCTAGATCTAGAAGATCATGCACAGCTTGGTTTAACTGAATCAGATTACAGTAATAGTTCTTTAAAAAGGCAATTAAGAAAAAGAGATAAGTCACTGACATTTCATTCATGCCATAGTCAAAAACGTGAAGTAGAAGTTTTGAAAGATTATTTATTAAATTTATTTGAAGAAGAACCCACTCTAACTCCTCAAGATATCATCGTAATGGTTCCAGATATCGAAAGTTATGCACCTTATATACAAGCAGTGTTTAGTCATGTATCAACTAAATCTCAACTCCCTTTTTCTATTTCAGATCGCAAGGCTCGGCAAGCACATCCTATTTTAAGCACTTTTATTTCGTTGCTTGATTTACCTATCAGCCGTTTTACAACAGAGGAAGTATTAGCATTACTAGAAATTCCTTCCTTAGCTCAACGATTTTCTATTTATGATGATGAATTGCCTATATTGCGCAGATGGATCAATGAATCAGGTATATGTTGGGGTCTTGATGATAACGATATTTCAAGGCTTGAGTTACCGTCAACAGGGCAAAACACATGGGCTTTTGGATTAAACAGAATGCTATTAGGCTATGCAATGAATAGCCAAGGAGGAACTTGGAATAAAATTTTGCCTTATGATGAATGTACAGGTTTATCTGCTCAATTAGCAGGACAACTTGCCCTTTTTATTGAATCATTAACGCACTGGAGAAGCATCTTAAATCAAGACAAAAAACTATCGGAATGGTTACCATTATGCCAATGTTTATTGGACGCTTTTTTTAAGCCTGATGATCACATGGAATCAATATTTATTTTTATACTTCAGCAATGGAAGAAAACGCTTGAAGCTGGAATATGCGCAAATTACGAAGACAAAGTTCCTATATCGCTTATTCGTTATAAACTCATAACATTTTTTGATGATGAAAAGATTAGTCAACATTTTCTTGATGGTGCAATTAATGTTTGTACTCTAATGCCTATGCGTTCTATTCCTTTTAAAGTGATATGTTTATTAGGCATGAACGATCAGATATACCCGCGCTCCATGCCACAATTAGGATTTGATTTAATGGCTGAGCAGTCACAGCGTGGCGATAGGCAACGTCGAGATGATGATCATTATCTCTTTTTAGAGGCTTTAACTTCTGCTTCTCAACTATTTTATCTTAGTTATATTGGACATGCGATGCGTGACAATCAACCACAGAATCCATCAGTGCTAGTAAATGAATTACTAGATTATATTAGCCAAAGTTTTTGTTTAGAGGGTGATGAACATTTAAATATTGATAATAGTGCTGATCGAATACGGGAACATTTAATTACTCAGCACACACGAGTGCCTTTTTCAGAAGAGAATTATGTGCCTAATAGCATTCATCAGAGTTATGCAAGTGAATGGCTAGCTGCTGCAACCAGACAAGGCAATCTTCCAGCTGAATTCTGTACACCGCTTACACCAATCCGAGAATATAATAATGAAATATTATTAGAACAATTACTCTTATTTTATCGTCATCCAATTCGAACTTTTTTTCAACAAAGGTTAAAAGTTATTTTTTTTAACGAAGGAGTTCAATTACCAGAAAATGAACCATTTATTGTAAATAATGTTCAACGTTATAAATTTAATGAGCGCTTACTTGAGGTTATGATTTATGAAGAATCGTTAGATGAGTTGTTAGAGATTTTAAGAGGTACAGGCAGATTACCTGCAAAACATTTTGCAAAAATTTTTTGGGAAAAACAGTTGCAAGACATTAGATCATTAGCTGATAAAATAAAAGTAAATTTACAAACAGGTTTTAATAAAAAATTTGTTGAAACTTTTGATAAGACACGTTTAGTAGGACAATTAAAAAATATTCAACAAAACGGTATTATTCGTTATCGTCCCGCAAATTTAACAACTCATGATGGTTTATCACTATGGATAGAACATTTAATTTTTTGTTTAATCGTTAGATCTGGCGAAAGTTACTATTTGGGAAAAGGTAATAGTGAATGGTGTTTTATGCCTGTAGATAAATATAAAGCAAAAATATATTTACAACAGCTTATTGATGGCTATCAGGCAGGAATGAATTCTCCATTACCACTTTTTAATAAAAGTGGCTGGAATTGGTTAATGTCACTTTATAACAAAAAGAGTAATCAATTTGACTTTGAGTCACATGCAATTTTGCAAAAAGCAAAAAGACAACTTATCCGATCTTTACAAGGCACATATAATCAGCCTGGAGAAATGAAAGATAACTATATTAGTCGAGCTTTTAGAATCATAGATAATGATTTAGTTGAAGCAATACAAAAAACAGCACGCAAGTACTTATTGCCAATGGCAATGTTTAGAAAAAGTAGCAAGCTGATGTAATCAGGGGCTGATAATATATAATAAAAGAGTGTTTATGAAATAGTAATTTTCTTATTATAAGAGATTTTTTATTAGACAAGAGTCGTTCTATAATATAATGAACGAAGCAGCATCAGTTTTCTTTAGCAAGCATTGGCAAATACTAGATCTTGTTAAATATTAACAAATAAAATAACGCATTTGAGGCAATCAGGTAATAAAACTTTTGACTGTATTAATTAAAGCTATTTTACAGAAAAACAATAGCCTAATTAACACAGGAATAATAATTGTTTATTCACTACCAGAAAACAAAAAGAAAATTTTACAACTAAACTGTAGTATAGCAGCTATTATAGCTGAATTTATAACTCAATTTTATAGCAAGAAAGATCAATATACTGGTTATAGTGATCATTGAATAATCATAATGGGGTTTATAACCCATTATGATTGATTGCTTCCATGGGGGTTGAGCTTACTCATGGAGGTTGAGTGTACTGAAAAGATTAATGTTTATACGAACCTAAATTTTAATCATAAATGGCCATTCTAATGCCTCTTTTATTGGAATAGGGTTTGGTTTTTTGAATAAAACATAAATTATTATTAATATAATCCTTGAAAATTTATTAAAAGGATTATATTAGTTGGATCTTTTATCATATAAATGATATTCATTTACTATCTGAGCATGTGTTGATGTTAAATATTGATAACAATAATTACTCATATTTTATGAATATGTAACAGAATGTAATGCTAAGAATACTTAGCATTCTTTATTGTTCTTAATAAAGATATCAATAAATTAATAAACATGATAATAAGCTGCTTTATTTCTTATTGTACTTATTAAGTTAATACAATTAATAAACAACAATATCAGCGATGAGAATTGTTCATGATTTTATTTACTAAATGATTCTATCGTTCAGCTCATAAATGAGCATTTTCATCAAAAGCAATATAAGGCAAAATGTAAAATTGTGCTGATGCACTAAGATAGGAGATCTATAGAAATCTTTGGAATTAAGAGAGCAATAAAATTAAACAGTACTCCATTCCTTTAATAGGATGTAGAATACAATAACTATATTTAAAGTATTTACATGTAGTTTCTCAAAAAACTGTTACCATAATGAACCTTATTGCTCTTCAAATTTATAATTGAAATTTTAAGAGCAGTTTTTATACTTCACAGTTTACGTTATTCAGATTGAAGAAAATAATAAAACACTTTTTACTGTTAAAATTCTATTATGCGGTTGCCAAAACATAATCATAGTATATAGCACAGTCTGCGTTTACAGAGAACCTCTAAGACTTTTGATTTTGCTTGAAAAGAAAAATATAAAACAACATTTCGAAATATACTATGGCCAAAGTAAAGCATAGCGCTTGAAAACTCTGTATATAATTACATAAACAAAATTAACTAAATGTTAAGCATCAAGCAAATAATATCGACAATGCATTAGCAAAAATATTTTTATATAGACAAAAGTGTTATCGAAATTATTACTACAAGATATTAATCTTGTTATCGAAGATTTTTCTTTTCTTAAAACTATATATTTTCGTGTTTCACAACTTTGGTAGCAAGAAAGATTCAATTAAATTGTCGCTACTTTTATCAATCATTGGATAAGCAATGGGATGAAGTGTGATTGAAAAGCAAAAATAGACCTTCCACCTATTTATTAGGCTGTTAGAAAAGTTTTTATCAATTAGTTTTTAGAAAACTACATACAATGCAAAAATTTGAATTAAAGGCACTACGAACAGCAATAAAGAAACCTATAAAAATTTTAATGAAAAGAGATAGGCATGATTACCTCATTACTATGAGGTAATCATGTTACTTGTAGTGGAATAAAATGATCATGTTATTAAAATAATTACACAATAGAATTTATTAGCTATGTATAATTGCTTTGCAACAACAAAGTTTGGTTTTCTCTCAACCAGTATTGCTAAATAGTTTTATAAAAGGTTATGCTCAATTAAAATATTGAGTAGTAATCGTACTTTCTTTGAATTATACACGATTTTACGCATTGAGGTAGATACTACGTGAGGAATACAAGCATAAAAACTTATCCATTAGATCCATACCGATTGCCTCTTTATGGCCAACGTCTGATAGAAGCTTCAGCAGGAACAGGAAAAACTCATACTATAGCATTACTCTATTTGCGATTATTATTAGGTATTGGGCAAAAAAATGCATTTTCTCGTCCATTAAGTACTGAAGAGATTTTAGTAGTCACTTTTACAGAAGCGGCTACTGATGAGTTGCGATCACGTATTCGTTATAATATTCATCAAATGAGAATAGCGTGTATTAGAGACGGGATTGGTTTTGATGAAAACTCAATCTATAGAACCTTATTATCTTCTATTTTAGATAAAAATCTTTCTGCGAAATGGCTACTTGCTGCTGAACATCAAATAGATAAAGCAGCGATTTATACGATTCATGGTTTCTGTCAGCATATGCTAGTACAATATGCATTTGAGTCAGGGACGCTATTTGAGCAATCTATAATAAAAGATGAAGTTGCTTTACAGCAACAAGCATGTGCTGATTTTTGGCGCAGTAAATGTTATCCACTAGATTACTCCATATCAAAAATTATTGTTGAAGAATGGCGTGATCCAGAAGCACTACTAGTTGAAATCAAACCTTATTTACAAGGAGATATACCAACCTTTATCAACAAACCAATTAAACCACAGTCGATAAAACAACGACATAAAAAGCTAATTGATAAAATCAAAAAAGTAAAAAAGTTATGGCTTTTAAATTCAACCATTCTTTTGAATGTAATTAGTAATTCCTCTGTCAATAAACGTTATTATAGTCGCCGTAATTTACCCATTTGGTTAGCTGCAGTCACCAGATGGGCACTAGAAGAAACTGTGAATTATAAAACTCCAAAGGAGCTTGTTCGCTTTTCTCAATCAGAGTTATTCAATAATACATTTACTGGTAATGTACCGGAACATAGAGTTTTTATTGCGATTGATAATTTATTGCAACAATCACTTACATTACGTGATCTTTTTATTTCAAAGGCAATTATCAATATTCGTCAAAAAATTTTTCAAGAGAAAAAACGGCGTGGAGAAATTGGATTTGATGATTTATTAAGCTGTTTAGATCAGGCATTACAGGCCGAAGGTGGAGAGCGATTAGCTCGCGTAATCCGTAATCGATACCCAGTTGTGATGATTGATGAGTTTCAAGATACTGATCCACAGCAATATAGAATTTTTCAGCGCATTTATCACGGACATAATCAATGTGGCATATTATTTATTGGTGATCCTAAGCAAGCTATCTATGCTTTTCGTGGTGCAGATATTTTTACTTACCTTAAAGCCAAGGATCAAATTAAATCACATTATACCCTTGATACTAATTGGCGTTCCTCACCAAATATGATTGCGGCAGTTGATCAATTATTTGGTCGAGTAGAGCACCCATTTATATTTGAGCAAATACCATTTAATACTGTTAAGTCAGCATCTACAAATCAAAATTTAGCGTTTATTCATAAAACAGAAAAACAATCAGCATTAAATTTTTTTTATTTAGAAAGGGAAACTGTTTCAAATTTAGATTATAAGCAAATCATGGCTTACCAGTGCGCTAATCAAATATCTGAATGGCTGAAAGGAGGTGAGAACGGCACAACTTGGTTATATCAAGATAATATAAAAAAACCGGTAACAACTACTGATATTATAGTGTTAGTGAGAAACCGTTACGAAGCAGCGATAGTTCGAGAGGCATTAAGTAAATTTAACATTTCATCAGTTTTTCTTTCTAATCAAGAAAGCGTTTTTGCTACTCAGGAAGCGCGTGATTTATTATGGATATTACAAGCGATTCTTTCACCAGAAAATGAGTATACGTTACGTTGCGCATTGGCTACAAAATTAATCGGGCTTAGTGCACAAGATATTGAAAATTTAAACCGAGATGAAAGGCAATGGGAATATCGGGTGGACGAGTTTACTAATTATTTATCAATTTGGCAAAAAAATGGGATTTTACCTGCATTACAAGCAATGATGATTAATAATAAAATTGCTGAAACTTTGCTAATCGATCATATAGCAGGTGAAAGACGTTTGATGGATATCATGCATCTAAGTGAACTATTACAAGAAGCAGCATTACAAGTTGATAGTATTCATGCGTTAGCACGTTGGTTTGCAAAGAAGATAGATAAACCTGACCTTTTATTAGAAACCCAGCAGATACGTTTAGAAAGTGATAAATACCTACTTAGTATTAGTACAATCCATAAATCTAAAGGTTTAGAATTTCCTATTGTTTGGTTACCCTTTAGTGGCCATTTTTTGCAGCAAAAATTAACCATTTTTCATGATCGTAAAAATTTTCAAGCATATCTTGATCTGACACAACGAGCTGAGAGCATCAAACTGGCTAATGAAGAACATTTAGCCGAAGATTTGCGGTTATTATATGTTGCACTAACACGATCAAAATATCATTGTAGTATTGGGGTTCCAGCTACTGGTAATAATGATATTAATTTAAATCAAAGCGCATTAGGCTACTTATTAAAAAATGGTCAAAAAAGAAATGCCATGCTATCACGCGATGCTTTATCTGCATTAGCTAGTGAATATATTAGTATTACACCCATACGTGAGATTAACCAATCTTTTTGGTATCCAAAAGAAAATAAAACTGGAAAACTATCTGCAAAAAAATTTTTAGGTAAGATCAAAAAAAACTGGCGAGTTACTAGCTATTCAGGCTTAATAAATCAGAATGCATATTCTGTGCCATCTGATATGGGCATTGCAATTGCCCATCAAGAACCATTGCCAACGGTTCTTGATGTTATACACAACAACAAATTGTTAGTTCAAGACACAACTTCAGATAGAAGTGTTCATACATTCCCTAAGGGAACCACAGCAGGAATTTTTTTACACTCCTTGTTGGAGTTACTACCATTTAATCAACATCCTGAAGAGTCTTGGTTAGCTGAACAATTAGAGCAAGCTGGGTTTTCTGTTCATTGGGCACCCACATTAAAAATATGGTTAATAAATATTTTTAATACTCCATTACTAGCAAATGGTCCAAGTTTATCACAGCTAACACCTGAATGTCAATTAAATGAAATGCAATTCTATTTATCAGTAGAAACATTATTATCGCCATCGTTATTAGATCAATTTGTTCACCAACATGATGAACTCTCTAAACATTGTCAACCACTTAATTTTGAGTCAGTAACAGGTGTTTTAAAAGGTTCTATTGATTTAGTTTTCTTCTGGAAAGGGAAATTTTACCTGATTGATTATAAATCAAATTGGTTAGGAGAAAATAGCTTGGCATATAATCAACGAGCAATAAAGAGTACGATGATTGATCATAGATATGATTTGCAGTATCAGATTTATACCTTAGCTTTACATCGTTATTCACAAACCCGCTTACCTAATTATGATTACCAAAAACATTTTGGTGGTATCATCTATCTTTTTTTACGAGGGATTGATATTTACAATCCCGGTTACAGTATTTATCATACTATGCCTTCTTATGAGTTAATTCATGGCTTAGATAAGCTATTTAATGCAACTAATCGATGTAAAGAATGATGATAGATTTATTAAAGCGTGCTGCTGAACTTAATTTATTTCATGCGTTAGACATACAACTTGCTATACGATTAGTTGAAAATAAAAATCCTTTATTATTATTGATATGCGCCTTATTAAGCGCTGCAACTAGAGCAGGGCATGTTTGTTTATTTGTTGATAAAATTCAACCACCCTTTTTCTTCGAAGGTCAAAAAGGTGAACTGGCCTTGACTCTTTGGAAAATGGCTGGAATGCCTGATAGTAACAAGATTTATACTGAGCTAAAACAATGTAATGCTGTTTGTGACACTAATGGAATCGTATCTAAACCATTAGTGTTGTCAGATAATAAACTCTATTTTCAGCGGATGTGGGCTGATGAGAAATTAGTAGCTGACTTTTTTGCTCGCCATTTTTTAGAAGACGTTGATGAACAACAACTAGAAACTATTTTAACACATTTCTTTGCTCACTCTAATACACATGATTGGCAAAAAATAGCCGTTGCAGTGGCAATAACCAGTCGCATTGCTGTTATTTCTGGGGGACCAGGTACAGGAAAAACAACAATAGTAGCACGTTTGCTGGCCACTTTAGTTAAATTAAGTCATGAAAAATTAATTATTCAATTAGTAGCACCAACAGGCAAAGCAGCCGCAAGATTAACTGAATCATTAAATAATGCGTTATTAAAACTTAATTTATCTGCAGCCGAGAAAGCGGTTATACCAGAACAGGCGCAAACTATTCATCGATTATTAGGGGCTCAATCGGATAGCCAATTATTACGTTATCATAAAGAAAATCCATTATTATTAGACGTATTAATTGTTGATGAAGCATCAATGATTGATTTACCCATGATGGCCCGGTTAACTGAAGCATTACCTAGGCACGCACGTGTTATTTTTTTAGGTGATAAAGATCAATTAGCTTCAGTTGAAGCGGGAGCTGTTCTCGGTGATCTTTGCCGTTTTGCAGAATGCGGATATAGTCGTACAAGAGCAGAACAACTAACTAAAATTACTGGCTATGACTTATCTAATTTTATATCCGACACAGGGCCAAAAATTAAAGATCGCATTTGCTTATTACGCAAGAGCTATCGTTTTGATGCACAATCAGGAATCGGTCAATTAGCTACTGCAATTAATCAAACTAATAGCAAACATATTGAACAGTTAATAACACATTCAAGTACAGATATTACTTTTTATTCTATTGATTCTCCTAAAAAATATGCACAATTACTTTCTGATGCTGCTATATGCTACCGTTGTTATTTAGATGTTATAACAGCTGGAGGTAATCCTGAAGAGATCTTGACTACTTTTAATCGTTATCGATTATTAGCAGCGCTTAGAAATGGTCCGTATGGATCTATAAGACTAAATAATAGGTTAGAACAGCTTTTTTATCACCAACAAAATATAAAAATGTCGGCATATGGTTCAAATAAACACTATGAAGGTCTACCTATCATGATTACTAAAAATACCCATACTCTTGGATTATTTAATGGAGATATTGGCATTATGTTGCGCGATGGTCATAAGGGTTTAAAAGCTTATTTTCAGTTGCCAAATGGGGTAATTAAAAAAATACAGCCAAGCCGTTTACCTCAGCATGAAACCGCTTTTGTCATGACAGTTCATAAATCTCAAGGATCAGAATTTGATCATGCCGCATTAGTTTTACCGATAAAATTTACGCCTATTCTTAGTAAAGAGCTTATTTATACAGCAATTACGCGAGCAAAAAAACAGCTCACTATTTATGCCGATCGTCATATATTTGCTCAAGCGTTAGCAACTCTGACAGAACGACACAGTGGTTTAAGTGCACAATTAATATGATGAATGACATCACTAAACCAATTAAAAAGAATGAATTACATAATTTTTCTATTATATTGATAAATTATGTAATTCAATGAGCTCTTCAGTATGATTCACAGAGTGAATCAGCGGAGATATAGGACTTAAGTATCTGCATTATGCAGACTATTTCGTATTATATAAAACTTTATCAATAAATGGATTTTTTTAGCCTTAATCTGTAATGCTTCAAGATATATAAAAAATATTAAGATTATTTGCTTATTGATCTTTAATACCGCTATTATTTATTAAGTAATAACAATGACTATTGATTATAGTCATTGTTATTAATCTTTTTATATTTGTAGTTTTATCTACAAATAATTCTAACTCTTAAAATAAGACGAATTATTTAAAACTAACGTTTTATGTTACATTCTTAGATTGTTTAATGAGCTGTTTTTAAAACAGCAAAATTTTATAAACAAAAGGATCATTTTAATAATACTTTTATTATTTATTCGTGTATTTGATTTATGTGATGGTTTAATTAATGTAGATAAGAGGGAAAATATTTTGACTGAGCTTATAGATAACTTTAATAATATTCTCTGGAGCGGTTTATTAATCTATTTATTGCTTGGAGTAGGTATTTATTTTACATTAGGCACCGGTCTTATTCAATTTCGCCATTTTGGACATATGTTTACTATATTAAAAAATTCTAATAAATCAAATAGTTCAGGTATCTCTTCTTTTCAAGCTTTATGTACCAGTCTAGCTGCTAGAGTTGGCACTGGTAATCATACTGGTGTTGCCATTGCATTAACGGCAGGTGGTCCTGGTGCTATTTTTTGGATGTGGATGGTTGCCTTAGTCGGCATGGCTACATCTTTTGTAGAAAGCACATTAGCACAATTATATAAGACAAAGGATAATCACGGAAATTACCGTGGTGGTCCTGCTTATTATATCGAAAAAGGCCTTAAGATGCGTTGGATGGGTGTTCTTTTTGCTATCTTTCTTATCATCGCTTTTGGTTTAGTGTTCAATTCTGTTCAAGCTAATTCAATTGCTCAGGCAACAGCTGTTGCCTTTGGCTTTCATCCTATTTATGTAGGCATTGTACTTGCAATAATTTGTGGAATAATTATTTTTGGTGGGCTACGTTCAATTGCTCGAATGGCAGAATTTGTTGTTCCTATAATGGCAATGTCTTATTTACTATTAGCATTCTGGGTTATGAGCAATAATTTTGAACGGTTACCAGATGTTTTTCTGTTAATTATTAAGCATGCTTTTGGTTTGCAAGAGGCTTCAAGTGGTGTCGTTGGTTATGGTGTTGCTCAAGCTATAACACAAGGAATACAACGTGGTCTATTTTCAAATGAAGCCGGTATGGGTTCGGCGCCAAATGCTGCTGCAGCAGCTTCACCTTATCCACCGCATCCAGCATCACAAGGATATGTACAAATGCTAGGTGTCTTTATGGACACCTTAGTGATTTGTAGTGCAACAGCAATTATTATTATTTCTTCAGGTATATTGAACAGTACTGATACCGCTATTAGCGGTATCGAATTGACACAGAGAGCACTTTCCTCCTCTGTTGGTGATTGGGGAGCAATTTTTATTGCAATAGCTATTTTTTTCTTTGCATTTACTTCAATTATTGCAAATTATGCTTATGCAGAAAGCAATATGGTTTTTTTAGAAAAAAACCATATTGCTGGATTATATATTCTTAGACTCGCTACTGTTGGCATGGTTATTTTCGGATCAATGGCAGAAATGCCTTTAGTTTGGAAATTAGCTGAAGTCTCAATGGGATTGATGGCATTAATTAATCTTATTGCAATATTAATGCTTTCAAGCATAGCGTTTAAACTTATAAAAGATTACAATCACCAACGCAAAGCAGGAAAATTACCTACCTTTGATATAGAGGCTTTTCCTGGTATAAAAACACGGGTTGAGGATGGTGTTTGGGAAAAAAAGAATTAAAGTAATGGAATTACTACTAGCTATTTAATAGGGAATATTATACAACCTTCATCAGCAGAATAAGAGATATCTTTAATATAGTCTTTGAATATAGACTTTTACTACTTCTTGTATTTCGAAGTAGAACAAGAGCGATTTTAGGCATTTTATTGTTGTAGAAATAAAGTCATACCTGGTATAATAATCAGTACGAGCTTAAAGAGCTCGAGCATTATTTTTAGATCTTTTAAATTTAGCATTAACATCTTTATTAAAGATTAAAGTCTGTACAGACTTTTTATATCATGTTGGGTACTTTATTTCTTTTACATAAAAATTTTCCAGGTAAAAGCTTATATCAACTTCATGAGTGGATGAAAAACTTATAAAACACTATGGTGATTTTATAAGTAATACTGTTGTTAACTCCTATTGCAATGGGCAATAGTTTATATGATATTCAAGATCAATATCATATAAAAGATAATACAAAGATATTTTCTATAGAATCAGAAAAGGGGCTTCTTTAAATAGAAGAAGCATATAGATGAAACGTTTTGTATTTAAATTTAACCAAAAGAGACTTTACCAAACATAACACAGTATCAAAGATCTTCATTAATAAGCAATACATATAAATACCAAAACTACTAGTAATAGTTTTAAGTATATTAGGTCATATGTGTTATATTTTAGGTATACTATGCAAGTATACATACCTTTATTCAAGACGGTTGAATTAAAGGAATCTCTATTATTTATGTTTTATTTTACAGCTATATCGCTATTAACATCTGTAGAAAATCTATTGGAGCGATATTCTAATTAAACCGATCAGCTAACTTCGAACAAAATATTAATCAAGTGTACAATCGGTTATTGCGATATAAATAAATGTGCTAACTGTACAAAAATCTCAAGATTATTACTGATCCTGAGCCATGAAAGTAAAGTAAATGATTATTTATTCAGTCATATTCTTAATAATGGAGCATATGACTACCTTGCAAACTAAAAAATTTACTCATAACTTGTTATGAGGTAATGTATAGTGCATTAATAGTGCAAAGAATATAGATATACAGGAGTAGTATAATGTCTTTAGTTCATACAAAAGTTAAACCTTTTCACAATTCTGCCTTTAAAGATGGAAAATTTATTGAAATTTCTAACCAAGACATAGAAAATCAGTGGAGTGTTTTTTTCTTTTATCCTGCTGATTTTACTTTTGTTTGTCCTACTGAATTGGGTGATTTAGCTGATCACTATGAAGATTTTCAGAAATTAGGCGTCGAAATTTATTCTGTTTCAACAGATACTCATTTCTCTCATAAAGAGTGGCATAGTCATTCAAAGATGATTAGTAAAATTAAATATACAATGATTGCTGATCCGAGTTGGACGTTAACGCGTAATTTTGAAGTAATGCGTAAATATCAAGACAATGATGAACAGAAAGAATTAGGATTAGCAGATCGCGGCACGTTTATCATTGATCCGGAAGGTATTATTCAAGTTGTAGAAATTACTGCTGAAGGCATTGGACGTGATGCATCTGATCTATTACGCAAAATTCAAGCTGCTCAATATGTCGCCAGCCATCCAGGAGAAGTGTGTCCAGCAAAATGGAGAGAAGGAGAAGCTACATTGTTCCCTTCACTTGACTTGGTAGGTAAAATCTAAGTAAAATTTTATCTGTAATGTTCTGTCTTCGGGCGCAGAATTAGCGCCCTTAGTATTTTTATGTAACAATGCTCAATACTAAGATTGAATTTTAGTATCATGTCTATCTATAAAATAGATCTAACCAGATTTTCTTAATTAGCAGCATTAAAATTCGAGAAAAATCTACATAGATAACTTTATTATGGTAGAATAATATAGTTTTTTGGTAAAAATTACATACCGTAATAGACAATGTTTTAACGGTATGTAAAGCTTTCCTCCAAGATGAAAGGAAAGGAAGAAAATATTGATCACTCACTCATGAATTAGTGATCAATATTTTCTGGATTTACAAGATTATTTGGGCATTGTACAAGAGTTGTGCTTATCTGAATGTTCTTTACGCTTTCAATTGCATTATGATATCAGCTATTTAAAATAGTAAAAAATTAAAAAGTAAAAAATTTTAAGAGATATTATAAGTATAATTAATATTAATTGCTAGAATAAGCTTTTTACCTTATCCGCTACTCCATATTTATGGAGTAGCGGATAAGGTATTTTGATGGTATCATTATTGAGCGCCTTTCTGAAAAATTTCTAGATTTCACTACTTTATTTCCTCACTACGCAAGTGAATTAAAGTAGTGAGGACAATGATAGCGCCGAAACGATATCCAAATTTTGGATGTATTAACATCATGTTTTATCTAATCAGACATGATGTTATCGTCACCTAATATTACAATAGAAGGTAGGTAGTTTAAATAACAGAAATGTTATTTTCATACGGAAAATCTGGCAGGAAGAGGTCCCAGAAAATTAACTCATTACTATAAAATGATAAGGTAGCGTCATATATTAGTTGACTCCTATCAACTTAGCTTCCATGAGATCCAAGAGGTACAGAGTATCAGAATCAGCTTTCCCTGGAAAGCAACATTAGTTATGTATAGATAGAAATTCTTTTTAGAAAAAGAATTTCTATCTATACATAACTAATGGGCTATATTTTCATATAGATTTTCAGATAATTTAGAATTTTCAATATTTTAACGTAAATTCCTTGAGCTTTTCTATGTGTGTTTGGTCAACTGAATTTTTTTCTATTAGAGTTTTTCTGTGTTATGGTTACATAGAATTTTTAACATTCTTTAATGCACTACAATAAGGCTGCTCACGAGTCTATAGTCCATAGTCCATATTTAGTAATAGAATGAATCGTTACTGAACAAGTAATTATATCTACTTTTAATGTTTATATTTTTCGAAATCATCACTAAGTTCATAAACTTAAAATAAGTGCTTAGCAGTTTTATTGAATAATAAAAATTATTTTTTCTTAACTATCAAGAGCGATTAAGACTATTCTATTCAGAATAATCTTAAGGATAAGATATGGGTTCTTGAGAAGTCGTAAGAGATATTAATCATATTAGCTAGATTTCATATTCTTACTCTCTCTAAGAGTAAGCAACCTAGTTCTACATAACATTGCTAGTATTGTAATCATTTTTATTACCATACTGATTTTTTCCAAAAATTGATTATATCGCTTCTCAAACAATGAGAGCTTTTACGCTCTCAGCGTTCTATATCTTCAGGTAATTATAGATATTGTTGCGTTAAATGTATATTTTATGTTGTTACTAGTAATCAATATAAAATTATTCTAATGTTATATTGATTACTCACCTTTAAATAAAAATATTCAGTATCTATTTGCTCCATTCTTCCATGTATTTTACATAGAATATTAACTACAATTTATGCGCTTCAAGAAGCTATTACAGTAAATTTTACATTTAAGATAGAGTGCTATACTTATTAAAAATAATTTTCTTTAATTCTATCTATTCTATCATATCTTATTTTGATAGAGGACTTCATAGCTTATTCCCTAAAATAACTTATCTCTGATTAATGCAATCATTAACTGAATATGATGATCTGAAGCATTGAGTGCAGGTATGTATTGATACTTTTTTCCTCCAGCAGCAAAAAATAATTTTTTATTTTGTTCTGCTATCTCCTCTAGAGTTTCAAGACAGTCTACTGAAAATCCAGGACATAATAGTTGAACATGTTCAATACCACTATTTGCTAACTTTTGCAAAGTTAAGTCTGTGTAAGGTGAAAGCCACGGCTTAATTCCGAACCGTGACTGATAAGTCATAATAATTTTATTGGTTGGAAAATGAATTAACTCGTTAAATAAGCGAGTTGTTAGTTTGCACTGTTGCGGATAAATATCACCTTCTTCTGCATAACGTTGAGGAATTCCATGATAGGAAAGTAATAAACGATCAGGTTTACCATATCGCTTAAAACATAACTCAACTGAGTGTTTTAACGCTTTAATATAATAAGGATGATCTGCATAACTACGAATAAAGCAGATCCCCGGTATAGTTCGATATTCTCTTAATGCTCTACCGATCGCATCAAATACTGCTGCAGTAGTTGAACTAGAATATTGTGGATAAAGTGGTAAGACAATAATATTGTCAACCTGCTTCATTAATAGTGTCTTAATGGCATCGGCAATAGATGGTGTGCCATAGCTCATTCCTAACGCTACAGGAACAGAAGATAGTTGCTTTGCCAGTTCGGAACGCTGTTGCAAACTATAACTAAGCAGAGGAGAACCTTCTTCTGTCCAAATTGATTGATATAATTTAGCAACTTTTTTAGAACGTAACGGTAAAATAACTAAATGTAATAATGGTTTCCAAATAAACTTAGAAACATCAATAACTCTTATATCACTAAGAAATTCTGCTAAAAAACGCTTTACTGCTGTCCTCGTCGCTGCTTCAGGTGTTCCCAAATTAACTAGCAAAACACCATGTGTCTTAATACTCATGCGATATACTCATGCTATTAACTCCTTTGCATTCATAAATAAATTAACCTAAAATTTTAGATAATGCTTCATTGACTGCAGAAATTTGACGAGTGCAATCTAATTTAAAATATTTGGTATTACCAGAAGCAGCTTCTTTACGATAGTAAGTAATTAAAGGCTCAGTTAACTTATGATATTCTACTAATCGGTTTTTGATCGCCTTTTCTTGATCATCTTGGCGAATGCTCAGTGCTTCACTAGTAATATCATCTCTATTTGCTATTTTTGGTGGATTAAATTTAATATGATAAATTCGCCCAGAAGGGGCATGAATGCGGCGACCAATAATTCGTTCAATAATAATTTCATCTGGTGCGTAAAATTCCAATACATAATCAACTATAATACCTGACTTTTTCATTACATTCGCTTGTGGAATAGTACGAGGAAATCCATCCAGCAAAAAACCATTTCGGCAATCATCCTGTACAATTCTTTGTTGAGCTAAAGCAATAACTAATTCATCAGTAATAAGCTTACCGCTAGCCATCAATTCTTTCACTTTTAGGCCCAACTTTGTATCTGTCTTAACGGCAGAACGCAGCATCTCGCCAGTAGAAATTTGTGGAATACTATACTTTTCTATGATGAATCGTGCTTGAGTCCCCTTACCTGTGCCTGGAGCGCCAAGTAAAATAATACGCATTGCATGAATCTCTTATTATTTTATTTCATATTATGAAATCAAAGATATCATCTTCATCAGAAGATGATATCTAACTTCATTGCAGGAGGTATATAACTTATATAAAACAATATCTAATAAATACAGATAAATAGTTTTATCTTAAAAGTAATTTATTAATACGACGAATAAATTGATTAGGATCTTCCAAATTACCTTGTTCAACAAATAATGCCTGACCAAATAATACTTCTATCCATTCAGAAAACAAGCTTTCATCTAATATTTGTGTTGCCTGCTTAACCAAAGGATGATCAGGATTAAGTTCAAAATTATATTTTAATTCTGGCGCTGATTGACCAACAGCAGCAAAAAGTTTTGACATTTGAGTACTTATATCACTGGGATCGCTTGTCACAATTGCCGGTGTATCAGCTAAACGATGAGTTAACTTCACCTCCTTTACCCTTTCACCTAATAATTTTTTTACTCGCTGAATAAAAGGTTCAAGTTTTTTATCTTTTCCTTCTTGCTCTTTCTGACCTTCATAAGCCAATTTTTCAAGTGAGTCATCTGTTTTACTAACAGATTGAAATAATTTGCCAGAAAATTCTGGTAAATAGTTCATCATCCATTCATCAATCCGGTCAGATAATAATAGAACCTCAATTCCCTTTTTACGGAATAATTCTAAATGTGGACTATTTTTCGCAGCAGTATAACTATCTGCTGTAAGGTAATAAATCTTATCTTGGCCCTTAATCATTCGATTTAGATAATCTTCTAAGGACACATTCTGTACATTACTGTTATTATACGTTGATGCAAAGCGTAGCAATCGAGTAATGGCTTCCTTATTTGTTGCATCTTCAGCAGGTCCTTCTTTTAGAACTAGTCCAAATTCCTGCCAAAAGTGTTGATACTGCTCAGGTTCGTCTTTAACTAATCTTTCTAGCATCTGTATTATGCGTTTAGTTAATGCGCTGCGTAAACTACGAGTAATTTTACTATCTTGTAAAATTTCTCGTGATACATTTAATGGTAAATCATTAGAGTCAACTAAACCACAGACGAAACGTAAATAATTTGGGATGCACTGTTCCACTTCATCCATAATGAAAACACGATGAACATAAAGTTTTAAACCATGTTTTTTATCACGGTTCCATAAATTAAAAGGCGCTTTATTTGGTATATAAAGCAAGCTGATATACTCTTGCTTACCCTCTACTCGATTATGGCTCCATGTTAAAGGATCCATATCATCATGAGAAAAATGCTTGTAAAAATCTTTATATTCTTCAGAAGAAATATCATTTTTATTGCGTGTCCAGAGTGCCTGAGCTTTATTAATTTTTTCCCAAATAACAGTATCATCTTCTGCATTCTTGACTTCTAGTTCTACTGGTAAAGCAATATGATCTGAATACTTATTGATCACTGAACGTAAACGCCAATTATCTAAAAATTCTATTTGGTCTTCGCGTAAATGTAAGGTAATTGTAGTGCCACGTTCTACTTTTTTAGTATCAGCAATAGTATATTCTCCTTCGCCTTGAGATTCCCAAAAAACTCCCTTATCAGAATCCACACCTGCTGCTCGAGTACGCACAGTCACTTTATTTGCAACAATAAAAGCTGAATAAAAGCCAACCCCAAACTGTCCGATTAATGGACTATCTTTTGCTTGTTCGTTGCCTAAAGCCTTTAAAAAAGCCTTTGTACCAGATTTAGCAATAGTACCTAAATTATCAATAACCTCTTCACGTGTCATGCCAATGCCATTATCACTAATGGTTAGGGTTTTTTTATCTTTATCAACAGAAATTCTAACCCTTAAATCACCATTATTTTCATAAAGATCTGATTGCGACAGTGCTTGAAAACGTAGCTTATCCGCTGCATCAGATGCGTTTGAAATTAGTTCACGTAGAAAGATTTCTTTATTTGAGTATAAAGAATGGATCATCAATTGCAATAATTGTTTTACTTCAGATTGAAATCCACGAGTTTCTTGTCTTGGCATACTCATTTAATCGCCTCAATGTTATAAATGTATTATGTTTAAGCTGAATGATTATTAAAAGTGATGTTGGGATATAAATTGAAAATTTCAAGCTCATTGCTGTTAAAACAGCGTTGATAGCCGATAATTAGCTAATCTTTTATTTTAGCTAAGCTTTTGTTAAAGCTAACTAACATAACAAGTAATTTTAAACCTATAAATCAATTTCTTTAAATTACTTATACTATTATATTTTATGGCGGCCAATAATTGAATGTGACAGAGTTTTTCCGTCTACCATTTCCAACTCAACTCCTACAGGAATACCATGAGCAAGACGGCTTATTATCACTTCATATTTGGAACATATGGCAGCAATATAGTGCGCTGTTGCATCCCCTTCAATTGTTGGATTTATTGCTAAAATTACCTCTGATACTATCTGTGTTGATAGTTTTTCAGCTAAACTATCAATGCCAATATCCTGAGGCCCAATACCATCTAATGGCGATAAATGGCCCATTAAAACAAAATAACGTCCAGAAAATTGTCCCGTTTGTTCAATCGCATAAATATCAGCAGGGCTTTCGACCACACATATTTGACGTGTTTGGTGACGCTTTGGATTAGCACAAATAAAACAGTAATCTCTTTCAGTAAATGTTCGACAACCTTTGCAATTACCTATCTCAGAAATTGCACGTTTTAATATTTGAGCTAATTGCATACCACCACAGCGATCACGCTGTAAAAGATGAAAAGCCATACGTTGGGCTGATTTTGGCCCTACGCCAGGTAAACAGCGCAGCGCTTCCATTAAAGATGTAAGAAGCTGCATTAAGATGGCATCTTGAAATCTGTAGGTAATTGCATGCTACTAGATATATTAGCTATTTTTTCTTTTTGTGCTTCTTCTATACGACGCGCAGCATCATTAATGGCAGCGGCAATAAGATCTTCTAACATATCTTTATCATCTTCCATTAAACTAGTATCAATTTCAACGCGACGGCAATTATGCGCGCCATTAATAGTTACTTTAACAAGCCCTGCACCTGATTCACCGGTAACTGCCATGTTAGCAATCTCTTCGTGTGCTTTCTGCATCTTTTCTTGCATTTTCTGAGCTTGTTTCATTAAATTACCTATTCCACCTTTACTAAACATAATACTTCTCTCTTTTAACTTCATCTGTTACCAAGATATACGGTAACTTTGCATAATTATACTTAATACTTAATGACACATGTATGAGTACACAGACCATATACTGTTCATCTAACTATACATCAAAAGGATGCACAAAGTCTGATTAATGTTATTCACAATCATGGATTACCGAGAATGGATTACCAAGCTTGAATTAACTTTCATTTATCAATGATTTTCTACCATTCGCAATGTTGCGATGACCTATTGATCATCTTTAATAAAGGTCAGTTATATTAACTTGCTGCATAACTTGCATAAGGCTTCTATTTATACTGTATACACAAATTCCGTATTTAAATTTCATTACGTGTAATACAAGTATAAACAATTTCTATTTTATTTAATGATCTATTATATGCATTCAATAGAATTGTTCTATCAATTTTGATATTTTTAACTTAAAAAGCAGACAAGTAGTTATTTTTTAGCGTAAAGTGTGATTTTGTTTGTAAGTTTAAGAAACTTCGTATTCTAAATATAATATTGCTAGGAGTACTTACTAGTGTTATCTATAGTTAATAACTATTAAAAGACGTTTCTGGTAAAACGTATCTTGTTTATTTTTGTTCCTAATCTATTCCAGCAATCTTTAAAAGATTGCTGGTAAATCATTAGAATGATTGGAAATCATTCTAATGATTTACCAGTTGTAGACTTTCATCGTCTACGATACAGCATCAAATTTCTAGAGCCGTTTCTTTTCTTGCAGTGAAGCTTTTGCTTTTAACAAGTTTAAGGTAGTGGCATCAATGCATTTTTGCTCTGATGACCTGATCGGTTGTTCAAGGATTTTTTTTGTATCTTCTCTGCTAGTATAAACATCACTATGATCATGGCTATTATCATCTTTTGCAACAGATTGAATTCTGTGTGACGACGATACCAATGAAACTGCATGATCATTAGTATATTGAGGATGAAATGCTATGGCGCGTAATAAAGTCATTTCAACGCCCATGCGCTTTTCTGGTGCATAAGGGAGCTCTTTACGTCCCACTAAAAGGATTTGATAATAAAGTTGTAAATCTTCTGGCGTAATTAAGCGCGCTAGTAATCGTAGACGTTCGCCTATCAAAGATGAAGTATCCAGATTTTCTGTTGGTAAAAGCTGGATCATCGCGATACGATGAACTAATGATAACATTTCAATCAATACATTTTCCCAGTCAATGCCCAAAAACGCAATATCTTCAAGAACAGCCATCATTTTTTGACAATTAGTCTGCACAATTGCCTCAATGATTTCTAGCGGTTGTTCATTATCTAAGATCCCAAGCATATTACTAACTGCATTAGAAATTAATTGCCCATGGCCCATGGCAATAGCTTGATCTGTCAAACTTAATGCATCACGTAAACTACCTTCGGCTGCTCTGGCAATTAATTGACGGGAACGGTGATCACTCAGTATTTTTTCTTCCGATAAAATACGTTCCAATTGATTATAGATTTGATTGACATCTAGGGCTCTTAGATGAAACTGAAGACAACGAGATAAAACCGTTATTGGTAATTTTTTTGGCTCCGTTGTTACTAACAGAAATTTTACATGCTCTGGAGGCTCTTCCAGTGTTTTCAGTAGGGCATTGAAGCTATGGCGAGAAAGCATATGAACTTCATCAATTAAATAAACTTTAAATGGAGCACGTATTGGTGCATACTGGATATTGTCTAATAGCTCACGAGTATCTTCAACTTTTGTGCGTGAAGCGGCATCTATTTCGATTAGATCAATAGATCTGCCTTGGTCTATCTCAAGACAGTTCAAACATTTCCCGCAAGGATTTTTACTTATTCCTATCTTACAATTAAGGCCTTTCGCAAATAGTCGCGCAATAGTTGTTTTTCCAACCCCACGTATGCCGGAGAATAAGTAGGCATGATGAAGGCGATGCTGCTGTAAACTATTTTCAAGCGCAGTCAAAACATGTTTCTGCCCAACAACATCAGTAAATTTTTTTGGGCGCCATTTTCTAGCAAGTACCTTGTAGCTCATGATTCCTATTTTTTAATGTTTTGAAATGTAATTAAATAAAAAAATCAAATTATAATAATTTTAACCACTTTACTGTTACATATCAGCTAAATTGAGTAAAAAAATATAATACATGTTACTTCAACTGTAATCTTTGTATTTTAATTATAATAGTACTATTATCAATAGTACTATTATTACAGTATATCATCAACGATGATTGAACATGATCTTTGCTTTTAAATACGATGTTTAATTGTATATTGGGTGCTAATATTTAATTTGTTGTAAGGTAAAAGTCTATAATTGTTAATTTTTAAAATTTTACACTCAATAGTAAAACAACCATCGATATAAGCAAGAAGAGTAACTGCTGCAGTATCCAGAAGAGTAATAATATTGATTTATTTTTAAATGAAAAATCTTCTATATTTTATATATTTTACAAACAATTCCATTGTAACTGGATAAGAAAATAGATTTTAATAATCTTTTTAAGTTTAAGAAAATACATACAACATTTGTATCATACAGATTTTTTACATACTGTTTTCATACATTGCACGTTTATTAGTGATGATATTTTTATCATCAATAAAGTAATTAAAATATTACGACCTATACAAGTGCTATAAACATGCAATCATCTACTTATACTTACCAATATCCGTTTTATTATTTTTAGTTTACTGTTAAATTGTAATTACATAATTCTTATTCATTAGAAATTCACATATGAAAACACAGCAATTATTAACAGCACTTGAAAAACAAATTGAAGTATTAGCAAAGCACATACAACCTATTTTCAGCTCTGCTTTTAGAACATCGCGTTTTGATAAAACATTATTTTATCGACCAAGCTATCAATTAAGCGAATGTCTGTTTGAAGTAAAACAGAATTTTAACCAATTAAAAAATGTAGTTATTATTTCACATCTAGAACAGGTTTCTTTCTTAACAGAAAAAATTACTGCACAAATTGCAGCAATGACTAGAGAATCTGCAACTCAAATGTTGAGAGAACAAGAAAATCAGTGCAGTAAAAAAGAAAAAAATCATTGCTTGCCATGAGCAGTTAGTTTCATATAAAATTATGAACGTTACGTCGTCAGAATTATAAAGAATCGAGAACAACATTTATGTAAGCAGTAATCATACGTTGCTTTTATTGGATTACAAAAAAGGAAGTCGCTGCATTAACAGGAAGATTAATGAAATGTCGTAAGGCTCTTTACGCATAGAGAGCGCCATTGAGGGCGATGATAATCACAATATCGTATCAAATCATATAGATATATTAGTTAATACTTAATGAGTTATAAAGTTCTAAGTGATTTCTTAGAAAGAACGATTTCTATACGAATCAAAATTCGTTCTGTAATTTCCTCTAACTGTACATTACTTGAATCTATAATTTGCTTTCATACGATCTTCATTACTTAGCTTGAGTAATGGATCAATCATAATAGTAATGATTAATGCTAGCCGGTGATTTAAGCAAAATAACAATGTTTGAAACAGAATTAATACACATTGTATTTAGAGAAAACCTTACACTAAATGTAAATGCTACTACTCATTGCTGTAACTTGCTTAGAAAGCAAGTCTTATAGTACCAATATGAGTACTTTTATAAATGATAATTATAATACTCTACCTTTAATGATAGTAACGACTCTCTCTTTCTAGGTGTTAAAGTCAATAATACTAAATACTTTAGTAATCTAATAGCTTTCGCTTAGCTATTCAGAGAAATACAATACTCATTGTTAGAATTAAATTAGCCAAATTAACACTTGTAATCAACATAAAAATAAATTGATACATGAGTATCAATCAACGTTTGATACCATTCAAAAAATAAAGTTGTATGATTCTTAAGAAGAAGAAATAAATTATAAAATCTCAATAAAAATGAGAATGACGATCAAGATCAAAATATCAATAATCTTGATTAAATATAGAGATTGTTGATGAGTGAATGCAATGGACATTTATAGTTTTTTGAATAGGTTCATTTCTTACTTTTAATCGATATTTATGCCATCAAAAATACTTAAATCCAATAAATTATAGTAAAAATTCCAATAAATGCGCCATAGGAATGATCTGTGTGCAACACTAGTAAAAAGAATGCTCGTTCAGTACAAGCGGCAGAAATACCAGTATTATGGTAAGCGTCATAGATACCATTGCCATTAAGCAGTGGTTGGACGATCTTTTTACATTTTCAACCTTTAAATTTATTGCTTGTAAACAATATTTACACTTATCTCTTCTTCAAAAGAAGAACAGAAAAGAATAAATAGGAATAAGAAAAATATAAGAGTCCATTCATACTTTAATGATACTAATTAAAGATCAATGTAAAATTTCATGATTTATACAGGACAGTAAACATGGTTAACCATATTGGTTTATTACTTATTATCCAAAATACTGATCTAATCTTTCTTTAAAGACTCAATGATGATTCTTAATTATTGTTAATCTAACTGCCAATTTTCGTCTAAAAATCTATCGGCTTAATTGAATATGTAAATGATCTAAAGGAATACTTAATAACACATTAGCGGTTAACATTACCAATATTGTGACGGATTAAAATATCATAATTTATTTCAGCAATTTGCTATTGCGCTTTGATACAGATATACTGTACTAATATATTTATGGATTTAATTAATTTTTAATCTACTAGAGCTACAGTTGCACATTAACCATTAATGATCTGATTAATATGAAATGTCGTCTTAACAATGCAGTGCTCTATATACAAGGAAGAACTAGTTATACACCTAGCGCAATAAAACTAACTATAGTAATATACTCTTTTGTAACTTTTCATTCAATTAAAGTTTGGATCTCCTAATTTCCTTTAGTACTTTAGCTAAAGGAAATTCAATAATGGATTGCCATTTAATAATACCTCGAAAATCTTAATAGATAAGATACATTGACTTTTATTTCTTACTTGCTGAGCAAGTAAGATCTTGCTTTCTCCTGTCAAGAAAGTCATACGCTGTTTCATAAAACAGACAAGAACTGTATTATACATGGATATGGCATCCTTCATTAAAATACACTTCCATGAACGAAAAGTGCACCAAGAGGTAATACATTAGGAAGATGATCATAACAATATGCAGTTCTGTTCAGAATTATAAAGCATCTTTTTCTTTTTATACTCCTATTAGGATAGCGTGTTACGTTATGCACCCATCCCTTTATTAAATAAAGGGATGGGTGCATTGCAATGCGTTAAAAGATTTAAATGGCTCAATCAAATGATTTTACAAAGAAATAATTTTCTGATTGCTGAGTTTTCCTACCATTGTAACTTCTTTTATTTTGTTGTAGACAACAACATATAGTCATGTTACTTGACTAGATATATTGCAATCGGCCATATAAAAAGAAAACACAATATCATTCCGATGATGAAATAGATCCTTATCTCCCGTAGGGATTCAAGAGCCTTACTGGATATAAGGATCTATTTTTAGAGACACTGTCTTTATATTCAAGACAGTGTCAATCTATATCTTCACTGATTCACACTGTTAAACATGCTGAATAGCTCATTAGATTAGATAACTTATCAATATACTATTGAGGTTATTTTAGCTCATGGGTTTTGATTAGTTCATCTTGAATTTAAAGATGATTGAAATTATCTTATTTTATGTGGTTTTTAAACGATTAACTACATTGCTTGTTATTACAATGCGAATTATCGACTCTTATTAAATTGATGACGTCTTAATAGCCAATAAGATATACGTAAGATATGCGAAATTGTGAGCATGAAATGTAAAATATATTTCATGCTAAACAGTTATTTAAGATATATCTTATTAGCCTCTAAGATTTATTATGCTTCAAAGTCATGAATTAATTATTGGATATTTATCATACTCTTCTTGATTTTGAAGAAACATTTGAGTTAACAGGTTAAGGTTTCTAGCCTAGAGTTAACAGAAAAATCTTATTAGTAATAATTCTGCTACTGCTTAAATAATATGGAAGCATCTATGTAATTATTCTTTCAAAATTAACTACAATATATATTGTTATCTATCAATACTCTCAGATTGATGGATAACTATCTATCTTTACAAGATATTTAAGATTTTATTACTAAATTGATTACTGGTTCCCTTACTTATTTAAAACAAGTAATCGTAAATTTAGAAACAATTTCAGACTCATTACATTAAGTGCATTCATTAAGTACATTCATTACAGAAAAAGCAATGTACTCATTATTAGTGCTTACCTGATCTGTTATCTGTTCTCAGCCTTGCATCGTGGCAAGCAAGGCAACTTATGCCAGGCTGAGATATTCCAAAAGTAATACATTATTGATCCTAAAAAATTAGAAACTCTAGCTTGTTATTAATCTCTCGAAATTAGAGAGCTCCTTGATAGACGATTGGTTCAATAACGTATTTACTGATATTAAACCCATGATTATTAATATAATCATATGTAATCAATATGTAATCACCAATTTATTTAATTTTTGATCTTAATTGCAGCCCTGGAATTTTTTATAAATAGAGACTAAGACTATTAGTCTAGCGTACTAGAATAATAGTATTAAGTATAATTAATACTCCCAATGCTACATGGTATGATTCGTTCAATGATGAAAACATCACTATTTTAGTAGTACTATACTTATTTTAGTAGTACTATACTATAGTATACATAAATATAATTATGCTCATTGAATCGCGTTTATGAAACTAAAATTCTCGATCAATAATCATTGATCATCTTGATGATTGGCTATTCTGTTGAATAGCCCTAACAGGTTTAACTGTTAGTGTGATACCCTCAATATCAATCACTTCAACTTCAGCATTCGCTGACAATTGCTCAGAACAATAAATTCTCCAGCTACCATCCATAAGTCTAATTCTGCTATAACCATTATTAGTATCTGAGATTAAGTATGCTTTCATACCAATGAATTGATGTTGTTTTTTATTGGGATCACTAATCAATGATTTGCTACTTATACAAAACCATTTACGCCAACTCAATACAGAAAAAATGATCATAATAGAAAATAAAATGCCTTGCAAATTCCAACTAATTTCAGGTATAAGCCAGATTATAAATGAGGTGAAAATAGCAGCAATACCTATCCAGAGTAAATAGCCACTAGAACTTAATAGTTCAGCAATCAGAAATAATCCACCTATAAAGAACCAAAACCAGACCGGCTCTGCAATTATTTGCTTAAGCATCCTATTAAACTTCTATTGAACTTTAAATAGCCTTTGGGCTATTATTTTTTTTATTTTCTTGAAAAAGTTCACTAATACCGCCAATAGCACTAATTAAATTACTTGCTTCAAGTGGCATCATAATCACTTTACTATTATTCGCCTTACCAATATTGGTTAGTGCATCAGTATATTTTTCTGCAATAAAATAGTTTATTGCTTGCATATCGCCACTGGCAATGGCATCAGAGACCATTTGAGTTGCTTTAGCTTCTGCTTCAGCTGCACGCTCTCGTGCTTCAGCATGAAGAAATGCTGACTGACGTTCACCTTCTGCTTTTAAAATTTGTGACTGTTTTTCACCTTCCGCTTTAAGTATCGCTGCCTGGCGAACCCCTTCTGCTTCTAAAATATCCGCACGCTTAGTGCGTTCCGCTTTCATTTGGGCATTCATAGCATTAATTAATTCTTTTGGTGGCCGAACATCTCGGATTTCTATCCGAGTAATTTTTAGTCCCCAAGTATTCGTAGCCTCATCAACAATATGCAATAAACGACTATTGATAGAATCTCGTTGAGATAAAATCTCATCCAGTTCCATTGCACCCAATACCGTACGAATATTGGTCATAGTGAGATTAATTACTGATAAATCAAGATTATTTACCTCATATGCAGCACGAACAGGATCAATGACTTGAATAAAGCAAACTGCATCAATTGTAACATTTGCATTATCTTTAGAAATAACTTCTTGTGAAGGAATATCGAAAACACGTTCCATCATATTAATTTTTCGTCCAATTTTATCCATAAATGGAACAATGATATGCAATCCTGGTAGTAAAGTTCGAGTATAGCGTCCAAAACGCTCTACTGTCCATTGAAAACCTTGTGGAACAGTTTTTATACAAGTGAAGAGAATGCCTATAGTGATAAAAATCACTATAGGTGTGATACTAAAAGAAAATAAGTTCATTGCGTTTTCCTGTTTTACTTTAGTAAAGTAGTGAATAAATTTGCTCCAGGTAGTATATTTTACTAAGTCAGATAAAATCTCCGTCATTAATGTCTTGTGATACATTGCTGGCAAAAATCGTGATTAAGAAGCATTAGAAATATTTTTAATGTTTTGATTTTTATTTAAATTATGAGATTAAGTATTAACTGTATTGTGCACATTCTATATTCCCTTGCTATTTAGCAAGGCTTCTCTTGTCATTTTTTATTTCTGATGTATTGACTGCTTTGCAGTTTAATGCAGTTGATTTTTAGTTTAATTGATTTTTTATCTGTAAAAGATCAAAATCGTTCTCGCTCAATTTTTGCGTTTAGCAAACTTAATTACTTCAGTATTTTTAATTTCTCTATTCTAGAATAATATCTATTAACCTGCAACAGGATAAACTCTTCAGTTTTATGGTCTTGCAGTTCTTGAATACTATAAAGTAACTATTTTATTTGTTGTAATAAATAAATAGTTTAAATGATGCTTAAACTGAATTACTCGGCAGTTAATTGCCATATCGCAATTATCTCTTTTCGAGAGTATATGCGTTAACTCAGGCGCTATATACGCAATATAGCACATGTTTTTGCTAAAACATCGCAAAAACTAATTCATCAGTTAACTATTTAATGAATCATTGCAAAATTACAAATGCAAATAAGATTTGCTGACCTTGATAGTATCGTAATTAATTATTAATGATTAGTATACTACTATATATTCTTTTACTACATTAAATAAGATCTAAATTGATTATTCAATTAAGAAATAAATTAATTAAATTAAGATTTTTATTAATTGATAAAGTAGAAGGCTTGTAAGCCTAATGTTCAAAACCTTTTGAACTAAAAGATAAAATACTTAATCCACAACCTTTTACTTTATTCTAAGATAAAGAGTTGTGGATTAATACATAAAGTTGTTGCTGAAGATGTTTTACTTTGAAATAGTAAAACGATTTTTTATTTTAAAAAATTAGATAAAATACGTAAAAATGTCCTGGATTCTTTGATGTTAGTTTAAAGTTAATGTGTTTAATAAACATTGACTCAATACATAGAAAAACTGTAGCTGCGAATAATCTAGCACACCTTCCAGTCCTAGCAGACAACGTTTTCTTGCCATAAGAGCTCGATTCTAACCTTTTACTACACTATCTATTAGCTAATAGATAGTGTAGTAAAAGGTTAGAAATACTTTGATAGTATAATATAAAAGCGTTTAAAACAATACTAAAGGCTATCTTTTTTATGCTTTAAAAATTGTTTCTAGTGAGAATTAGACTAACTGATTAGTTATTGACTGTAGCATAAATAATGTCATATCAACTTTTACACAAACAATCGTGTAATAAAAGAATAATAGTCAAAAGTCCTAAAAATAATCTAATAAATGTGCCATTAATTTTAGATGAATATGCGCTAAAAAAATAGATCTTAATTAGATTAACTATTACAGTGAATCTTGATTCCTTATCGACTACCTATCTTAAATGTTAAAAAACGAAAGAAAGTGATTTTTTTTTAAAACAATTAAAGCAAATATTTATCAGGTAACCCTTCAAAATATACAACACGTATCTTCATAGAAGAGCAGTAAAGAATAATAGTGCAAATAATAAAAATCAATTGTTTATAAAATATTATATAATAAAACCATGACTACAATTACAAGACCGAATAATAGTGCTTCTCTAAGGCATCTATTAGAGATGATTTAGATTTAAAGATTACACATTAAACTATGTTTATTTCTAGATCTATTTACACTCATGAGTGATGTTTAGGATAAAAATCAGTAACGCAGTAAAGTAGACTCTCTTATTAAGAGAATCGTAATCTACAATAAGAGTCCAATATATAGGAGTTACATACAAATAGTGCATTATGTAATAAAAGAGTTAAAGAGTTTCAGATTTTAAAACTACAAAGTAAAAACTACGCATAAAAAAGTGAACTCAACTACACTAATTGACTATGTGCTATACTAGTTGAGTAATAATATTAGTTATTTTTTTTATTTATACTCCCTTCCTGAGTGAAGTATGTGCTAATTTTATGTTTAGCTAAGTTAATACTAGCACTATATTCCTTAGGAAGTAAGGATAGTATTTTATTTAGTGAGTCATTGATCGTTTGACAGTCTCGACTACACAAATTTAGATGACCTAATTTACGCCTAGGGCGTAAATCTTTTTTATACCAATGAAGCTGAATTAATGGTAATGAAAGCCATGCAGGATTTAATGCTGTGTCTATTAAATTAATCATCACTGATATAGCATTTGTGTTAGGGGTCGGGATCGGTAAATTTAAAATAGCTCGCAGATGAAGTTCAAATTGACTTATAGAGGCGCCATTTTGCGTCCAATGACCACTATTATGAACACGCGGCGCTAATTCATTAATTAGTAGTGTATTATTTAATATAAAACATTCCATTGCCATCACACCAATATAATTTAATGTCGTCATAATAGTCGATAGCATTAATTCTGCCTGATGCTGCAATTTTTTATTAGGCTCATGAAACGCGATACTAACTCTCAAGATGCCATCTTGGTGTAGATTGTATGTTATTGGATAGAATACACATGTACCATTTATACTACGTGCGCCAATAAGTGATACTTCTTCTGAAAAGGAAATGACCTGTTCAACAATTGCATGACCATAGATTTCAACTGGTAACAGAAATAAATTTTTAGGTGTTATACGCCATTGTCCGCGGCCGTCGTAACCACCAGTACGACATTTTACAATAACACAGTCGCCTAGCTCATTAAATAATTTTGGCCATTGTTCTCGTCTTCTAAGAAGACGCCAGGTAGCTGTACGTAACGATAATGAATCTAGTATTTTTTTTTGTAAAAGTCGATCAGTCAGTTGTGGAAAAATATCGCGATTAACAAAATTAGGCATGCGAGCTAATTCATATGTAAGGGAATTTTTGGGCCAGCATTCAATTTCAGCTGTTATGATACTTTCCTGATAAGGAATACTCTCTAATGCATCATAGATACCAATAGGATAGACGCTAATACCTAGCGGATCTCCAGCTTGACGTAACATTTGGCCAAGCTGACCATTACCCATAACACAAATCGGTTTCATTCTGCCTCTCTAGGATCTGGTTGGCTTAAAACATCATTAGTTTGTTTTAAGCGCCAGATTAATAAGCGCTCATAAAGTTCTCCGTCAGTGCAAGCTAGGAATTGAGCTGCTAATAATGCCGCATTTGCTGCTCCTGTTTTACCAATAGCGAAAGTAGCCACTGGAATTCCTTTAGGCATTTGGACAATAGAATAAAGGCTGTCGATACCCTTTAATATCGCTGTTACTACTGGTACTCCAAAAACAGGAACTAATGTTTTAGCTGCTAACATACCAGGTAAATGCGCGGCACCACCGGCGCCAGCAATGATAATCTGAAATCCTTTTTCTTTTACTTGTTCCGCAAATGTATATAGTTTATCAGGCGTACGATGAGCAGAAATTATCTCTACATGGTGAGATAACATGAGCTCACAGAGTATATCAGCAGAATATTTCATCGTACTCCAATCGCTTTTTGAACCCATTACAATAGCAATTTTCGGAGCTGTTTGTAACCTTGTTTGTGCACCAAATGGACTGATCATTAATTTGTTGCTCCTATTGGTTTGCATTTCTGAATTGATCGAAATGAAGTGAGATCATAGCATAGTAAATAAATAAAGAAAACATTTGCTTATTTTCATCATAGAATCTCGCGGAGATGCGAAGTGTTAAATAACAGGAATATGCAGTAACTCAATAGTTGTAGGCGTTATTTTGATTACTGCAATATTTTTATCCCAGGCACCTAATACTGCTCTGTGTAAGATTTTACCATTAACATGAATATCATGGATAGCCGGTTTATGGGTATGGCCGTGGATCATCCAATCAACCTGATATTTTTGAAATTTTTCAATCACTGTTTGTTTATTGACATCTGTAATGTATGCTGGCTTAAGCTGAATTGCGGCTTGACTATTTTTACGCATTCTTTTAGCAATACTATGTCGGGTAGATAACGGAAGCGCTAAAAAGAGCCTCTGCAGCAATGGATTATGTACTTTTTTTCGATAGCGTTGAAAAGAAACATCATTAGTACACAGTGTATCACCGTGTAAAATGAGGATATGATGACCATGAAGTGTTAATACCTTCTCAGTAGGAAGGAGGGTCATTCCACTTGCTTTAGCAAATTTTTTACCCAGTAAAAAATCACGATTACCATGAATAAAGTAACAAGTAACACCTTTACTTCGTAGTTCCTGGAGTTCTTTCGCTATGGATTTATATAGTAGACTTGGATTATCATCTCCTATCCAATAATCAAAAAAATCACCTAAAATATATAAAGCTTTGGCTTTACTAGCCTGTTCCCTTAAGAAATGCAGAAAACTGACGGTAATAGCGGGCTCTTGTTCGCTTAAATGCAAGTCAGCAATAAATAAAATGACCATAGTTTAATTATTCGTTAACTTTATGTGTTTACTGATACTAATCTTCAATTAGTACATCATAATATAAACTATCAATACTGGTCTAACGCTTGTTGTTTATTAATATTATCAGCTCTATTAACTCATGCATCACACATAGTAACTCTACTAATCTTGTAGTTTTACAGAGAATTTTAGACAGTAGTTATCTGTAACTATAATACAGCATTGTACTTTATTGAAAGTACATCATAAGTTCTTGCTGTTACAGTTACACCACACTGATTTTTGAATTAGTGCTTATTTTTTTGTTCAGTGGATCCTTAGTTATTTTATGCTTGCTTTAAAACTGATATCTTGAATCATCACTTCAGTAATAGAAGTACTACACATCGTATTATTGTAACACGCATCATGGGAGTAGCTCAAAAAATATTTTGCTGGTCTTTTACATTGCTGATTAAAAGTTTTTATAAAAAATTAAATTAGCATGAAAAGCTCACTCTATCCCTTCTATTAAGAATAGAGAATATAATGTAAAAAATAATAAACGAACAGTACTTATTCTTTCTGTAGTAAAGAATAAGTAGATACCATATTATACCATAATATGTCAGTATTTGTTTGGTAGAGTATACAAAACTATTCGTGTCATTTTCTTGCACTGCGTAGTGACATAACGCAGAATAAGTTGCTAATAACTCTTGTTTTTATTAACAAAATATTTCGTATAGATTTGTAATCAAAGTAAAATCATTTACTGCATGTGCCACTTTTAATGGATAAAATCTTCATGTTAAAAATTTATAATACACTCACTCGTCAAAAAGAAGAGTTCAGAACGATTATTCCAGGAAAAATTAGTATGTATGTATGTGGTGTTACTATTTATGATTTATGTCATATCGGACATGGAAGAACCTTTGTAGCTTTTGATATGATTAGCCGTTATTTACGTTATCTTGGTTATGATGTTACCTACGTGCGTAACATCACTGATGTGGATGATAAGATTATTAAACGGGCAGCAGAAAATAATGAATCATGTGACGCTTTAACATCACGTATGTTAATTGAAATGTATAAAGATTTTGATTCTCTATGTATTTTACGCCCTGATGTTGAACCAAGAGCAACACATTATATTAATGAAATTATTGCTTTTACTGAGCGATTGCTTGAGCGTAACCATGCTTACATTGCAGATAATGGTGATGTCATGTTTGCTATTAATAGCAACTTGCATTATGGTCTTTTATCTCGCCAAAATCTCGAACAATTACAAGCGGGAAAACGCGTTGAAATCTCTGATTCCAAGAGAAATCCATTAGATTTTGCGTTATGGAAATTGTCTAAGCACAATGAGCCAAGATGGCCATCTCCTTGGGGAGATGGACGACCTGGCTGGCATATTGAATGCTCTGCCATGAATCATAAACAACTTGGTAAACATTTTGATATTCATGGAGGAGGGGCAGATTTAATGTTTCCTCATCACGAAAATGAAATAGCTCAATCAACCTGTGCTCATGATCAAGCATATGTAAACTATTGGATGCATACTGGAATGGTTATGGTTAATCAAGAGAAAATGTCAAAATCATTAAATAATTTTTTAACCATCCGTGATGTATTGGCGCAATATGATGCTGAAACGGTACGTTATTTCTTATTATCAAAACATTATCGTAATCAATTAAAGTATACTGAGGAAAATTTACAGCAAGCACATAAATCACTTATGCGTCTTTATACAGTATTACGAAATACTGATTTTAATAATGTACAATCTCTCGATACTGAAGCATTTACACAACGGTTTTTAGCAGCCATGAACGATGATTTTAATACTCCAGTAGCATATTCAGTGCTATTTGATTTAGCAAATGAAATTAATCGCTTTAATCATCTTAAAGAGAATAATACAACAATGGCAAATGCGTTAGCTGTAGAATTACGCAAATTAGCAAATATATTAGGGTTATTAACGCAAAATCCTGAACAATTTTTACAAAGTCATATACAAGTCTCTCAAAGAGATGCAATGGAAAAAATTAAGGATTTAATAAAACGTCGCAATGAGGCTAGAAAAAATAAACTTTGGGCAAAGGCTGACTCGTTGCGTGATGAGCTAACGAGAATGGACATTATATTAGAGGATCGCCCACAAGGCACTTTATGGCGCCGTCAATAAATACAGTACTTGTCTATCCATCATTTCATTTCTATGAAATGAATTATTATGATATTCAACATTTGAAATCACAATCAATAAAGAAGAGTCAATAACATATTCTATTTTAGAATATTTGTATTGTAGGATATTGTAGCATTTATTATTTCGTGAATCATCATAAATAATGAGTTTCATTTGTTTTTTAAAAACATAAAACTCCTATTGAAATAGGTAACTAGGTTAAATTAATTGTTTTAATAACTGTAAGCTATGCTTCAGTATTCATTTTCTATTTTATATTTAAATTTTAAATAAATTAAATAGTATTTTTATATATTACATATCATTTATGTTTTGTATATCTACATTTTAAATTATGCCTATTATGTTAATAGGCATAATTACCTAATAGCTTATAGGTAGATATAAGCAAATCCTCAAAAGATTATTAACAGTTATAAAGAAAATGTTTTATTTTTGATTGTGTTTTCTCAGAAAAAAATAAAGCAAGCCAACGATATTAGAAGATACCGTGGAAGACATAATGTAATTATGGAGTATTACAACGGATAACGCTTCATAGTGTTAAAAATTTTTTAACAATGCTTTGATTAGATCACTGGAATCAGTTGCCATATCTACCAAATAAAAAATCAAAAATGTAACATCAACTATTCATTAGTTTGCGGGCTGCTTTTCTCAAGTATCAACGATCTGCTGAAGATTATATTAAGGACTCGATGTAACCGTCAAGCCTTATTCAGGATTAATATTGTTCATTCCTAATGACCATAGCAAATGAAAATTTTGAACACTATATCCAAAAAAACAAGTCATTGAAGCAATTAATAATACTATTTTAATACTATTTTAGCTTACATATATTCTTGAAGAATATATGTAAGCTAAAATAGTACAGAGACAAGATACGATCTTCAAAGATTCACTGAATAGTGTTCAAAAATTGAATAACTTATTGAGTTAACTATAAATAAGTTATAAACAAAACGCAGATTTATTTTGCTTAATATTGGTATATTAATACTATAACTGATAGCAATCTTCTTCTTCTTTATCATGAAAGAATTTTTCTTTTTAAAATTTATATCTATATATCATAGATATTAGTATAAGTTCAATGGTATTTGAACAGTTTAAAAATAGTTGAATAGAATGAAGGAAATCTTTTATGATCAAAACCCTGACATATCCTTAAAAATGTTACAGATTAACTACCTATTTAGTAGGTTACAAGTAATGATCAAGTTTAATTATTAAGCATAGCTAAAGAAACTAGCTATGCTTAAATGGAAGATTTTAAGATGGACTGACCTTTAATCGTAAATGGAATATTTCAGCTAATTGAAATAAGAAACACTATTTCTACTAGTGAATAATATTGTTAGTGAATAATATTGTTAATAACAACAGCAAATAAAAACTCAAAATGAGTTAATACGCTCAGAGCTCAAAAAAAACGATGAGCAATGCGAAATTAATATTGATAAATATTCTAAGAACTGATTTTATAGTAGTTCATATAAGGCATGAGGTTTATTAGTGATGAATTAGTTTTTTATTATTATCTCATTTTACTATGTAGTAAAATGAGATAATCGTTTGGCAGATTCCAGAAAATAACATGCAAATTTATCTTGTTGGCGGTGCAATAAGAGATCAGCTACTAGGGTTACCAGTAGCTGATCGTGACTGGGTGGTAGTCGGTGCAACTCCATCTGATTTAATCAAGCTAGGTTTCCAGAAAGTAGGAAAAGATTTTCCAGTTTTCCTTCATCCTAATACGCATGAAGAATATGCCCTTGCCAGAACAGAACGTAAAACGGGTGTTGGCTATACTGGCTTTTCTTTTCATTCTACACCAGATGTTACGATAGAAGAAGATCTATTGCGTCGAGACTTGACTATTAATGCAATTGCTCAAACTGCATGTGGTAAGCTCATTGATCCTTTTAATGGTCAGAAGGATATAAAAAACCGCTTTTTACGCCATGTTTCGGACGCTTTTGCGGAAGATCCTTTACGCATACTTAGAATAGCACGTTTTTCTGCTCGATTCGCTAATCAAAAATTTACTATTCCAAACGAGACAAGACTACTAATGAATAAAATTGTTTCTAATTATGAATTGAGAACAATTCCTGCAGAAAAGATTTGGAGCGAAACAGAAAAAGCATTGCAATCATCTGCGCCAGAAATTTATTTTCATGTCTTACGTGATTGTGGTGCATTAGCTATTCTTTTTCCTGAAATGAATCGCTTATTTGGCTTACCTACTATAGATGAATCATACATAGAAATGGATGCCGGAATACATACTCTTTTAACATTAAAAATAGCGGCATCATTAACTAAAAATATCGAAACGCGCTTTGCTACGCTCTGTCATAGTCTTGGTCAGGGACTTTTATCAAGAAGGAAATGGCCTGAGTATGAAGACCATGAAAAACAGGCTATTCTATTGATTAAGGCTATGTGTAAACGGTTATCAATTCCAAATAGAATCATGGAACTAGCCATATTAGTTATACGTTTTCATCAAACAATCCATAAAATTAACCAGTTAACACCTGAAAGCATAGTTCGTCTATTCTATCAATTAGATAGTTGGAGAAAACCAGAACGCATCAATCAATTGCTGATTGCCTGTGAAGCTGATGCACGCAGTCGGATTGAACAAGAGCATATTACTTACCTGCAAGCTATCTTTTTTGTTAGCGCATTTGAAACAGTACAAAAAATATCTGGTAAACATCTAGTTGGCAAAGGTATCCAAGGCCTTGCGATCAAGGAAGAGCTTATAAGGGAACGCATTCGCGTGTTAACTGATTGGCGCCAACAACAAACTATTTTACCTATTTTAGTTTAACCTCAACCTATTGTCTTGGTTCGTTCTATAATCACGCCAACTTTTTTTGCACGCGCAATAGCACTGAATTTAGAGACTTTAACACGTACCCACTCGCTTTTAAATTTATTCAAAATAATATTAGCAACTTCTTGTGCAACACGCTCTATTAAAAAAAATTTTCTCTTTTCTATATACTGAGAAATCACTTGACTAACTTGAGCATAATCTAAATAGTATTCTACCTGATCATTTTTAGCAACATACTCATTATTCCATCCCATTTCAATATCAAGTAATAGTTTTTGTTGGATAGTTTGTTCCCAATCATAGACTCCAATAGTTGTAAAGACCGATAACTGCTCAATAAATATAATATCCATACATCACCTAAGCTCTTATGTTTAATTTTATACCAGTAAATATTACTTTTCGGATATAAAATGTTATTGGAAAGCTAACTCTATATTTACTATTTAGTATTAAATAATAACAATAATAGGAAAGTAAAAAATTACTATTTTTAGTATATAGTACTAATCTATATCAAAGATTGAAAAATAATTTATCATCCATTATAATAAGCGAATTCTTAAGATTCTGATATTACTGTGACCTTGAAAGGCGATATCTAATCTCTATTTAAATAATAGAATTATTATTAATAGATTCAGTGAATAAGATCTTGATTATTTGGAGTAATGATATGAGTGCAATTGCATTTGGCATTATTATCTTTGCCTACCTTTGTGGTTCAATTTCGAGCGCCGTATTGATCTATCAGTTTATGGGTCTTCCTGATCCTCGATATCATGGTTCTAAAAATCCTGGAGCAACTAATGTATTGCGAATCGGTAATAAAAAAACAGCAATAGTCGTACTGATATGCGACATGTTAAAAGGTATGATCCCTTTATGGTTATCATATTACTTAATGATCTCCCCTCTTTATTTTGGAATTATTGCTATTGCCACCTGCTTGGGCCATATTTACCCTATTTTTTTTCGTTTTAAAGGCGGAAAAGGTGTTGCTACTGCCTTTGGCTCTATTGTGACTATTAGCTTGGATGTATCTAGCGTTATTGCTGGCACTTGGCTACTGACTTTCTTTCTTAGTGGATATTCATCATTAAGCGCTATTGTAAGTGCTATATTGACACCATTTTATGTCTGGTGGTTTAAACCAGAGTTTACCTTTTCAGCAGCAATACTTTCATGTTTGATACTATTTCGTCATCATGGAAACATTCAGAAGCTATGGCATGGAAAAGAAAGCCGTATATGGAAAAAAAGAAAGAAAAAAGCGAAAACCCAATACAGCAATCATTCAATTTGCTTAAATTTCTCAAAGCAACCCATGAAAGGTAACAAATAACAACAAGAACACATGATGAAATAACTGAATACTAACTTATTACGTGCTAATAACACTAAATTATTACATTTTGTACTGAAGTTCATGTATGCGTGGGTTTATATGTTAATGGTGATAAATCTGAGAGTGGCCAATGTGTTTTAACGGTAATATCCAGACTATTATCAATGTAACTGTTTATACGAATCATGCCAGTTAATGCTATCATTGCACCGTTATCTGTACAAAATTCCGGACGAGCATAGAAAACGTTTCCACCAATTTTTGTTATTGATTCTGTCATTTTCATTCGTAATGTACGATTTGCGCTTACACCTCCAGCCATAACCAATCGCTTGATACCAGTTTGTTTCAAAGCACGTTGACATTTAATCACTAATGTATCTACCACAGCATCTTCAAATGCTCGAGCAATATCTGCAGAAGTTTGTTGATCCATGCTATGGTTACGAATGATATTAGCAGCAAAGGTTTTTAAACCTGAAAAACTAAAATCTAATCCAGGGCGATCGGTCATTGGTCTAGGAAATACAAAACGACCATGCCGTCCTTGTTGAGCTAACAAGGATAATGCCGGTCCTCCAGAATAGTCTAATCCTAATAATTTTGCTGTTTTATCAAAAGCTTCGCCTACTGCATCATCAATTGACTCTCCTAATAACTGATATTCACCAATCTCCTGAGCGCTAATTAACTGAGTATGTCCACCAGAAACTAATAACCCTAAAAATGGAAATTTAGGACTATTTTCTTCGAGCATTGGAGCTAATAAATGTCCTTCCATGTGATGAATAGGGATCGCTGGTACTCGCCAAGCAAACGCCAAAGCACGACCAATTGTTGCCCCAACTAATAAGGAACTAATTAAACCTGGTCCTGCTGTATAAGCAATAGCATCAATCCCGCCATCAGTTAAACCGGCTTCTTGTAATGCCTCCTTAATTAGAGGAATTGTTTTACGAATATGATCACGAGAAGCTAACTCTGGAACAACACCACCATAATTTGCATGCAATTTTACCTGGCTATATAATTGATTAGCTAATAACCCTGCTTGATCATCATAAATCGCAATGCCAGTTTCATCGCACGAGGTTTCTATACCTAAAACACGCATATACTACCTATCATTTTACTAAAAATGAGTTTATTACTTTTATGTAATAGTATATCACTTTTCAGCACATAAATATCTCTCTTAAAGGAAGAGGGATTGAATTAAAAGAATTTGTAGATAATGTGCTTGTCGCTTTATATAGCACTTTACAAAGTCATACACGTTAAAGTAAAATGATGTACTTTTTTTTAAAAAAAAAGTAGTTATTTTGCTAGAAAAATAGATTTTTGAGGTAAAAGGCAGATGCCAGTAATTAAAGTACGTGAAAATGAGCCATTTGACGTAGCGCTGCGTCGTTTTAAGCGTTCCTGCGAAAAAGCAGGCATACTAGCTGAAGTGCGCCGCCGTGAATTCTATGAAAAACCAACGACTGTACGTAAACGTGATAAAGCATCAGCAATAAAGAGACATGCTAAAAAATTGGCTCGCAATAACGTACGCCGTACTCGTGTATACTAAATTAGTAACGGTTTATGAAACAGTGATTAAGTAAATCAAGCAGGCCGCACTTTTCCTGTATTGCTTTTCCTGTATCAATGAAGGATTTATGGCTGGACACATTTTACGTACATTTATCAATGAGTTATTGGCTCGAACCGATATCATTGACCTTATTGATACTAAGGTTCCATTAAAAAAACAAGGGAAAAACTATCATACGTATTGTCCATTTCATAATGAAAAAACGCCTTCATTTACTGTTAATCGCGATAAGCAGTTTTATTACTGTTTTGGCTGTGGTGCACATGGTAATGTGATTGATTTTTTAATGAATTATGAAAAGCTAAACTTTGTTGAAACAATTGAAGAGCTTGCTAGTATGCATGGACTGGAAATTCCTTATGAAACTAGTAATATTTCAAATAAAGTAGAGAAATATCAGCGACAAAGTCTTTATCAATTAATGACTAATATCAACCAATTTTATCAAAAATCATTGAATCAAAAAGAAGGCTATAATGCAAAAAAATATTTAATACAACGCGGCTTAACTCATGAAATTATTAATTATTTTTCTATCGGGTTTTCACCAAAAGGTCTGGACAGCCTGGTTAGGCATTTTGCTAACCAGGCTGAGTACCTTAAACAGCTAGATGCCGTTGGTATGTTAGTAACCAACAACAATGGTCGTACTTATGATCGTTTTCGTGAACGAATCATGTTTCCGATCCTAGATCGGAGAGGGCGTGTTGTGGCTTTTGGTGGTCGTATTATAGATAATACGTTACCAAAATATCTCAATTCGCCAGAAACGACGATCTTTCATAAAAGCCGAGAGTTATACGGCTTATATGAAGCTAGTAAAAATAACCTAGCACCTTCTAAACTATTAGTTGTTGAAGGTTACATGGATGTTATTGCTCTAAAGCAATTTGGTATTAATTATGCCGTAGCTTCATTAGGTACATCAACAACAGTAGAACATATTCAATTACTGTTCAGAACAACAGACACAGTTATCTGTTGTTATGATGGGGATCAGGCCGGTCATGAAGCTGCATGGAGAACGCTGCAAACAGCGCTTCCTTATTTGCAGGATGGCAGGCGTCTGCAATTTATGTTTTTACCTGATGGCGAGGATCCTGATTCACTAATACGTAAAGAGGGTAAAGCAAATTTTGAACAACGCATAGAAAAATCAAACTCGATGTCAAAATTTTTGTTTGATACATTGATTAAACAAGTTGATTTGGGGAGTCTTGAAGGTAAAGCAAAATTAAATCGTCTCGCTATTCCGTTAATTAAACGGGTATCTGGAAGTGCTTTTCAGTTATATTTAGCACAAGAATTAGGCAATTTTATTGGCATTCCTGATACTTCACACATCATTGGAATGATTTCAAACAGTTCAAAAAGATTCAGAAAAACAACAAAGTATCAAACATTAAAAATTAAACCGACAACGATGCGAATATTGATCGCCATGTTACTACAACATCCAAATTTTGTAAGTCTGATTCCTAATCTTGATGGAATTAGACACTTAAAATTACCAGGATTAATGCTATTTTTAGAGTTAGCTGAACTATGTAAGTCATATCCAGGTATTACTACTGGTCAATTATTAGAGTTCTATCGTAATAATAAATTTATTAACCAGCTTGAAAAGCTGGCAACTTGGAACGATATAGAGATAGAAGCAATAGCAGAGAAAATGTTTATGGATGCATTAGAACATTTATTTATTACTGCGCTTAGTGAACGGTTCGAATCTTTGATGACAAAAGCACGAACAGAAGGCTTAACCCATGAAGAACGTGAAGAAGTTCGTTTAATTGCTGCTGAAAGAATAAAGCAGTAATTTTGAAAACTGCAAATATATTAAGTTGCGTACTGCATAACATATGGAATATCTATATTTACTATGATGTTGCTATAATGTAAAGGGCATGGTAAAAATCATTACATTCCCTTTAATTTTATTGTTGGTTGACTGATTCTATGAAACCAACATCAATCAAAATTATGAAGTGTGATATCGTGTTATGGAACAAAACCCACAGTCACAGCTGAAGCTACTAGTTACTAAAGGTAAGGAGCAAGGCTATCTGACCTATGCTGAGGTCCATGATAATCTTCCAGAAGACATCGTCGATTCAGATCAGATCGAAGATATCATCCAGATGATTAATGATATGGGCATTCAAGTTATGGAAGAAGCCCCAGATGCCGATGATCTTATTCTGGCAGAAACAACAACTGATACTGATGATGATGCAGTGGAGGCTGCTGCACAAGTATTATCCAGCGTTGAAAGCGAAGTCGGCAGAACAACAGATCCTGTGCGAATGTATATGCGTGAAATGGGTACTGTAGAGCTACTCACACGTAAAGGTGAAATTGAAATTGCTAAGCGTATCGAAGATGGCATTAATCAGGTTCAATGTTCTGTTGCTGAATACCCTGAGGCTATTGCTTATCTATTATATCAATATGAGCGTGTTGAAAAAGGTGAAGTTCGCTTATCTGATCTTATTACCGGTTTTGTAGATCCAAACGTAAAAGAAGATTCAGCGTCGATAGTAGCCAATATTGGTTCAGTTTTACCTGAAAATACAATAAATGAAGATGAAGAGAAAGATGAAGAGGATAATAATGACGATAGTGATGAAAATCATATCGATCCAGAACTCGCTAAGCAAAAATTTGCAGAGCTGCAAAAACAATATGAACGTACGTCCATTGAAATTCAAAAAAGTGGGCGTAACTATGCCCATGCAATCACAGAAATTAAGCAGTTGTCAGAAATTTTTAAACAATTCCGTTTAGTACCAAAGCAATTTGATTATTTAGTAAACAATATGCGTGATATGATGGATCGTGTTCGCTGTCAAGAGCGTTGCATCATGAAACTATGTGTTGAACAATGTAAAATGCTTAAAAAAGACTTTATTACATTATTTTCTGGTCATGAGACCAATATTAATTGGTTTTTGGCAGCAAAAGCCATGAATAAACCATGGTCTGAAAAATTGGTTGAAGTTGAGGAAGATGTTCGTCGCTCTTTGCAAAAACTACAAAAGATTGAAGACGAAACTGGCTTAACTATTGAGCAGGTAAAAGATATTAACCGACGAATGTCTATTGGTGAAGCAAAAGCACGCCGAGCAAAAAAAGAAATGGTTGAAGCAAATTTACGTTTAGTTATTTCTATTGCTAAAAAATATACTAATAGAGGTCTCCAATTCTTGGATCTCATTCAAGAAGGAAATATTGGTCTCATGAAAGCAGTTGATAAATTTGAATACCGACGTGGATATAAGTTTTCAACTTATGCAACCTGGTGGATCCGACAGGCAATTACGCGTTCAATTGCTGATCAAGCACGTACTATCCGTATTCCTGTGCACATGATTGAAACGATCAACAAACTAAATCGTATTTCTCGCCAAATGCTACAGGAAATTGGACGTGAGCCATTACCAGAAGAATTAGCAGAACGTATGTTAATGCCTGAAGATAAAATACGTAAAGTATTAAAGATTGCTAAAGAGCCCATTCCAATGGAAACACCGATTGGTGATGATGAGGATTCGCATCTTGGTGATTTTATTGAAGATACGACTTTAGAGCTACCTTTAGATTCGGCTACCTCTGAAAGTTTGCGTTCAGCAACCCATGAAGTTTTAGCTGGTTTGACGAACCGTGAAGCAAAAGTGTTGCGTATGCGCTTTGGTATCGATATGAATACGGATCACACATTAGAGGAAGTGGGTAAACAGTTTGATGTTACTAGAGAGCGGATTCGACAAATTGAAGCAAAAGCATTACGTAAACTTCGCCACCCAAGCCGTTCAGAAGTATTACGTAGTTTTTTAGATGAATAGTTCGTATGAACTCTACAAGTCTATTAGAGACATACAATTTTATGTAGACATATTTATCTTCATGACATGAACGAAGATATGTACTGTATTATAATACAGTAATGAATTCTGATTATTTACATTTTACTCTCTTACCCAAGATCTTAATTCATATTAAATATTCTTTTATGCTATTTTGTCTAGCGGTATT